>CAOKPU010000033.1 GCA_948470755.1 uncultured Lachnospiraceae bacterium | reverse complement strand
ATATTTATTCATCCTTTGCTATATACGTTCTAAAATAAGTATATCAAATGAAATTAAAAAAAGGAATGGACAAACCATTCCCTTTGTAACATTATTTTAACTTTCTGCGGTTATCCTACCGCAGCAGCCCTGCTTGACATGCATAAAATCTGGATTATAATACAGGAAAGAGACAAAGCCTGAAAAAATGGCTTTGTCCCTTAGAAACTAATAACATATCTTATGTCAGTTTTTTCAGTTTACACAGAACTTGAAACTCTCTCTTATTATTTCTTCCTATCACCACAATACGTCATCATTATCACGACCTCAACATGCCCGCAAAACGGAAACATATCCACACACATTCCTCTGACCGCCCGGTATCCTTGCTTCACCATATAAGCCAAATCCCTCGCCAAAGTTTCAGGATTGCAGGAAATATATACCACCTTTTTCGGGGCAAGTTTTACAAGAGAACTTAGGAATACTTCATCGCTTCCTGTTCTGGGCGGATCCATAAATACTGTATCCACATGTTCCCCTTGTTCCGCAAGCTGAACCATAAACTCCCCGGCATCTTTTTGATAAAATTCAATATTTTTTATCTTGTTACGTCTCGCATTAGAAACAGCGTCCCTGACTGCATCCTCATTTAATTCTACACCTATCACCTGCTTTGCTTTACCTGCTGCAACCATTCCAATCGTTCCAATCCCGCAATATGCATCCAGCACTGTTTCTTTCCCCGTAAGTTTTGCATACTCCATTGCTTTGTAATACAATTTTTCCGTTTGGACCGTATTGACTTGATAAAATGATTTCGGCGATATTCTGAATGTAATCCCGCACAGCACATCCTCAATATATCCTTTCCCATAAAGCACCTGCCCGTTTTCCCCAAGCACCATACTGGTTTTCCGCTCATTTACGTTAATCAGGATTGTTGTAATTTCCGGATGACGTTTCAGCAATGCTTTAACAAAATTGTTTTTTGACGGCAAAATGGGAGATGACAGCACCAACACCACCATAATCTGTCCCGTAGCCTGTCCAATTCTTACCATGACATGGCGAAATAAGCCATACCCTGTATCCTCATCATATGTTTTTATTTTAAAAGACGGAAGCAGTTCCCGGATCGATCCGACAATCTCATCCGCTTTCTCGTTTTCCAACACGCATTTATTAATAGGAATGATATAATGGGTCCCTTCCTTATACACCCCCGACAATGGTTTTCCTTGCCTGTCATGAGTAAAGGCGGCATTTACTTTATTCCGGTAATGCTCCGGCTCCTCCATTCCTATAATGCCTTCCAATTTAACATAGGGTTCCAATAATTTCCCCGTTTCTTTTACTTTCCGTTTCAATTGCTTTTCGTACGGCAAATGAAGCATTTGGCAGCCTCCGCATTCTCCAAATGCCCTGCATAAGCTTTTGCCATTCTCTATATCGCGCTTCCATATCCTTTCGCCTTTTTCCCACTCTTTACCATTATTCCCGTTTCCCCTGTCCCCTCTCTTCCATCCTGCCGCTTCTTTCCATTCCCTATTCTTTTTATCCTCCGGCATAACTTGCTCCCTGCCCGTCCTTCCTCGTCCGTTCTTTTGGGAGATTACTCTTTTTTCCTCTTTCTTTCCAACGGCTGCCGTCTTCCCCCCCTTTATGGATTTTCTATCTTTCCATTCCTTTCTCTTTTCCATGCCTTCTTTTCTCCCATCTCCTGTCCTTTTTTTCAATTCTTCTACTTTCCTTCCCCGCCGTTTTATCCTGCCTCCGTTTTCGTCCGCCAAAATTCCCACAACTTTGAAAACATAAAATCTTATGGCATCCGGCAAATATCAGAAAACAATACCATTACTCCATTTTTCCATAAATGCCGCCACTTTTTGCCGATATGCGTCCGGTTCCACCAGATTGCTTGTTCCATGCGCCGCCCTGTCAACAATAAAAAGTTCCTTTTCCGCGCTACAAGCTTCATAATTTATCCGGCTCATTTCTAACGGCACCGTCTCATCCTTCCTGCCATGAATAAACAAAACCGGTATGCGGTTTGTCCGCATACTTTCTAACGTACTGCATTCCCGAAAATGGAACCCTGCTTTCCTATGGCATATGTAATCCGCAATATATAAAAAAGGAAATTTAGGTAAATAAAAATCTTTTGCAAGCATATAAGTAAAAATTTCCCACGGTGACGTATATCCGCAATCCACAATCAGCCCTTTCACCTGTTCCGGCAGTTTTAACCCTGCCGACATAAGCACGGTTGCGCTTCCCATGGATATCCCTGACAGAAAAATACAGCATTTTTCCTCAAAACGTCTGGCGATATATTCCGTCCACTTCATTAAATCAAAACGTTCTTTGATGCCAAAACAAATGTATTTTCCCTCACTTTCCCCATGCGCCCGTTGGTGAGGCACCAAAAGATGATATCCCAATTCATGATAAAATTTTACCAGATTGGAGAAATCCCCAATCATGCCATTATTCCTATATCCATGCACCAGTATCATCACTTTGTGGGATTCTTTTTTTGCCGGAAGATAGTAAGCCACCAATTTCAATCCGTCATAGCTGGTCATCGTAATACGCTCCTTTTCCTGCGACTCGAACCATGCCCTTCCCTCTTCCATTTCCTTCTCAAAATCGGCAAAAACCAGTCCTTTCCCTACATAAATATCCCCTTTCCCCTGTTCATCCTCTTTTTTCCTTTTTCTGTCTTCCCTTCTTTTATTTATATCGCCAATCAGTTGTTTCATCCTTTCCTGCCGGAAAAAGGAATCAGAACTGTTCCTGCAAACCGCCAATTTAAACAACCCATTGGCTATTCCATATACCGGAAAGGCCAGTAAAACCGCTGCAATGCCCGGCAATCTCAGCCTTATCCGCTTTCCTCGTTTCTGTATATATACTTGATCTGTCCTGCTCTTTCTTTTCTTCATTTTACCACATCCCATAGGGCTTTCTGCCCTTCATACTGATTATTCATCCAGTCAACCGCTTCCTCCAGCCCTTTCTCGCTGAAGACAAAATCCTTTCTTTGCTTCTTGTTTTCCGGAGTAGCCGCATATCCGAAAGGTTCCGGCCATATCGTTACCTCCAGCTTTGCATCCTGTTCTTCCTTTTTGCGGAGCATATACCTCATCCCATCCATACTTCCGGTATACTCTTCTTTTCTTACGTAGTTTAACACATGGAATTTCTCTTTATCTATCATCTTGCCTCCTCCGGCAGGCTTCTTTATTAGGATTCGGGCGTCAAAAGGCCCATCTGCCAAGCGGGGCCGTCGGATGGGCCTTTTGACACCCGAATCCTATTATAGAAAAAGAATCCGCAATGATAATTGCAGATTTTTATCAAAATCTCTTTCCTCCATTAAAATGCATCCGTTTCATCAATACTTAATATAGAGGAAATACCACCGGCTGTCAATGATTTATCCTTGCCATTCGCTCCCCCGTACTTCCCAATCCCCAATCTCCTGCTTCTTATTTCCACACCCGGCAGTCCCGCTGCGCCCCTCCCCGGACGGCCACTTCAGCCACCCCCGTTTTTTCCCGTCTTATCACTTTGAATTTTTATCATACACATAATTGCTTTAAAGCGGCATATACTACCTATGAGGTATCGTTTATGAAAAAATTGAGACGCTATATCACGATCGGAATACTATTTGTCATAATTATGGGATCTTTTGCTCATTTCCTATATGATTTGTCCGGAAACAATTATATAGTCGGTCTTTTTGTCCCGGTTAATGAGTCGATATGGGAACACATGAAATTATTATTTTTCCCAATGTTAATATATTCTGATTTTATGATTTTTATATTAAAAAAAGAATATCCTTGCATTACTTCCGCACTGCTTTTCGGTATTTTAACGGGGACAATGCTAATCCCCATATCGTTCTATATTTATACTTTTATTATCGGTAAAGATGTTTTTATTCTGGATATCTGCATATTTGTCTTAAGCAGCATCATCGCATTCTGGCTTTCCTACAAACTTACACAGTCCTGTAAGCTGGAATGTTATACTACTTTACTGCGCATCCTCGTATGCATTCTTTTTATCTGTTTTATGCTATTTACTTATTATCCTCCCGGCCTTGCCCTATTTCAGGATCCAGCCACCATTTTTCAGGAGAATTAAACTGCTTTATCGAGTATTAAAAGGCTCATCCAGCGGCCCCCCTGGCAGATGGATGAGCCTTTTAACACTCGAATCTTACTAAGCAAATTCCTCCCCTAAAATTTCTTCTACTTTATATTTGTCATTCAACAATCTCACCTCTATTGTTCCATATGGGAACCCGGAATTTATATCCCTCAATCCGATTACCTCTCCATCCATGCCATATAAATAAGCTATATACTCTTCATCAGATGTATATTTAAACCTTGCTATACAAATTCCATACTTTCTTTCAATGACATTTATCCACTCATTTTTTCTATTATCTGCATTCACATTCAGTTTCACTTTCTATAATAATCACTTTTTTATTATTTAGACTGCTTGTTTCCTGAATCTGTTTAAATTATTCTTTTTTAATCACATCCCCCTCCCTTTCAATCACACATTTCATTGATTTTTATTACTACTTTGATATAATTAAACTGAATAGGCGGTGATAACTTGATTGAAACGATAATAAATATAATAGCAAATATTTTTTCCATCTTTGGCATCACAATCGATGCGAAGAAACTACCTGAAAAATTTCAAAACAAAAAGTTTCGCAATATATGTTTTATTATGCTTATATTTATATGTTGTGCTTTGATATTATTTTTGCATATGCAAAAGCAAAAATCTATTTTCATCACTAAAGTAATCCTAAGTGATGATTCACTAACTATGAGTACTGGCGACACACATCATTTAACAGCAACGGTATTGTATTCGGACGATTCAACAAACAATAGAGTTCTCTGGAATTCAAGTAATAGTACGGTTGCTGCCATTGATCAAAACGGATTAATCACTGCATTGGCCAATGGAAATACAACTATTATTGCTCAAGCATCCAAAAATAATGCTTCTGAATTAGCAGAATGTACAATTACAGTAAAATCGCCTCCTAGTGGATATTCTATATCAGCTAATCAAATTGGCAAAGGATCTCACGCTTATGTTTACGTAATGCCATATGATGATAACATTACAAATATAATAATTTACGGGAAAGCGCCCTCCGGCATATTATATACTCCTGATATTGATGAAAATAATTTTTATTCTTTTAATGAATGTGGAATATGGACTATTTACGCTTCAATTGAAAATGATGCCGGCATATACGAAGCTCATAAACCAGAAGATTTTATAACTATTGAAGTTACAAAGGTTGTTAATATTTTAGATGATTCATTTAAAATGTATGATAACATAATTCAGCAATTAGTTCCTTAAAACCATCCCAAAGTTTGTATCAACCTCCAATTTCCCGGCAACGGAAGAGCAATTTTATTTACAAATATTGAACATATGGCGGGATCTTATAAAACGATACAGCATATGGCCTTTGCCTTACGCGCTCTTTCTTTTTTTTTGCCATTTCTCAAAATCCTTTTTCATATGTACAAAATTTTTTTTCTGATCCACGAAATAGGTATTATTATGTTTTGCATATCCAACCAGCCAATCGTCCAAATCGACATACTCTTTATACGAATAAGCCATCATTGTTAATAAGGATCTACGGTTCTCTTCATGTAAAAGTTTGGAACCATCCTTAATCGTTTTACTTGTCAGATCATCCAATGAGTCCCTATAAAAATCCATATTTCTTTTTACTTCTTCCAAGTCCATTTGCAGGGTCCTGGCAATAAATAACTCATCCGAATTTTGAATATTTTCATTTGCTTCCATATGCAGAAAGTCCCTCATTAACTTTTCAAGCAAATCCAACTTATCTGTAATAACCTGCTTGTCCTTAGTACTTAACTCTTTATCAATTTCATCGAATACCAACCCCTTCTCATTTCTCTTGTTATCCCTTAAATTATTTTTAAATTCCCGAAGGAATTCCGCAAACTTCCCATCGTCAATTCCAAGTTTGGTAAACCTGTCAAATAATGTAAGAAATATAAAAGAATCTTTCTTATTAAAGATATTTTTAATATCATCCGTCATAACATTTTCTAATCTATGTAGGTTATCCTCAAAGATATGAAACTCTTCTTCATCCGCGTTTTCATTAAGATACTTAAAAGCCGGTTTCGCCTGAGTCTTCCAATTATCAAAATGATTCATGCACATCAATGTTTCCACAACAACTCTCTCCACTACTCCTTTTTCTTTATCATTGTCGGTGTAAACATTACAATTTAAAAAAAATTTGCTATCAATTATTTTACGGATTTTATTTGCATATTTATCAATATAAGTAAATGCCTTCTGGTTTGTACTCATTGCCGAATGTTCATTATAGCGCTTAATATATTTCGTCATTGCATTTTTGTCACATTTCTCATGAATAACCGTTTCAAGCTGGTATGCATTAAACTTTTTCTTTAGCTCATCAGGAAGCTGATCATAAATTTTACCTTTGATATCAAAAGCGGCGTCTTCCAAAATAACAGTCCCCTCTTTATCCTTGCTTTTTTTCTTATATGGGATCATAGAATTTTCAACAGAAGATGTAATCTTATAATTTCCATACTTAAACATCATGAAAGCTGCAGTCCTGCTGCCGCCATCAAGTATATGTAATTTTGTATCTTTATCTTCTCCAAGAATAATTGGAGGAATATAGTCATCTGTTAAAATTGTCACAATAAGCCCATTGATTATCGGTTTCCATGCCGGATTTCTTTGTGTATCGGCATCATTGGAAATATCCCCTTCCCTATTATCATTTAAATAAGTTTCCATAGGATATGTTTGTCTTCTTGGTCTTGCCATTTCCTCATTCCTCCAATTACTTTTGATTGCGCATTGTTAAAACAAAACGGAAACATTCCTGTATGAATGGATAGCGGCATAGCAATCAGCATATTGTTTCTCGCTTATATGCAGCTCTTCCCTGATCTCCCCAGGGAGATAACCAGCTATATTCAGCCTCAAAACTTCCTTCTGCCGGTTTGAGAGCCTATTTAAATAAGCCAACATTCTTCTGCTATACCCTTCTTCCCTTTCTTCAAAGATTTCTTTCTCCACTGATGACTTACTTGCGATCATATCTCCCATAGTGGAGTTTTCATCGTCTTTGGCCGGCGCATCTAATCGTTCATCCGGAACAATGACAGTTGTTTCTATGACATTCCCATTCTCATCCGTTTCTTTTACTTTAATTTTTACACACCTTTTATCCCTCGTCCTGCTTTTCATTTCCGTACAAAATTTTTTATATAGGCATGAATGCAAAAAAACATCAAAAGGCTTAGAAGGATCATAATCTCTTATTACATACATAAACACTTCATTTGCCAATGAATAAAAATCATATTTGTCTGCTTCAGCAAAATGCAGCTTAAAAAGGATTTTATCTACCATGTCATATAATCGTTTTGCATTATTTTCATAATAAAAATCCACAGTCCCCTTCAAATACTCAGGTATTATTATCCGTTCCACATCGATACCCCTCCCTGATAATTTTATCTAATTCCTTCCCATTTATTGATAATCCACTTATTCCTATATATAGTTATTCTACTTTGAGCCTGCGCAGGATCACTTGAAATCACTTGAATTTAAAGGATTAAATATGCAATAATGCAAGCGATCGTTTCTGCTCATTCAAATTCTTAGCCTTTTCAGACATTGAATTTGTGTGTATGTATGAAAGGGCCTGTCCTGATCAGAGGTGTCGACACACCGTTTGTATGATTGGATGGGCCTTCTTATATTGATTTGACAATATCAAGTATAGAACATACGTTCGCAATTGTCAATATGGATTATGAACAAATGTTCGCTATTTTATTTTTCAAAATATTTAGATAACAATATCTGCTTTATCTATTCTATTTATTTCATTTCTGTTTAGTAAAAGCCCTAAAAAGAACACCGTGATTTAATAGCTATAAACATTATGAAAAAGAGGCGAAAGGCAATCAGGAAAGACACACTGATTATGATTTTCAATATGAAATCCAAAAGCAGGCAAATATTTTAAAAGCAAACAACAAGCAAATGCAGAAATACATATTATAACCACTACATACTCATTACACCGTCACTGCCAACTACTATTCTATCGCCAAAAAAGGAGGAATAAACAATGAATTATAAAGCGGATCATACACAATCAGGAGGGATTATTGAACCGGAAGATTTTAATACTTACTTTCCAAACAAAAAAAGAATCAGCAATCAAATAGATGAAATCAATCAATCGGACAAAAGAAAGACAGAAGAGGAATATAAACATATGACGCTGGAAGATCTTAGGGAAATGAAAATAATTTCAAATACAAACGGCAGACCTTCTTCCGCTCTCACCGATGAAAAATGGCAAAAGGAATTTAATATAAGAAAGTTGTTTATCACTCCACACAACAAAAAAACAACCTATCTGAAAGGACAAAATTCACGGGAATCCGGAAAGTGGAACGAAGAAACACAAGGCGCATATCATGGACAGACCAATTGGCAGGAATATTGTACTTATATAAACGATGTACTGCGAAATATCCGAAGCGGCCAAATTGATTATTGCTATTACATTTACCAAATTATGGAACTGGCAAGATTCCATCCCAATTCCTTGAAAACCAAATATAGAGACGGATATTGGGAAGTTTGGTTGGAGAAAAAAAACTAAGTTCAAAAGGAAGCAATAAACAGAATAGCAGATTGATGAAGGAGGCGGGTCGAAATAAAAACGGCACAGTATACACTTGTTAAAATTCCAATTAAGGAAATCATAAAACAAAACTATGAAGTAAAAATGGACAGGGCAACGGAAATTGCCAAAGAATATTTAATTGCCCAGGGGGATTCACTGTTATTCGATCAAATCGAACGAATCAGACGCAAGTTTTCATCGCACATTAAAGAAATTGTTTTAGTAGTTGCGAGAAAGAATCCAAAACAGGAAGAAGCGTTACGATATATACTTGATTTTGGTTTTACATATAACAACATCCATTATTCCCGTTTTGGTAAATCGGCCTCGCAAGGAAAAGATGGAATCACCGCTTTTGTATGCGACAGTATATTTGACGAACTATATATGGCTACTCAAATGGATATCGAAATACAAGAATGCGTGATTTCAAAATACGAAGCGCAGAGATGCCTGCCTTTTAGTTCTTGCACCCTCATTCATGGTTATATGCCCAATATAGTGATTATTGGCGAATATGAAAAAACATTGCAAAACCAACTAATAAAATATGTCGTTGAAAAAGAAAAAGCATTTACAGACAAAGAAACCGGTAAAAAGAAGAAATATAAATCGCGGGAAATTGAAGAAGGATATAAAGATTTAAAGTTGTCGCCATTCGATGGCTGTGGCTGTCATGAACATGAATTTATGGAGAATGTGAGCGTACAATTAGGGCTTGACTACAATGTAATCGGCACACAAGTACGGCTTCCTTTTATAAAAGGTTATTCTGTTTATGTCCCATTCAGGCAAATATTAAAAGAATGGGGATACAACTACATTACGGATATATACGGAAACCGGCATCATATTAATGATATTGATTGTATTTGGAATATCTCTATGTTTAAAGGCCACAAGATATTTCAAGAAAAATATGGCAATCATGCCTGGCATGAATATTTGAATACGCTAAAAAAATACAAATTCAAGTTAGGCATCAGTAAATACAGCCACCATATAAAGCATCTGAACAAATACACACGAATGAATTTCCAGTATTTGCAATGTCTGGATTTGTGGAATCCAAAATACATCGATTGCTACGAAAAAAAGGAAGTTGGTACATACAATATTCTTGACGGCAATAATGATGGAAAAATTATCCAATTAGCCAAGTACACCTCTTCCCTCTTTGAAAAAATAATTAAAGGAGATAAGTTTTATACATATAAATTCCTGGGAATTACGGATACTGACGATTATGAGCCTGAAAGCAAATATCTTGAAGCGGCGCTAATCAACGATGCAATGCTGAAAGACCCCGCCGTAAAGCAATTCATATATAGGAAATTAAAAAAATCCATTGATGAAGCAAAAGTGGGAAAAATTTATTGTTCCGGATTCTATCATACCGGCGTTGGCGATATGATTGGATATTTACAATATGCAGCCGGCGAGGAACCCGTCGGCTGCTTAAAGGAAAGGGAATTGTATTCCGGAAATTTTGACTGTGGAGATATCATCTCATTTCGTTCCCCTCTGGTAGACCCATCAGAGGTTAATAAAGCAAAGATTGCAAGAAATGATATGATCAACCGATGGTTTGGATATTTCAAAGATCAAGATATTGTAATGTTTAACATGTATGACATATCTTTGCCACAACAGGGAGGGGCCGATTGCGATGGAGACATTTTCTTGCTCAGTGATGATCCTATCATTATTGAATCAAAAATTGATAAAAATATTATTCTTGACATTGAAGACAAAGCAACCGCGCAGTCAAAGCCCTATACAAAAGAAAATATTATTGAATATGAAATCATGACCCGGGATAATCGGATCGGCGAAATAACCAACGTAGCGACAAGTATAGAAAACAGATATACCACCAATGAAGATATTAAGAGGCTATACTCCGACTACTCTTCTCTTTTGCGGATTTTTCAGGGAAAAGAGATTGACTTTTTAAAAACCGGTTTCCGTTGGCATATGAGTTCCGGATTGAGAAAACATTTAAAACAACTCCCCTATTTTTTACTTTACAATTATCCTTCAAAGCTGAAAACATATCAAGCCATATCCGCAAAAAATAAGGATATTGAAAATAAAGAAGACAGGGAAAAACCGAATGCTTATCACTCCCCATCTCCTATGAATGAATTATGCAATTATATTTGTGCTTGGGAAAAGAAAAATATCCTATGGGACAATGATGTAAATCATTTAGCAAATACCAGATCCTTAATTATTGATAATAATTTAGACTTATCGGATAAAAAAATTATGAGGATTTGTAGAAAGTATGTCAATCAATACGCCGCCGAAATTAAATGCCATATCGATCTTCATAGGGAAAAGTCCGGTGATGAGAATCAAAAATTTAATATGGATATTGTTGTAGAGGATTATCGGGACAGGATATCTGATGAACTTAAACTTGACGAAGCGATCATAGCAAATTATGTCATTAAGGTTTCATATGCTTCCATTTCTATCAGTAAATCGTTCGCCTGGTCTGCATATGGGGATTATATTATCGGCAATTTAAGAAAAAACACAAATGCAAAAAAGAATATATCAATAAAGGAAACACCATATAAGGGCAAAAATTCTTATGAGTATCTCGGGAAATATTATGAATTTGAAGTAGGTGATACAAATATACGATTATGATGGATCTTTTCTATATGAAATTATCGAGGATTATAAAGATTCCAAAACGCAGGAAGAAAAAGACAAGATTTTTAACTTCTTCTGCTCTTCTATCTGGTCCTCAGACAATAAGCGTAAAACATATACAAAATCTATAGGCTTCCATGTCAGAAAAGATTTACTAAATACCAATTTAGGACAAATGTTTCATACGAGGACGAACATAGAGTATAGGTATTATAAATCAAAGACGAAAGATGAAAGCTGGAGTTCTATTGTCAGGCAAAAAATAAACAATATATATACCATATATTTTGATAAAGAAGTTATTCTCCAAAAAGAATATCTGGATTTATTAAAGACACCAAAACGCTTCTATCATGAATGGATTTCCGGAGCCGATATGGACGTTGCCGCCGTTACAAAACTCATTGACGAAAGCATTGCTAAATCCATCGAAGTGAAATCGCGGCTCCAAATGGAAAAAATGGATTTATCCTGGAATGAATACAAAAAAATTGTTGAAAAATTCTTAAGAAGAGCATTTGACAACTGCAAATTGATTGGCGAATATGAAGATCAGTCAAAGATCATATCCAGACTGGACTTCCTAACGGAAGATCATTTTTATGTTGGATATATATGCAGATCATTAGAAGGTGAAATTTTAAAATGGCAAAAACAATATTATGGGATAAGAGATCATAAAAAATACACCCGGTGCAGGCAGTGCGGTTCGATCATAGAAAAAACCGGAAACAAACGGCTGTACTGCACCCATTGCGGAAAGGAAAAAGAACGCACCAGGAAACGGAAAATTGCGCATAAATACAGGATAGCGAAATAAAAAACTTGAATCATGCCGCAAAAATCAATGTTTCTTGGCGGTTTCGGCTTCGTATATATCAAATCATTGGAGTGTTTTCTTCAAACGGGGGGACACTCCCCTATCATCCGGCCGCCTACCAAGTCGCGCCTCAAGACAACATGTCGCTGCGCTTTTCCAACAGCGCTGATCCCGGCAGCATAACCATTACGTGCGCTTTGATGGCGGATCAGGACGACAAATGCTCGACCTTATTCTGATCGAAAAATAATCCTGCAGGAGGTTTCCGCCCTCCCGTTTATTGAGGCAAAGGAACTTTAAAAACAAACGAAATATCGCAAATAACAGCTATTGGAAATCCAATAAGGCCGCATCAATAGTAACCTTTGGCATATTGGCGACAGGACACGTATCAAAAACCTATAAGTGTGATGTGTGTGGCAGCAAGTTCTAATAAAAACTGAATAGTAGAAAAAAATAAAAAACCTCGAAAGCTCATACTTTCGAGGTTTTTCCCTATCGGAGTGACAAGACTTGAACTTGCGGCCTCTACTTCCCTAAAGTAGCGCTCTACCACCTGAGCCACACCCCGAAACGCAATAATTATTATATACTTTATGTAATAAAAAATCAACTATTATTTCTGATTTTTTTATATTTTTATCCCCCTCTCCTAAAATCTCCTTTAGACTTTTAACCTTCCATTATTTTTCTTATTGACATCCTCACGCAGCAGCGCATAAACCGTAGATACAATCGGGATAAAGATAAGCATCCCCGCAACTCCCATCAGACTGCCTCCCACCGTCACCGCCGCTAAAACCCATATGGACGGAAGCCCCACCGAATTTCCCACTACATGAGGATAAATCAGATTCCCTTCTATCTGCTGCAGTACAATGAAAAGAACCAGAAACCAGACCGCCTTCACAGGATCGTCCACCATAATCAGAAATGTCCCGACAAAACAACCGATAAACGCTCCTACAATCGGTATCAACGCCGTAAATGCGATCAATACGCCAACTAACAGGGCATAAGGAAAACGGAAGACGGCCATCGCTACCACAAACATACTCCCTAAAATAACGGCTTCCATACATTGCCCTGTGATAAAATTAGTAAAATTTTTATTGGCAAGGGAAGCAATTTCCAGCGTCCTGTCATAAACGCTTTTAGAAAAGTATGCATGTATGATCCGTTTTACCTGATTCCCAAGCTTCTCTTTTTGCGCCAACACATAAAAGGAAAAAACAAGGGCTACAAAGAGGTTCACTATGCCGCCGATAATCGTGGAGGCCATGATCACCGTTGAAGTCACTACGCTTCCCAATCCGTTTTTCATAAAATCCATAATACCATTTAGTACGGATTCCCAATTAACGCTGTCCATATCAAGTTCATCCAACATGGCCGCCAGCTCCGGTCTGGAGGAAAAAAGCTGCTCCAAAGACGACTGTAAGCTCCCAAGGAAAACAGGAATCTTATTGCCAAGCTCTATCATCGTCTTAGCCAGTTGGGGGACTACCGTAACAGCCACTACGGTCATTGCCAGGATGACAACAGAGAAAGAAAGGAATATGCTTACCGGACGTTTGGCTTTCTGCATTTTTGGATTTTTCGCATTCCCGAACAACCTATTTTCCATTGCGTTCATCGGAATATTCAATACAAAGGCCGCCACCGCGCCATAAATAAAGGGCTTCAGGATTCCCAGCCCAAAAAATATCCCCTCCAGCACAATATCCATCTTTATAACGGCAAGGCAGACTACAGCCGTAAAAATAATCAACCCTCTTATTTTTTTCATATTATTCCTGTTCAAATCCATTTAATCCCATTCCTCCGTTCTGCTTCCGAACCGTTTATCTTGCCGCATCTTAGGGCAAAACCCTGTTTTCTTTTCTCTCCCCATCCCTTTTCCGTTCCAGGGCTTATCCGGATTTTTTATTTTTTATGTTTTAATAGTTCCAGCACATAATTCCATACCCGTTCCGTAGAAGAAATGCTAAGCCGTTCTTCCGTCGTATGAATATCCTTCATATCCGGCCCAATAGAAATGCATTCCAGGCCCGGTATCTTTGCCGACAACAGCCCGCATTCCAAGCCCGCATGGATTGCCTGTATCTGAGGTTCACTTCCATACATCCTGCAAAATACCTTAACCGCCATATCACGGAACGGGGAATCTTTCCTGTAGGCCCAGCCAGGATAATCCCCTCTTATTTCCTGAGATGCACCCGCCATAGAGGCGATGCTTTCCAGTTTTTCTATCAAAGCTTTTTTCGCACTTTCCAATGAACTCCTGACAGAAAATTGAATCATTGCTTTTTCTTCTTTTAACTCCACAATCCCCATATTCAACGATGTCTCCACCAGCCCTTTGATATCGGCGCTCATTGCCTGCACCCCATCCGGCGCCGCCAAAAGGAGTCTCACCAGACGGTCGGTATCCTCTCCGGACAAACATGCCGACCTTTTCCCTTCCATCCCCATCGCTTCTACCGCGATGCCTGGGTCTTTGGTCTGCAGCTCCCCCTTAAGCTCTTCTTCCAGCTTCGTAACTGTTTTTTCCAGAAGGTTCCCATCCTCTTCCTGCACCAAAACAACCGCATGAGCTTCCCTGGGTATCGCATTATCCGCCAACCCTCCTTCTAATCCCTCCAAATAAAAGCCCATTTCTTTTCCGAGCCTATACAAAAGCCTTCCCATCAGGATATTGGCATTTCCTCTTTCCTTATCTATCTCCGCTCCGGAATGCCCTCCCAATAATCCCTTTATCTTCAAATCATATCTTTTTCCTTCTTTTTCCGTCCTGGCAACGGGCAAAGACCAGTCCACCCTGGCTCCTCCTGCGCATCCTGCAAGGATGATCCCCTCCTCCTCGGAATCCAGATTCACCATCCGTCTGCCTTTGAGCATAGAAACATCCAACTGTCTTGCCCCGTCCATCCCCACTTCTTCGTCCACTGTGATAATGACTTCCAGCCGCGGATGAGCGATATCATCCGAATCCAGGATTGCCAAAGCATAAGCCACTGCAATCCCGTCATCCCCGCCAAGGCTGGTATCTTCCGCATATAATTCATCGCCCTCCACCAGCAGACGCAGTCCTTCCTTTGCCATATCTATCGCCGCTTCCGGTTTTTTTACCGCCACCATATCCATATGCCCTTGCAGGATCATCGGCTCCTCCTCTTCATACCCGGGAGCCGCCTCCTTAATCATAATTACGTTCTTCCATGCATCCTGTATGCACGCCAACCCTCTTTTTTTTGCAAAATCCACCAGATAATCGCTTAATTGATCTACATTTCCCGACCCGTGAGGGATCTTGCATATCTCCTCAAAATAATGAAATACTTTTTCCGGACGCAAGTTTTCTGTTACCGACATCTTTTCTATCCTCTCTTCCCAAACTACAGCCTTAAAACCCTGCCGCACTTTTTCCATAAACTGTATAATATATATAGTATACACCGAACCGCAAGGAATGATAATTAAATTTTAATAAAAAACCCTGCAGGGAACAATCCCGCAGGGCTGTAAAATCATTATGCAATTTTGCTCTTTGCCAGTTCAGCCAATTCCTTAAACCCTTCGGCGTCATTCACTGCCATTTCTGCAAGCATCTTCCTGTTTATATCCACTTCCGCCAGCTTTAAGCCATGCATAAACCTGCTGTAAGAAAGCCCGTTCAGCCTTGCCGCCGCATTAATACGCGTAATCCATAACTTTCTGAAATCACGCTTCCGCTGCTTCCTTCCCGCATAAGAAGATGTTAATGCTCTCATGACTGCCTGTTTTGCTATTCTATACTGTTTCGATCTTGCACCCCTATATCCTTTTGCAAGCTTCAATACTCTGTTATGTTTTCTTCTGGCGTTCATTCCGCCCTTAATTCTTGCCATGTCCTGTTTCCTCCTTACGACTTATAAAAATGTTAGCATTACAGATACGGTAAAATCCTCTTCATATTCTTAACGTTCGTTGCATCTGTAATCGTCGGCTTTCTAAGATTCCTTTTCCTCTTAGGGGATTTCTTTGTTAAGATATGGCTTTTATAAGCTTTGCTTCTTTTTAATTTACCTGTTCCTGTTGCTTTAAAACGCTTAGCAGCAGCTCTTTTTGTCTTCATCTTGGGCATATCTGATTCCTCCTATACTTCTTAATTTTTATCTATTTTAACTGTACGGACTAACGCTTTTCAGTTAAAAACATTGTCATGCTTCTTCCTTCTACCTTCGGTGCCTTTTCAATGGACGCAATATCAGAAAGAGCCTCAGCAAAATCATCCAGAATGTGTTTACTGTTTGCCATATGCGCCATCTCGCGCCCGCGAAAACGTAAGGTAATCTTTACTTTATCCCCCTTCGAGATGAATTTCCTTGCCGCATTCATCTTCGTATTCAAATCATTCGTATCAATATTCGGGGATAAGCGGATTTCCTTAATTTCAATTATCTTCTGTTTTTTTCTCGCTTCTTTTTCTTTCCTTGCCTGTTCATACCGGAACTTCCCGTAATCAACAATCTTGCAGACAGGCGGCTTCGCAGTAGGGGCAATTTTCACCAGGTCCAGCCCGGCTTCTTCCGCCAGACGCAACGCTTCCCTGGAAGGCATAATGCCTAACTGTTCCCCATTTTCACCAATAACACGTACCTCTTTGTCTCTAATCTGCTCGTTAATAAATAAATCGCTAATGGCTTTGTCCTCCTCATAATACCAATATGCTATAAAAAGTATGCGTCCTACGCACACTCGCGCCAAAGCGCGGCTGCAACGGCAGCCATTTCCCTCTTGCTCGCAGTGCGCATCCTGCCCGGAGGGCTTTTGTCATATAGGAAATCCGTAAGAATTTCCTATATGACAAAAAATGGACAGCATAGCTATCCACTTATCATCACTTCCACGGCCTCCGCAAAACGGAAAAACACTGGTTTATGAACGCCTACTAGCCTCCGCTGTAGGGTGAGAGTGGAAACTCTGCTTGTTTGTTGTCTGGCTACCGCCAAACTACTGATAATTATATTACTGCATTTGCCATTTGTCAATCTTATTTTTCTACTTTTTTTCAAACCGGCCGGCCCCGGCTTATCCTTCCGCAAATACTACTTCTATCGTTTCCCCGCTTTTTCGGAATTCTTCCATTCTTTCATCATCCGCCGACTGGGAATAGGTGATCGTATACGTTTTATCCGCCATGATAATATATATCAACTGTTCCACCAAAGCATCCTCCACCTGGCAGGATGCTTCCACTTGATAAGCAGGGCATCCGCTTATCTCCAATTCCGTATCGCGAAAAGAAATCAGCGATGCCTGGGATCCATAAGATTCTTTTAACTTTTCTTCCATTCTCTTCTTATAGTCTTCAGAATCCAGCAGTCGTTTTATCTCTTCCGCATCCGCATTCTCTGATGCAGCATAATAAATATTGGAGGAATCCAGAGGATTGCGCTCCGACAAATACATTCCCTTGACCGTCCCGCTGCGGACATAACCATCGGGAAGGACAACCCTGCAGCCCACATCCCCGTACATGTCCTTTTTATATGTCTTTCTCGCCTCCGCATCCGCAAAAGCATGAATCCGGCTCCCGGAAATCTCGTTATTGATCGCCGTCCGTTCCTCTGCTGCAACAACAGTATGTTCTGCAAACATGGCTCCAACAAAAAGCACTGCAGCCGCCCCAGCCGCCGCTAACATTAAAATCCTATTTTTTTTCATAGCAACTCCTATAACCTTCCCACAACCTGCGGCCTTTGAACCATTGCCCGCAGCATCCTGATGCCAAATCCGCGATTAATCCCTTCCTTTCGTAGCCGCTTACTGCCATGAAACACTGCGGCCAAGGCGGATGGGCCTTTTGACGCCCAATCAGTCATTCTTCCGTTATTCATTATAGAAAAAAAACAACGAAGATGCAAGCAGAAAAATAAAGGGGCTTTAATACTTTACTACAGCAAAGTCTTTCCTATGAAATAAAAAAGTGCGCATCCTCCCGGAGGGTTTTTGCACGATGGAGAGGAGACTCTAAAATCGTGGAAGCCTCTGCTGAACACGATTTTTGCTTTCCGAGGCTCATCGGAATGTCCCGTGCAACAGAGTGCGCACAAATCTTTTGTGCAATCTGCCAGACGGGGCCGCCGGATGGGCCTTTTGACACCCGAATCCTATGATGCAAGAAAAAGGAATCCCGGCATGCAGGATTCCCTTTTCTTTCTTATTTTTCTTTAAAAGTAGCGCAAGATGTTTCCCGGCAATCGCAGGCCCCGCAGCCTTTGATATCCACATGTTCTGCGTGGCATTTATAATTGCTGTTATACATACATTTTACAGCTTCACAGTCAATGCTTATTGTCCTGCATGGATGTTCCAGCGCACTTGTGTAAGAATCCCCTCTTTTTTCGGAAAAACTTTCACAACATGTATCATCCGTCCCTTTTGCATGTTTTCCGCCTACCATAATATCGCCCTTACAGCAGCACTCACTTTTGTTGTAAATACAGTTGTCTACCGAACAGTCTAACTGAGCCATAATCTAACCTCCTAATCCATCCAGCCTTGTTCCACTCTATGTTACTTTCTTAGTATGGCTAAAAATCATGGCCTATATACATTTATCCCGTCCCTTTTTCTTCTAACTTATATAAAGCCGCCCAGTAAATTTCCAACATGAATTCCTGTTTTTCTTCTGACGCAATCCCTTCCTTTTCCCATTCCGTCAACAATTCCGCCCCTTTATTGCCAATAAACCAGACATTTTTCCCCATATCCATCCAATCCTTGATTTCCTCCACTGAAGACAGGGAAAAATATTTATTTTTAAAAATATCACAAATCAATTCTTCAGGTTCCGTACCCCAAAGGTACATATCATTGTCCAAATAATAGCCCGTCACGCCCTGCACATGGTCAAACTGGGCGATGACCACATCTTCCGGCCCTATTTGGGCAAACGCATCCTTTACCTCTTCCATCCTGACCCGCCGCCATGTTTCATCATTATAAAACCAACGGAAATCGCCAACGCCAATGACCAGCAGGAATATAAGGGCAGGCAGGCAGGCTTTTTTCCAATGGATTAGTTTGCTGACAAAAAAAGCGAAAGAAAGCCAAAAACACCCCGCCGCCGGAACCATATACCGGACGATAAATACAGGCCGCAGAAGAAAGGACGCTGCAAATCCAAACAACACTACTCCCGCCAGCGTCCCGGTCCCTGCCGCCGCAAAAAAACTTTCCTCCGGATTTTTCCTGTTTTTCCATAAGACATAGAACATCAGCCCGACATAAACGGCAAATAAGGCCACGGCTGCCGTCACCTGGAAACCTCCGCTGCCAAAGGGCGGTTTCATCAGGAATTTTACACAAGATCCAAACGTCCTCCAAGTCAAAGGAAGAATCCAATAGCTCTCTTTTACCTGCGCCATCTGCCGGACTACGGCAAACATCCATGGCAAATACAATACAACAGAAGAAAGGACGCAACAAAACCATGCCGTCTTTTCCTTCTTCTCTTTTTTTGACAAAATCATATAAATAAAAAGAAAAACGTAGATCGCCGCTGCCGCAACAGCGGCAAAATAATGGGTATAAGCTGCCAGGATCCCATACAAAGCAAGAAACGCCCAGTCCCGCTTTCTTCCCTTCCCCTCTTCCCCCGCCATGCCGCAAACGAGTTCATAAGCATGGAGAAATGCAGCCGTCACAAAAAACATTGCTACGGCGTACATCCTCATTTCCACCGAATATTGGGGCAGATTAGGCATCGACGCCGTGCAAAAAAGAAATATCCCGGCACATAACAGGCCAAAATGCTTCCTCACCTTTGTCATGCCATAAACAAACAGCCCTGCCAAAGGCAAAACAGAGCATATCTTTCCAACCACTATACCATTTATTCCCGGCGCCACCGCCTGACATAAGTCTCTGACTGTCTTTACATAATAATAGTAAAAGGGAGGATGCACATCTTTAGCCGTATAAGTTGTCAGTTCCTGAAAACTGCTTCCCGTCAGCCCCATCGTAAACAGTTCGTCATACCATATCCCATCGGCAAAGCAAAGCCTTGCCGACAAGATGAGCATACCAAAAGCCGCCGTCAAAAAAAACATTCCCGACCAATCTTCAATCTTCCATTTCTTCATGATCCCGTTTCCTCTTTGTATTTTTGACTATGCGTTCTCTTCTTTTATTTCCTCTTTACGGATTTCTTTCGTCCTGATTTCTTTACAAATCTGGTCTATGAATTCTCCCAAAGGTTTGCTTCCTTCATCCCCTGCAAAACGGCTTCTGACAGAAACATTTTTTTCTTCCTCTTCTTTCTGCCCTACTATCAGCATATAGGGCAGCTTGGCCAGCCTTGCTTCCCGGATTTTAAAACCTATTTTCTCGGAACGGTTATCCACGGTTGCCAATATTGCGTTTTTCTTTAATTCCTGTTCTACTTCCTTCGCATAACCCTCATATTTTTCCGAAATCGGAAGTACGCGTACCTGCTCCGGGCATAGCCATGTCGGGAATTTGCCTGCGTATTTTTCAATCAGCCATGCCAATGTCCTTTCATAACACCCCATGGAAGTCCTGTGGATAATATAAGGACGCACCTTATCACCGTTCTGGTCGATATAATACATATCAAACTGAGCAGCCAGCAAGGCATCCCACTGAATAGTAATCATCGTATCCTCTTTACCATATACATTCTTTGCATTAATATCCACTTTAGGTCCGTAAAAAGCCGCCTCGCCCACATCTTCCGTAAACGGGATCTGCAATTCCATCAGAATATCCCGGATATGTCCTTCCGTTTCTTCCCACACTTCCGGTTCTCCGATGTATTTATCCCGGTTCTCCGGATCCCATTTGGATAAATGGTAAGTCACTTCTTCTTCCAGCCCCAAAGTAGACAGGCAATATTTTGCCAGCGCAATACATCCTTTGAATTCATCCACCATCTGATCCGGCCTCACGATCAAATGCCCTTCCGAAATCGTGAACTGGCGCACTCTCGTCAGTCCGTGCATCTCACCGGAATCTTCATTTCGGAACAAAGTGGAAGTCTCCCCATAACGCAGCGGCAAATCCCTGTAAGAATGCTGCGTTGCCTTATAGACATAGTACTGGAACGGGCAAGTCATAGGACGCAGGGCAAACACTTCCTTATCCACTTGTTCATCGCCCAGCACAAACATGCCGTCCGTATAATGATCCCAGTGGCCGGAAATCTTATACAGATCGCTTTTTGCCATCAAAGGCGTCTTCGTCCTGATATAACCCCATTCATTGTCTTCCAAATCCTCAATCCAACGCTGCAGCGTCTGCACCATCTTAGCCCCTTTCGGCATCAACAGCGGAAGCCCCTGCCCGATTACATCAACCGTGGTAAAAAGCTCCATTTCACGCCCCAGCTTATTGTGGTCGCGCAACTTAATGTTCTCTAAGTATTCCAGATAATCCGCCAACTCCTCTTTTTTCTGAAACGCCGTTCCATAGATCCTCTGGAGCATAGCATTATCCGAATTGCCCCTCCAATAGGCGCCTGAAGAAGAAATCAGTTTAAAAGCCTTAACGCCTTTTGTACTCATCAGATGAGGGCCGGCGCATAAATCGGTGAAATCGCCCTGTCTATAGAAAGAAATTACTGCATCCTCCGGAAGATCCCGGATCAGTTCCACTTTATAAGGCTCCCCTTTTTCTTCCATAAAGCGGATCGCGTCCTCCCTGGGCATCGTAAATTTTTCCAGCTTATTTCCTTCTTTAATAATTTTTTTCATTTCTGCTTCCAACTTATCCAGATCCTCCCTGGAAAAGGGCGCATGTTCAAAATCATAGTAAAATCCCGTATCAATGCTGGGGCCAATCGCCAGTTTTGCATCGGGATACAGCCTTTTTACAGCCTCCGCAAGTACATGGGAAGCCGTATGCCTCATCACCCCAAGCCCTGCCTTATCATTCGCCGTCAGGATATTCAACCGGCAATCATTCTCTATCACAGTCCGTAAATCAACCTCCTTGCCGTCAATTTCCCCGGCGCAGGCCATCCTTGCCAGCCCTTCGCTAATATCCGACGCAATGTCGATTACACTCATAGGTCCTGCATATTCTTTACTGCTTCCGTCTTTTAATGTAACAACCATTTTCCTTCCTCTCCTTTCTTTTTCGACTATCCCTTAAACAAATGCCTGCGTTCCACTCGCCGTATTATCCAAAATCCTCCGGCGATGTCTCCGCGTTCCTAATCTTCCCAATCATACCCTTCTTCTTCGCCGCCGCCTTTACAGTTTCCCTTCTTTCCTTTCCCGCTTACATTGTTGTTGCCGTTATTGCTTCCAATCATTACCATCTTTTTTGGCGAAAGGAACATTCCCGCTATCAGCCCGGAAAGTACGCATACCGTTAAGATAAGAAAGTACTCCCTTTTTTTCATCGTCGTCATTTCCTCTAAAAGCTCCTTTAATTCTTTCCATTTTTCCTGCATTTTGTTTTCCTCCTCTAAAATGATTCATTATTAAAAAACTTGTTAAATTGCGTACACAAACCCTTTATACAAAAAAACCCTTACATTGTGAATCATCAACACAATGTAAGGGACGTATTTTTACTGAAATTACGCGGTTCCACCCTTATTGCTTTGTACTTATCGGTATTGCCGCCTTTCATCTTTCCGAAGCGGAAACCACCTATATTGCACAAAACCTCTCTCTTATAGCCTTTAACGGGGCCGCCGGGCCGGATTGGGGCCGCTTGGAGCTGGTCTTCGGATACTTCCGGCTAAGATACTTCCAGCGCCCGGATAAAAATTATCATCCCTGGTATCTCTCTCTGAAGCCTTCCCGCATCTTACTCGTCTCTTCTCAGCTTTTTCTTTATTTTATTATCTGCCGTTATTTTATGACATTTTCTTATATCTGTAAAGCCCTAATTTTCTTCCATAGCATTCCACAGCATTTCTTCTACGATTCTCGCCGCACTGGCTACCAGTCTGCTGCAAGGCCGGCTCTCATAATATTCTTTCGTCCGCTGATCCGGCTTAGCGCTCTGCTCCCTGTCCAATATCCCCAACAGCTCCCTGCAGATGATCGTTCCATTTTCCTCCCGGAACCTGTCGCTCATTTTCCTGACGAGAAGGTATATCCTTTCCCTGCCCTCTTCATCCTTTGGATCAATATTCCCATCCTTTAATCCCGCTAAGAGAGCCATGGCGGAAACTGCGCCACATACTTCCCGCATCCGCCCGATACCGCCTCCCATTGGACTTGCCAATTTCAGGGCGGTTTCCCTGTCCATGCCGAATAAATCCGCATAAGTGGAAAAAACGGACTGCGCACAGCCAAAGCCGGACTCAAAAGTCTCTACCGCTTTATCAACTCTGCTTTGCATACCATGCCCCTTATGCTTTCCTACCGCAGCACTTTTTATATTTTTTGCCGCTTCCGCAAGGACAAGGATCGTTCGGGTAGGTTTTTGCACCTTTTACAATAGTAGTCGAGGATTTCTGTTCCTTATAAAGAGCCTTTCGCTTATCCTCATCAAAAATATCATGCCACTCTTCCAAATTATACAGCCAGTCCGCCCCGGCCGCTACCATATTTTTATAAAGAAGCTCTTTATCAAACCCAAGATTTACCTTCGTATCCTCTTCCATCTCTTCAATCGGGTTTGCTTCTTTCAGGCTGTCATTAATCCCATCTAAAAAGCCTGTCATCGTCATCAAATCCACGCCGAATCTTTCCGCCAGCTCCTTTACCGTCCCTTCCGCCGTCTCATCCGGAGTCTTTAACAATTCCACGTAAATATCTTTTTCCTTTTGGAAGTAGTCCGCCCAAAGCCTCTGCAAATCACCCTTATTTGCCGTTTCCGAATATGCTATCTCTTTCCACTGTTTCAATAATGCCATTTGTAATACCACCTTCTGTTTCAATTTCTTTTTCTCTGTCTTCCTGCGTTCCCTCCTGGCTAAAGCAGGCGTAAAACGTTTAAACTAACGATAGTATATACCACTTTTTTAAAAATGTAAATTTTTTTTATCTTTTGTGAATAAACTTTTTGGACATGTCAATAATAAGATTAGTCAATGGAACCCCCTCCGTTGATGAATACGGATGAAAAAGGATCCGTGTGGGAAAGCAGGAGTTGCTTTCTTTCTACGCCAAAGATAAGAAAATACTTATCCTCCCACGGAGGATATATCCTCCCCTAAGGAAGCCTTTAGGACTGCGGATGGCGCGGTCTTAGGGGCTTCCGCTTTGTTTGAAAGGATTCGGGCGTCAAAAGGCTCTTTTAGGTAATTTTAGGGCATTGCCAATTATTGCCACTCCCTTAAAAGAGTTCGCTGAAAGCCAGCGCTTATCCGTGTTGTCTATTAGTGAGTTTTCAAAAGCTTGAAATCATACATTTTCTCATTGGAGGAAATAAAGCAGATTATGTCATTTGGGGACGATATTGATGTAGGGCTTGTGGGAGTTACAACGATGTGTCTGCTTTTTGTCCTACCCCTTTTTACGGCTTTATTTACCAACAGCCCATATACTTTTGAAAATTTCATTTGATAGGCTTTCTCATTTTCCCTCTCTATCAGGATCCTTCCTTTCCGCAACAACGACATGCACGGGATCCCCATCCCCTTTTCCAATCCTGGCACGGACTGCTTTCGTAATTCCTATGATATAGCAGATCGATCCATCCTCATTTTTTACTCCCATATTTACGATGCTTCCATCATACGGCTCACCGTCAAACAGTGCATGGATCTTTATGCGCCCTTTCCCAAACTCTTCCCTTACATCCCAAGGAAATCTCACATACGCTCCCCCGTTCTCCGGCATGCATACTATCATTCCATCATACTCATACACTTTAGGCCCGTCATCAGCCACCGGCAGCGCAATCCTTATGATTTCTTTTACCAGTCCTACAGGCAGCGGCCGGTCATACGGAAGATAAAGCGCATCCTTTTTATATGCAAAACCCTCCAGCCTGCCTTTTAGATTCTCTATGGCATCCGCGCCAATATACAAACTCAGACGGTCTTTACAGGCTGAAAACTGCATCGAATACTTCCCCGCATGAAAAGACGGCATACCCCATTTTATCTGCTCCCGCGCCTCCGGAACCTCAGACCTGATCATACCGATGATTTTCATCATATGCAGCCGCGCCCCTTCCGGTTGCGAGGCCACATATTCATCAACGCTTTTCGGCGCATCCCCACAATAGTGTCCCTGATTTTTTCTTTTAAACGCCCTCCCGCAGCCTGGACAGACCCACATACTTCCTCCTCCTTTATTTTACCGCCGAAAAACGGTACGCTTCATCAATCCATCCCAGCAGCTCGCCATCTACTTCCTGCATCCCCTGCACAGCCACATGGTGCGTCCAACGGTTCGGGCATGCCTCCACTGCCTGTACAATGCGCTGTGACTTTTTCTGGTATAGCAATCCAAAGGAAACCAGAAGATACTCTTTCTGGCATCTTATCAAAAAACATCCATTCATTTTCTGTCATAGCATATATCTCCAAAATATAAAGCCACTTCTACAAAAGTCCGTATATCTCATACATAGACAGCATTTTCTGCAATGAAAGCTTGTCTGCCATCAGTTGATTATATGTGACGCTTTTTATTTTCCCTTCAGCTTTGAGCTTTTCCATTTTACCAACCGTATCTATATACCTGTCATTTACATTTTGCAGCATTTTTTCAAATGCTTCCAACCTCATTTCGCTATCCATACAGCCTCCGCATTTCTCATATTGTCTACAACCATGGATTCTATTACCGCTTAAGTATAACAGATGTTATAAAAATTGGAAACAACAATCAAAGGGCGGTTCCAGCCATCTATCACTACATTTTATTGGCATAGTCCTGTTTCTTTCCCTCTGGCGGCTCCTGATAATAAGCGCTTTGTTAGACGCTATATAAGTTAAAGCGGAGCGCTTACTATTCCAAAAATTTAGCGTCAAACAATATACATTCCTGTTCTACTTTTATATTCTTTTCCAACATATACCAAAGGACTTCCATATACGATACGCCTGGCCTATCTTCAATCATTCTTTTGATACGCTTTTTATCATTTTCAGTAAGGTGCTTCCCCATACTTTCATACTGTTTCAGAGTGGCAATATCCATATGATACGTTTGAAACGGTATTTGTGTTTTTCTGCACAAATCTTCATATATTCCAAACCCTCCGGCATCAATATCTCCAAAATGCAGATAGGGTACATTTGGTATTTCATGATATAATTTTTTTAATAACTTTCTTCTAACAAAATTATGATATCCTCCCAGATACAGAATCAGGCAATCTTCTTCCTGCCATCGAAAAAAAGTTGTAAGATTTTCTATGGTAATCACTTTCTTGATTGTGCTGACATCACCAAAACATAGTTTGTCAATATCCTCACCTGATATGCCAATTCCTTGTTCTAACGGACCTACTGCGATTTTCTCCCCGCCAATTTCTAAAGTGATTTTCCCTTTAAAATATACATAGTTTGGCATGTGATAGATTCCATATTCCGCCAAAATATCAACTATGTTTTTACTTTTGCAATCATTTTTGAACTCATGAAAAATCTTTGTAATGATTCCACTTAGACTTTCAAATTCTTTAGAATCATGAAAGAGCCGGATAGAAAACTCTCTGATATAACAAACATTGCTATTTTGTTCAATTGCTTTCAAACATTCAATAATTTTTTCGGTCCTATTAATATCATCCAATGTTATGTATTCTTTTACCGTCTTCCCCTGTTCCAATCTGTTTGTTAAGTATATTAGAAATGCTTTACAAACAGGTGCTTTTATCTCCTCTATTTCACTTGATTTTTTGCGTAAAAAAAGCAAGTTTTCCCGCAGCATATACGACTTTGGCTGCCTATTCACATAGGCATAAGCGTCCTCCAGCTTATCAAGACATAAAATCACTTTTGAAATGATATGATTTTCCTTTCCCTTTTTCCATTGAATTTCGATCAATCCCTCATATTCCAGGTTCTTCATATAGCTATGGATCTCCTCATATGCCAAAGAGCTTTCATCAAAATAGACCGGGATACTCTTCTTGTCAAAAGAAAATGAAATCCTAACAGCATTTTTATTTTCTCCTGTAAATAGCACGCTCCTTTCATAAGAATCCAGAAGTGCATCTATAATACTTTTGTCATAGTACACCATTATGGTACCTCTCTACATAACTGACCTTCTCATCCGTCATCACTAAAAGAGTCTCTTCCATTACCGGACTAATGTATTGAATCTTATCCGGCGGGGCAGCAATAACGATTTGAAGCGGCAGTCTTCGCAGGAACTCCAATACGCCGCCAATCCGCTCGTCATCCATATTGTTAAATGCTTCGTCAAACATTACGAGTCCAATGGATTCGCCTCCTATATTATTTCCATATAATTGGACAAAAGAGGCTGCAACGGTAACATAAAAAGGAGTTTGCGTCTCTCCTCCACTTTTTTCTTCGCATACCTTAGAATAAAAAGAATAACTGTCATCACTATGCACGATGCGGATATCGTAATCCATATACGTTCTGTAATCAGTAAATTCATCTAATGCTTTGGCATTATTTTCATTATCCAATGCCAGACGTTCAAACAGCTCATCAATTACCTCTTTATGATTCTGGTGAAAGATTCCGCTAAAAATAGATTCTCCCTGCAAAGCGTTAAAATCGTCCATAATCATTTCATAATATTGACGATATCTCTTACTGGGCAGATACAGAAATTCATATCTCTCATTACTGAATACAATATCTTTTAATGCTTTATTCAATTCCTTAAATTCATTTTGCGCCTGTTTCATATTTTCCTGCAGTTTTGCGAGAAATTGCTCTCTGAATTCATCTTCTGCTGATTTTCTTGCAGACTGTACTTTTTCTTCATAAGCAAGCAATTCTGAGGTTCTTAACCGCTCATATACCGCCGCAAAATCAGAATATCCCTCCATACTGGGCGCCGCGCCAAAATCATGTTCTGCCTTATACTGACACATAGCATCAACCATTGATCGCTCCGCATTTTTCGTTGTTGTTTCATTTGCTTTTCTGCGTCTCACATAATTATCCCTAAATTGCTCATAGCTCTTATTGGCCGTCTGCTTTTCATAATCACAATTCCACAAAATCAAAGAATCCCCTGCCATATTGCCTAATCCAGCCACCTTTTCCTGCCGTTCAATCTGTAATACCTGTTGGTGCCCCTTCTCTGCCTCTTGCGCTGTGATTCTTTCTTCCAGTCTGCCAATTTCCTGATTGAGCTGAGCGATGCTTCCATTAGCCTCCCTTATCAGTTCTTCTAACTCAGATAATTGTATCTGTTTCTGGATCATATTAGAATTCTTCTCTAAAGCAGCAATATTACTTTTCGTCTTTACTATTCTGTACTGCAAATTGCGCAGGTCTAAGAGCGCATCAACCCTGTAAAGAATATCCGTATCCGCTTCCGTCTTAAGAGCAGGTAATACATATTCAAGATTGGTCATTCTTTCCTTATATCCCGCAATCTTCTTATCCAGTTCTACCTTCTCCTGTTTTTTCTGTTCTAACTGCATTTTTATTGCGTTCAAACCAACATAAGGCGTCTCAAAAACTTCCGGTTTGATAGCATTTGCCACATGGTTTTGATACTTCATACATTCCCGGGTAATAGATATTGGATACTGTTTTAATTGGTCATATCTCTCACACATATGAACCTTGCCCAATATC
The DNA here is from genome assembly GCA_948470755.1 of uncultured Lachnospiraceae bacterium. Taxonomy (GTDB): domain Bacteria; phylum Bacillota; class Clostridia; order Lachnospirales; family Lachnospiraceae; genus Kineothrix. Next base: position 5,449 of record CAOKPU010000033.1, on the reverse strand, counting down.
ATATTAGAAAATCTTTTTGCATATTTATCCTTAGATGTAACTACCGTTGCAAGAGTCCCTTCCAAAGCCTCATCGTATGCATCCAATTTTTGCGCGTTAATCAGCCCCACTCCATATGCTTTTCGCTCCTTACGTAAACGATTATAGGTTCCCAATGCAATATCAAAATTTTCCGGTTCCACCAAAATATAAAAACGTTGTGTATTCAGATAGCCTTCCACCGCGTTGCGCCACCGCTCATCCGTTATCTCCAATAATTCGCAGAGGATTTTGGGTTCCGGCTCTCTTCCTATCCGGGCAAATTCTTCCTTAATCCCATTCAGTACTCTGTCCACTTCAATAGGATATAAGAATTTCTTCTGCTTTAAACGTTGTATTTTTCTTTCCAGCTCATCTGCTTCCTTTTGCAACTGTTCCATAGCAATCTTTATTTCGACTTGCTTACGCTGCGCTTTTTCACACATTGAATTTTTGTAACTTATCACTTGCTTGGTTAACTGCTTCAGATAGGCAACATCCTCCACTTTGTCTACATCTTGAAGAGCCTTCCTATACTCTGAAATGCAAGAGTCTACATCTCTTACTTCCAATAACTTCTTCGTCTGTTCCAAAGCTTTATTTACACTCAACAATAGTTCTTGTTTTCCAAGTTCTTTATTCTCTTTACTTTTCTCCAGACTTGCCAACTCTTTTTTCTGTTCTTCCAACGCAAGATAGCCTTTGTCCTGCTTTAACTCTACACGCAACGATGTCGCAATCTCCTGCTTCTCGTCACGTCCTGTAGCCACACGTTCCAAATCCTTTTGTCGGAGATGTTTTCTATCAGTATCCGCCTCAATAGCGTCTTTCATTTTTTTTATTTTATCCAGCGCAATATCCAGTTCCGCACGTTCTAAATAGAACTCATACATCTTGTCCCTGCGTTGTCCTTCTATGACTTCTCCATGAAACTTTTCTATATCTTCCAATTTTTGAATTCTCTTTTTCACGCTTTCCAGCGTTTTTTCCAATTCCTGATAAGTCCTTACATTTTCACGCAAAACATCAATATTGACTTCTTTTTCATCCAATACATAAGAGTATACAAAATCCTTGATATCATCAATAGGTTTAAACGCCATTGCTTTAGGAATCAATGCAAAAAACTTGTCCTCAATCCTTCCAAAACGCGACTTCATAACTCTTTTGGCTTCCGCCTGTGTCTTACACCACTGCTTTATATTTTTATTTGCGGTTCTAAACTGTGTAATGGATCTTGGGGTATTCCCTTGAAAAAACATATCATCGGTCAATCTGATATTGTCCATTAAATAGCGGGCAGTAGTCTCTTGTCCTTCTGATGCCGAATCAATTGCCGCTCCCACTATAAAATACTGCTTTCTGCTTTCCTCATAAAATTCCAAGGCAATATGCGCACTGATTGCTCCCATCCTCTCATACGGTTTGTTTTCTTTTCCTGTCTTGCAGCGTATATAACCTGTTAGTTTTCTTTTCCCGTTCTCATGCGCCGCCTTGTTAAATGAATTAGCGGAACACGTAATGACAAACTGAATTGCATCCAATAAGGTTGATTTTCCTGCGCCATTTTCGCCTGATAAAAGCGTAGAATCCCCAAACGCTATGGTATTATTGGTAAAGCGATGCCAATTAATCAGTTTCATCCGAATTAATTTCTTCATCACCCTTATCCCCTTTCCGATATATGTCTAATTTATCATAAGCCTGCTTAATATCTTCAATCCTTACAGCCATTAAAATGGAATTAAAAATAATAATTCTGGATTCTTCATTCGCCAAATCCTTGTCTATTGTTTCAATCAGTTGAAACCGTCTAAACAGACTCAGGACATTTCTCAAAGTCGTCTTATCAATCATTTTATCTCTGATTTTCAAACTCAAAAATTTATCATGTACATCGCCCAAATTGACAATTACCTCATCACTGGCTGACAATTCCCTTTTCTTTTCATCAAATAATATTCTTAAAATCAATAGTAAAATGGATTCATACAATTTAAGCTTTAACCGATTATAGTTTAAAGGGTTTGTCAGTTGAATCACACCATACTCTTCATTGATTTCCAATCGATATCCCAATACATTCAAATACTCTGCGAACTTTTCTTTATACTTTATTACAAAATAGTAATCCGACTTGGTTACCGTATTGCTCCTGCACAAGAAACATACGCTAAGCAGACGATTGCATATTCTTTTAAACTCATCCCGATCCCTTTGAATCAAACCCTCCAGTAATTCCATCTGCCTATCCCTTCCTTCTAATCCAAAAATCTTTGAATATATATTTTTCTATTTCTTTTTCTGAAAGCACATCTACACTATATTCCATGTTTTTTCGCTGTCCATACAGCCTGATATAAATAATTTTCACAAAATCCTCTACCGTTGACACCGGAAGTTGTGTTGCCAAAATCTCTTTTCTTTCTCCCATCTGTTCTCTGACATATCTGTTTATTTTCTCAGGGCTTAGGACTTTTTGCATTTTCTCCATCATTCGCCCAAGCTTCTCCTGACGTTTTTCTTCATCCGGCCCCTCCTGTCCTATTGCGGAAGGATGAAAATCTTTTCGGCCTTCAATCGGGGAATAGAAAGACTTTTCATCTAAAAACGACGCACTGTAAATACGAAGCATTCCTTCCAAAAAATCAATTCTATAAATTCCTCCCAAATCCATCTGTGCGTCGTTTATCCGCTCTCCAATTTCCATTAATATTTCTTTCAACTGTCCACGGATATCTTCACTCCCCGTCAGCAAAAATTTGGCCCGATTAATCGCTGCCCTCTGATATTGTGTGTTCTTCTGGTTAATCTCTACCAAAATATCATCCATATTCCGAAAAGCATCTATCACATCGTGGAGATATTTGTATACTTGTTCTTTCCCCTCTTCCTCTGTTATCTCCCTGATACCGGCAATCTCTCCGGATGCTTTCTCAACATATATGCAATTCCTGCTTTTATCCTCCAGACGCTCTATGATTTCCGGTCGAAATTTTGATACATTGTCTGATGTCAACAATCGATGATATGCCTTATCCACAATATTAGTAATATAATCGTTAAACAAAACATCCATAATTTCCGCTACGGTTTTGTGTTTTGTCAATTCATCAATATAATGTTTTATACTGGAATTCAGATTTTTAAGTCCTGTAATCAAATAATCCGTATTTTCCACAATCTGTATCAATACTACTCCCGGGTTGTCCGAATTGCTCCTAACCAAACTATATATTGTATAAATATATCCCTGATATTCTATCTGTTTTCTATCTGCAATCTCTATGAAGTTTTTAATAAACCTTACCGCATATTCTTTAAAATTAACTCTTTGTACATAGCTTTTATCCGTCTCAATCTCCAACCAACCATAATACTCCAAACGTCGAAGCATCCAATTAGCTTTCCCTCTGCTATCAGTATTCAATAATTCTTCCTCAGAAAATTCCATTGCATTGGATTGTTCAAAATAAAATTGTAATTCATCTATCAAGAGATCTCTTTCCATACCAAAAGAAAGCTGATTATCCATAATGGTAAACAACTTTCGAATGCATTCCCAATACACCAGTTTTCCCGGCGAAGCTAACGGGACAAAAAAATTATCTTGTACTACTTTAAACATTTTCTCTCCTTAAATCTGACAGCCGCTTTCCCTTTTTGACCATCTCCGACCTTATGTAAACTCTCTCTATCCTTGCAGAACCAAATAAAAGCATATTTCCCCTTTTACGTCTAAGAATCTGCCAATTTCATAATAAATATACTTTTAACAGTATATTGAACATTTTAAAACTTAAGATAAGCTTTGCTTAAAATGATGACCCCTGTCTTGCAAACTCGTTTCCTGCGTCCATAGACATTGTGTTTTTGCCATCCCTGAGGAACTCCGCCTTTATTTTCTCCGCGATCGCAAACTTTTAAGTCTTTTGCTTTCATCCGTTGGGGATGTTGTCCTTCATATATTTTTCAAAGCTAACAAAACTGAAATCTTTACTCCCGGCTTCATATGCGTACTACATACTTTTGGTCGTGGTTTGAAATGGAATCCTCACATCCATGCCCTCATTTCTGAGAGCGGTGCTGGCAATATCACCCCCGGCATCCTTTCAACCACTTCGATTACGCCTTCCTGCGTAATGCTTTCCGTAAGGTTCTTCTTGAAAAGATGGCCTCAGCCATTGGTTCTTCTTTCCGCAAACTCAAAAACGATATCTGCAAAAATTATACAGACGGCTTCTATGCCCGTGCCAAGCCTAACCTTTGCACCCATGATGTTACCATTAAATACATCAGGCCGAAATAAAGCACTTATCCCCCTAAAAATCTACTTTATTTTACATAGGCAAACTGTTTTCGACACAAATCGCCCCATACCCCGCACATGTCAAGTTATTGTCACAAACTTTTTTCACTTTTTCCCCGCGAAAACCCCGGAAAACCCGATAAAACCGTAGGGCATATGGTAAATTAGTGCTAAGCCCAGGCAATTTTAATGGTAAATTAGTGTCAAGTAATTTTAACGCATAAAACTCCTCTTTCTCTGAAAGTTTTATAAGATCACGTTCTTTCCTTTTGTTTGTGGAAAGACATGGCATAAATTAAATTTTCTTAACAATTATAAAGCAGATTTGAATGGTATATACTGTTTCACATTATTATTCCAGAACAAGCCACACCTTCGTCGCCCTGGCTTTTACTTCTGCATCCGCACTACACATCATCTTTTTTAAATATTCTCGCTTTTCCTTTACCGGAAGCCACTCCAAACCATTTATTTTCTCCAAAAATACGAGCTGTAACTCCCGACTCTCTTTCTCCGCGATCTCCACAATCTTCTTCTGATATCCGGCAATCACATTTTCCGGCATGGTAAGCAGCCATCCAAACAGGTACTTCGGGCACTTATCCTCTTTTATTTGTTCCAGTATTTCTCCTATACTTTGCGGATTCTCCTCCCAAAAGCTTTTAATGCCTTCCCATGCCGCTCCGCTGATATCCGATGAGGGATGTCCGCCATATCGGATCAATTCCTGATAATCCAGACGCCGGTTATCGATCAACAGTTCCATAAATGCGCGGTAAGGCAGATTGCCTCCCACATGGCATTTCGGGCAAAAACCGCTTTCATCCAGATATGCACCGGCATCACAGTTGACGCATTTTACCTTTCGCCGCAGCCATGTTTCAAACTGCTCTTTGCAGAATGACAACAATTCTTCCTTCGCTTCCCTACCCAAATATTCCTGCTGCAGTCCCCATTTTATACAGGTACAATTCTGCCTACTGGAACCCTGCAGCCATTCCTGCATCACGCGGCTATACAACTCTATCCGGCTGTTTCCAAAGTCAATTTGCTTGATAGAAAGCTGCAGTCGCCCCCACCCGTAAAACGGGTGGCTAGGGACGCGGGCTATAAGCCCGCACT
>CAOKPU010000032.1 GCA_948470755.1 uncultured Lachnospiraceae bacterium | reverse complement strand
TTCAGGATTGCGCAATTTGCCGAACACATCATAGCAGCGGTTGTACTCGCTCCGGGTAACGCCGTATTTCTCCGTGAACTCATTTACCCTCTCGTTATGCTCCCTGATTATGCGGCAGTTCTCCTGCCTTGCAGCATATTCCTCCGTCTGTTTGTATTCCTCCCAAATGCGGTCAACAATAGCCTGCCACTTTGTATAAATCAGGTCTGCCAGTTCGCTTTCTTCCAGTCCAAGCGCATCCGCTTTTGATGCCAACCCACCAACAACAGAATCCCCCGGCCAGTCACCCCAGTCCACCACTTCATAATATCCAATCGTGCAAATTACGGTCTGTTTCTTCTTTACTTTCCCATTCTCCCGGTAGCTTTCATGTATGCTTATACGGTATGATTTCCTGATAGGCCGTTCAAACCGTTCTGCGCTGTTACGGTACTCATAACTGTACATCTCTTTACCGTCAGCAGTCCAATGTGATTCATATACTTCTATCCCCTTTGGCTCTCCTGCCGGGAAATCTCCTGCACCCCTCCGGGATTTTCAGGATGCCCTGCACCCGATTAGATGCACCCCTGCCGCAAAATAAGAAGCACCCTCTTTTCTTGTGCGCCTGCTGCCCGGTTATCCATTTACAGCTTCCTTTTCTCGCAATGCTTTATCCAGATTATAAAAGAACCGTCTCCGGAAGCTGTAAAAATTCGTTCTCCCAGACGGACATCTCCCCAGCTCCCAGTGAAACTCCAAGCGGTCAAATGACACGTTTTTTGTAACGGATAATAAAATCCATGGCCTGACAAATTCAAGCCCGTCGCAAGCCGCCTGGAGCATTTCAGGGGGATATTTCCCGGTTCTGCATCCGTCCTGTAATTCTGCAAGCCTTACACCATCAATGCCATATTCCTCGTAACTAAACCGCTGGATTTCCTGTGTGCCTTTTTTACGCTTTTCCTTTGACATTTCCTAGCCCTCCACCATATAATCAATTTAGGTTGTGGTTCGGGGCTTGTCGAAATGACAGGCTCTTTTATTTATTTTCAATCAGTCTGTTACCCGACTGCTCTAACGAATGGAGAACTTCTTGTGGTATTTTCCGCATTTCCTTTTTCTTTGCAAGTTCCTGTCTGTAAGTCCTCATGAAATTTGACTGGATCACATTCTCCACGCTCTCACTATCCGTTTGTGACCAATTACGAAGCTGTGACGGTGAACCAACTGCCTTTTGTACGATAGGTGGCAATTTTTCAAATTCCCGTTCTGCCCCATAATAGCCATTACGTAACGCTCTGCTTACAAGCGTCCATGCTTCCATTTCGTTTAATTCCTGATTACTTGCCCTATCCAATAATCCTATTACTTGTCCGGGAGCCGGTGCAAATCCACTTGTATCTGATACAATAAATGCTTTTAGCGCTGCGCTGATATCCTGATATGTATAACTTTCCAACATTGACGCCCACGCATCAACAGTAAAACTCATATCTAACGGATGCCAGTTCGGATAAGTGGCTGAAATAACCATCACAATTTTTTTTGCTTCGTTTCTCGTCATACTTTACTCCAATCCACACCACTTTTCGGTGTATTATTCGTTTTCTGCTCTTTCAACGGAAAAAGCCCTTGCCAACTGTTCATAACTGACTGATTAAGAATTTGAATAGCCATATCGTTATCCATACTGTCAGAGAATGGTACTGTTGACAATTCTTCCAGTTTCTTTATTGCCAATTCAACCGCCCTACCTGTCATGGGTTTTTTAATCTGTTTGCGCGTCTCCAAATAATCTAAAAATACCTGATTCAGCGATTCATCATTCGGGAAATAGGTTGCGGCACGCTTTGGCGGTTTTGTATTATCCTTAACTTTCCTGTCCTTACTCTTTTCTATCTCTTTACTATACTGGGTTTCCATTTTGTCAACCACTGGCATACCAACGGCAGGTACACTGTAACCGTTTTCATTATCCGCAAGCAATTCCTTTTCAGTCTGATGCAATGTTGGGAGGTAACGATCCGCACGCAGATAGTTATTTACTTTCCAGTGCGTAATCACTATAATGCCTGAATCAAACTGTATTATAAAGCCCTTGGCAACCAGTAGTTTCAAGTCATCTGTATTGCATCCAACCATATTAGTTATTCGTTTAGGTAATGAAACAAAACCGTCATCATCTGCCCTCATTCCCAAATGGAAATATAACGCCTGCGAAGATATAGGGAGGTCAAGAAATATGTCTGTGTCTATCACATCTAGCGAAAACATTCGTCTGTTTGCCATCTACTCACCGTCCTCTAACTGTTTCAAATAGGCTTTTGCAGAATCCAAAGCACACAATGTATTTTCCGCTCTGCTCTGCAGTGTCCTAATAAAATCCATGACTTCTTTTTTATCACCAACGCATGGGAGATAATAACCTCCGCCATTCTGACATGTGGAAAGAATCACCGCTCCTGCTGCCCGTTCCGCCGCAATCACTTCTTGTAATTCGCGGACGCTTTTGCAACCAACTAAATCAGCAAGCCTTTGTGATGCAATGGCATTTCTCTTTCCTTCCAGTAAAAATTCTTCAATCATCCTTTATCCTTTCTGCCGGATATGGTATAATCATGCTGTATCTAGGCATGGCTCCGGCTATGTTTTGCCCTCTTAAGCGTTGCAGCACTTGGGAGGGTATTTTTCATTGTTCTATTTTGTTTCATTACTCACCTGTTAATGATTCGTAATAAGAATCCATTTTAGGCACATTGATTAAAACTGACCGTCCAATTCTTATAATTGCCTGCGCTTCTGCTGCATCAGCCATTAAGGCATTGCGACCTCTCGACCATAAAATACATCCTTCTTGTGGCTTAACATTAACTTTTGCTTTTCCATTTTGAAAATCACAATTGGTATAATTTGATTTGTTCATACTTGTATGCTCCTTTTCTTATTTTTGTCTATGCTCGTTTACAACCTTATAATATTATGATAAAATACTTTTATTAGAAAAAATCATCTAATTTTATCTATTTCAATAAATTATTTTTTTCAAATTAGAATAAATTTTCTAATAATAGAAGGTATTAAAATGAAAAAAGACAAATGGATGAAAAATGAAAGACTATTATCTCTGATTGACCAACATAATATCAAACATAAATACCAAATAAAAACCGTGTTTGGATTTGCTAGGCTACTTTATGATGAATGTTTTGAAGAATTAAAGGGAAATGAAGATGAACAAAAATTTATTTTTAATTCTCGTTTTACCTGTAACAGCCCAGAAAATAATGATTACAGACACGTCATTGATGCGATTAGTAAAAGAATAAAGACCGATTTACGCAATGAAGATTTTAAAAAAACGAGCGGAACTTATATGTTAGCATATTGTAAATTTTTTCATTGTTCCGCAGACTATCTTCTCGGATTAATAAAATTACCAACACATGCTGAAACTAATATTCATAGTGAAACCGGGCTTTCAAAAGAAGCAATAAATAGATTAATTGAATGGAATGAGGAGACGAAACTTCCACATAGTAACCCTTACCATTATAATCCATCCATTTACTTTATTAGCGATTTATTAGAGTGCTGCGGCGGTCATACAGTTGTTCTATCTAAAAATGTTTCCAATTATTTATGTTATAAGCGAATAAGCGAAACAAAAAATCTCACTTACAAAATTACCAAAGATATATATAATAAATGTGAAACTGAAAGAACAATGGCCTCTCGCAAATTTATGGACTGCCTTGAATATATATATGCGCATTCCAAAAACATTCCAACTAAAGAATTGTTACAAGAAAGATATCCTAGAACAGATGAAGAAAAATTATTGGATGAAGTCTTAGGCTAATATTTTTTCTGCATTTAAAAAGCACCCGATACCAACTAAGGTATTGAGTGCCTTTTTCTTCAAAATCTATTGAATTGAGATAAATTTGAGATAAAACCGCCATTCTGGCAGCAGGGCAACCGCCAACTTTCCTTTATTTCCGGGCTTTTCCGGCTCCGAAATCAGTTAAGACTTTTCATCGTCGGGAACAACAAAACATCCCTGATCGCCGGCGAATCTGTCAACAGCATCACCAGGCGGTCGATCCCGTAGCCAATCCCGCCTGTCGGAGGCATCCCCACTTCCAATGCGTTCAGGAAATCTTCATCCGTATGGTTTGCTTCCTCATCGCCCGCTGCAAACGCCTCCTCCTGGGCTGCAAAACGCGCACGCTGGTCAATAGGGTCATTCAGCTCGGAATAAGCATTGCACATCTCCCTGCATGTGATAAACAGTTCAAAACGCTCCACATAATCCGGCTTATCCGGTTTTCTCTTCGTAAGCGGGGAGATTTCCACCGGGTGATCCATAACAAACGTAGGCTGCACCAGATGCTCCTCCACAAACTCCTCAAAGAATAAGTTCAGGATATCCCCCTTCTTATGCCGCGCCTCATAATGGACTCCCTTTTCATCCGCTATTTTTTTTGCTTCCTCTGTGTCTTTAATACTATCAAAATCCACACCCGTATATTCTTTTACGGCATCAATCATGGTGATCCTTTTAAAAGGGCTTCCCAAATCGATTTCCACTCCGCCGTAAGTAATCGTGGTGGAACCGCATACCTCTTTTGCCACATGGCGGAACATATTCTCCGTCAGATCCATCATGCCGTTATAATCCGTATAGGCCTGATATAATTCCATTAAAGTAAATTCCGGGTTATGTCTCGTATCCAATCCTTCATTACGGAATACACGCCCAATCTCATAAACCCGTTCCATCCCCCCTACGATCAGTCTTTTCAAATATAATTCCAGAGATATACGCAATTTTACATCTTCATCCAATGCATTGTAATGCGTCTCAAAAGGCCTGGCCGCCGCGCCGCCTGCATTGGATACCAGCATTGGAGTCTCTACTTCCAAAAAGCCCTGAGCGTCCAAATATCTGCGGATAGAACTGATAATCCGCGACCTTTTTACAAAAGTATCCTTTACCTCTTCATTCATAATCAGATCCGTATATCTTTGCCGATATCTGATATCCGTATTTACAAGCCCATGATATTTTTCCGGAAGAATCTGCAGGCTCTTGGAAAGCAGCTTCACTTCCCCCGCATGAATGGAAATCTCCCCCGTTTTCGTCTTGAATACTTCACCCTTGATCCCTACAATATCCCCTACATCATATTTCTTAAAATCTGCATATGGTTCTTCCCCAATGCTGTCCCTGGCAACGTATGACTGGATGTTCCCCTGGATATCCTGCACATTGCAAAAAGACGCTTTTCCCATCACTCTTTTCGACATAATGCGCCCGGCAACGGAAACAGTCTGTCCTTCCAAATTATCAAAATTATTTTTTATTTCAAGACTATGATGAGTCACATCATATTTTGTGATCAAAAACGGATCCTTTCCATTTTCCTGAAGCGTAGCAAGCTTCTCTCTCCTGACTTTTAACAACTGGTTAATATCCTGCTCCTGTGTATTCTGTGTTTCTCCCACCGCTGACACTCCTCTTTTCTTCTTTTTCTATGGCCTGCACAGTATCTTATCGTCTTATCAGTTGCTGGAACGCTGAATCTCCAGCACCTTGTACTGCAGCACTCCCACTTGGGTTTCCACATTTACCACATCGTCCACTTTCGCACCGATCAAAGCCTTCCCAACAGGGGATTCATTGGAAATCTTACCTTTCAGGCTATTGGCTTCCGTAGAACCCACAATTTTATATTCCAATTCCTCATTATATTCCAAATCCAGGATCCTTACCTTGCAGCCGATATTGATTTTATCCAGATCCACTTCGTCCTCTACTACGACCTCGGCGTTTTTCAGTATTTTTTCCAATTCCTCGATTCTCGCTTCAATATCGCGCTGCTCGTCCTTGGCAGCGTCATATTCCGCATTTTCCGATAAGTCGCCCTGCTCTCTGGCTTCTTTTATTTTCTGGGCAACCTCCTGTCTTTTCACTACTTTTAATTCATGAAGTTCATCCTCATACTTTTTGAGACCCTCATAAGTTAAAATATTCTTCTTTTCTTCCATCTGAATCTTCATGCTCCTTTCAAAGTTTTGTAATTTTATTCTTAATCACAAAGTTGCCGTCTGCCCCGGAGGCAATAATGCAGTGCATCGGGTCCTGCCCCATGACCCAATACGGCATTTTCGGCATTTTATAAAATAACGTGCAAAAATGCCCCATACCCTGCGGACTCCAAACCAGCAACATCATAACCCTTATTATAACCCGCCTTCTTCCCATATCCGGCAAATCCGGAAGAAAAGCCCCTGTTTATCTCATTTCAGTCAAGAATTAACTATGGTATTATACCCATTTTTCACCAGAGTGTCAAGGAATTTCACCACCGATAAATACCTGACATCCCCCCGTTCCGCCTCTAGCGCCTTCCGTTTCTTCCCACTAGACCAAAAATCCACATATACCGCCCTTTGAGGAAGCTCCTGGCATGGCGCGCCCCCCTCTTTTCTCGCATCCAAAACCACCGTCTTCCCTCTTTTCCCGGACTGCTGGCACATCTCTTTTGCAGCCGCCGTGGGAATCCCATATTCCTCATAGATATAATCCGCAAATTCTTCATATCCTTCCGGACAGTCTGTCACTAAAGTAAAATGATTCACACGCGTCAAATATGGATCCAGAAGCCGGAAAAGCATTTCGCGCTCCTCCCTAAAAGCTTCCTCACCCAACGCCCCATCCCTATGCCCCTCCCCCCATCCTATATAAACGACGTATTCCAGGCACGGGGCTTGGCTTAACATTTTCCGCAACAGGACTTCCGGCGGCAGCCTTTCCCCGATTCCAGCCATACGGGCCACTTCCGGCTGCAGATAATAGTCTTCCGCCTTTCGCTCCTCCAAGAACCTGCATAAGCTGTCTGTTAATCTGCCGCCTTCCCACTTTTTGTTTTTCCAAAAGAATTCCGGTATGCCGCAGCAGCTCAATGTCCAGCCTTCCTCCATTATGACTTCTGTCTCCGGCATTTTTCCCCTGCTCCATTTATGTCTTTTAAATCTGGCTTCCTTCTCCAAATAAAAATAAATGATCCGTCCGGTTTGCAAAATATTCCGTCTCTCCCTACCGCCTGTCTTAAGACAAAATATGAAAACCGTGCCTTATTTATTCATAAAGACCGCCCTGCTGACCGGATGAAAATATTTCCTCTATTCCTTTACATAGATCCTCCATAGTTTCCATTTCATTCAGCCTTCCCCGGAATCTTGCCGAATTAGGACACCCCGCCGTATACCATGAGACATGCTTACGCATCTCCCTGATCCCTACATATTCCCCCTTATATCGGATTTGCAGAGCCGCATGGCGCAGAATGGTTTCCCTTATCTCTTTTGGATCCGGCCTTCCTATCATTTCCCCGTTTTTCAGATAAGCGGCCGCTTCACGGAATATCCACGGATTCCCTCTTGCCGCCCGTCCTATCATAACCCCGTCGCAGCCTGTTTCCTCCAGCATTTTCTTTGCCGATCGCCCGTCCGTCACATCGCCGTTGCCGATTACCGGTATGCCGACTGCCCTTTTTACCTGTGCAATAATGTCCCAGTCCGCCCAGCCGGAATAAAGTTCTTCCCTCGTCCTCCCATGCACGGCAATCGCCGCCGCGCCTGCATCTTCTGCAACTTTGGCGATTTCCACCGCATTCACATGCTCCCCGTCGAAACCTTTCCTTATTTTTACAGTCACCGGTTTACGGATCGCTTTTACCGTCTTGGATATGATTTCCCTCACCAGGGAGGGATTATTCATCAGCGCCGACCCCTCCCCATTATTTACGACTTTCGGTACCGGACAGCCCATATTGATATCAAGGATTGCAAACGGCCTTTCCTCAATCCTTTTTGCCATTTCGCTGATGATATCCGCGTCCGAACCAAACAACTGCAAAGAAACCGGCCCCTCCTTGGGATGGATCTCCATCAAAACCTCTGTATTTTTGCTGTTGTACATTATCGCTTTCGCACTTACCATCTCCATCCCCAGAAGCCCCGCCCCTTGTTCCTTACACAAAAGACGAAATGGCAGGTCGGATATGCCTGCCATAGGAGCCAAGATAATATTGTTTTTTAAAATAACATTACCGATTTTTAACTGCCTTAATAATTGTCCCGCCATTCCTATTTCCTGTTCTTTTCATAAATCATCCGCAGCCCGTCCAGCGTAAGGGTGCTGTTATAATACTGGATACTTTCCGTTTCTTCAGAAATCAGCCTTCCCAGCCCTCCCGTTGCCACCACTTTCAGGTCTTCATAGCCGCTTTCCTTTTTTACATGGCTGACAATGTACTCCGTCTGCCCAATTTGCCCATATATCAGGCCTGCCTGCATACTGGAAACAGTTTCCTGAGCCAGGATTGATTTCGGTTTTTTTATTTCCACTTCCGGCAGCTTGGCCGTCCCTTCCCAAAGGGCTTTTGCGGATATACGTATGCCGGGGGCTATGATACATGCGATAAAGCTTCCGTCTTCCGATACCAGATCATATGTAGTAGCCGTTCCAAAGTCCAGCACAAGGACCGGCCCGCCGTATATCTCATAAGCCGCCACCGCGTCTACGATACGGTCCGAACCTATCTGCCTTGGATTTTCCGTCACTACCTTAATCCCTGTTTTGATCCCGGGGCCTACGATAATCGGCGCCGTTCCCAGATAGCGCGTCACTGCCCCGGTCAGGGAATGCATCACATTAGGGACTACACTGGCAATAATCGTCCCTTCCAGATCCTTTTTATCCACAGAATGAATCCTCAGCAATTCCATAATGCTCATCCCATACTCATCCGAAGTGCGCGCCTGCTTCGTCGTCATACGGAAAGTCGCCACCAATTCCTTTTCTTTATACACTCCATAAGTTATATTCGTATTCCCTACGTCAATTACTAATATCATTGCTGTTACCTGGCCTTTCCGCTCCTATTCCTGTTCCATCCTTTTCTACATCCAATTCTTCATGCAAAATAAATATTCTATAATACAGGCTTAAGGCTTCAAACATCTCCTGCCTATTCCTGCTCACTTCCCGCACTAAAAGCCCGCTGCCTATTTCATCGTAAAGGAAATCATCTTCTGCAAAATCCGTTTCCATAACAACGCTTCCATCCGCTTCAAAAGCTATCGTAAAAACCCCGCCCGCTTCCTCCGTAAACAGGACGCAGATAATATGAAGCTCATCCTGAATGGATTGAGGGATCCCTCGGAACGCTTCATTGAAGTAATATTTTTTCTCATATGCGTTCGCCCCGCAAAGCACTGTCTTCCCTTTTCCCTTTTTTGCAGTTTTTCCCGCATCAGACATATCCATACATCCCCCTTACCGAAACTTCCCCCGCATATACTTTAACGGTTTTCCCGTCCTGCGTCTCCACCAAAAGTTCACCGGAAGCGTCAATCCCTCTTGCAATCCCTTCAAATTCCCCTTTTGGATCCAATACTTTCACCTGCTTTCCCATATTTACCAGATGCCCATTATATTCCCCCAGCATGTCCCTTAAGTCCAGCTTTCGTTCATATATTCCGTAATTTTCCTCAAACCGCGCGAGAACTTCCTGCAGCAGTTCCGCCCTGGCCGTTTCCTTCCCGCTTTCCAGCAAGATAGAAGTGGCCGTCCGGCTGATTTCTCCCGGCATCTCATCCAGATTCACATTTATCCCTACGCCGATCACCACATGTTGGATATAATCGGTTTCCACATTCATCTCCGTCAGGATCCCGCATATTTTTTTCCCGTTCATCACCACATCATTCGGCCATTTAATGCCGGCCTGCAGGCCGCAGATCCTCTCAACGGCCTGCGCCACCGAAAGCGCCATGACCAACGTAAGCCCGGCCGCCTTGTCGGGTAAGAATCGGGGCCTTAGCAAAATGGTAAAATAAATATCCTTCCCGGCGGGAGACTGCCATGTCCTTCCCCGCCTTCCCCGGCCCGCGTTCTGCTTATCCGCCACCACTACCGTACCATGATCGGCCCCTTCTTCCCCAAGCCGCTTCGCATCGATATTCGTGGACCCGGTTTCCTCATAATAATAAATACTGGAGCCTGCCCATTGGTTCCGGATACGGCTCTTTAACTCGCTGGAAGAAAGCACATCCGGATTCGATCTTAGACGGTACCCCTTATTCTGTACCGCCTCAATCCCATACCCTTCTTCCTTTAACTGGTTGACCGCTTTCCACACCGCCGTTCTGGAGACGCCGAACTGCCTGCATAGCTCCTGTCCCGAAATATAACCCTCATGCTCCCTGAGAAGTTTTAAAATCCCTGTTTTCATATCCGTTACCCGTTTTCCGGTATACCCAGCGTTGCCGCCATCACCGCTTTGATCGTATGCATACGGTTCTCCGCTTCCTCAAACACAATGGATGCCTCCGATTCAAAGACTTCATCGGTCACTTCCATTTCTGTAATGCCGAATTTCCTGCTGATCTCTCTCCCTATTTTCGTGTCCAGATCATGAAAAGCAGGAAGGCAATGCATAAATACCGCATTTTTACCCGCGCATCCCATCACCCTGGCATTGACCTGATAAGGGGAAAGCTCCTTAATCCTCTCTTCCCATACTTCATCCGGTTCTCCCATGGAAACCCATACATCCGTATAGACGACGTCCGCCCCCTTTGCACCGGTTTCCACATCCTCCGTCAAAGAAACAGAGGCGCCTGTCTCCGCAGCGATTCTCTCACATTCCTCCACCAGTTTCCTGTCCGGAAAATATTTTTCCGCCGTACATGCGGTAAAATGCATACCCATTTTTGCACATGCCACCATAAGGGAATTCCCCATATTATAACGGGCGTCACCCATATATGTAAAACGGATCCCTTTTAAATAACCAAAATGTTCCCGGATAGTCAACAAATCCGCCAGCATCTGAGTCGGATGGAATTCATTCGTCAGCCCGTTCCACACCGGGACTTTCGCATATTTAGCCAGTTCTTCTACAATATCCTGCCCATAGCCCCTGTATTCTATCCCTTCATACATGCCCGAAAGCACCCTTGCCGTATCCGCAATGCTTTCTTTTTTACCGATCTGGGATCCCATAGGATCCAGATAGGTAGCACCCATCCCCAAATCATGCGCCGCCACTTCAAACGAACATCTTGTCCTCGTACTTGTCTTTTCAAATATCAGCGCCACATTCTTTCCTTCATGCCATTTTACCGCTATCCCCTTTTTCTTCTTCTCCTTTAAATCTGCCGCCAAATCCAGCAGATATGTAATCTCTTCCCCTGTAAAATCCAATAATTTCAAAAAATCACGGCCCTTTAGATTCATCCTTAACCCTCCCACCTAAAATCCGGCAGACGGAATGTCTCTTCCCGCTGCCGGAATATATTCATATTTTCCAATCTGCCAGTTTATACTGATAAATCTTTACTTTTCATCCACTACCAGTTCCTTTAAAGAAGAGGCAAGCCCTGCAATCCCCTGAATTTCCGAAGGAATGATAATTTTAGTAGCCTTGCCGTCTGCCGCCTTTTCAAAAGCTTCCAGACTCTTGATGGTAAGCACGGACTGATCTGCCCCCGCTTCCCGGATCATCCGGATACCATCCGCCGTTGCCTTCTGCACCTTAAGGATTGCTTCCGCCTCACCTTCGGCCTCGCGGATCATCTTTTCCTTCTGCGCCTCTGCACGCAGGATCGCCGATTGTTTTTCCGCTTCCGCTTCCAGGATCACAGACTCCTTTTGCCCTTCCGCTACGAGGATCGTTGATTTCTTTTCGCCCTCCGCCCTTAAGATTGCTTCGCGTCGTTCACGTTCCGCTTTCATCTGCTTCTCCATCGCATCCTGAATGGCTGCCGGCGGAATGATATTTTTAAGTTCCACGCGGTTCACCTTAATGCCCCAGGGATCCGTTGCGATATCCAGGGACGAACGCATTTTTGTATTAATCACTTCCCTGGAAGTCAAAGTCTGATCCAATTCCATCTCGCCGATAATATTTCTCAGCGTTGTAGCGGTCAGGTTTTCAATCGCCATAATGGGATTTTCCACTCCATAAGCAAAAAGTTTGGGATCCGTAATCTGGAAAAATACGACGGTATCGATCCGCATCGTTACGTTATCCTTCGTAATTACCGGCTGAGGCGCAAAATCCACTACCTGCTCCTTCAAATTCACCTTTTTCGCCACTTTATCAAGGAAAGGCGTCTTAAAATGAAGCCCTACCGACCATGTCCCCTGATACGCCCCAAGCCTTTCCACAACATAGGCATAAGCCTGCGGTACGATCTTGATACAGGAAACCATAATCAAAACAACTAAAATCAATAAAACAAGTACTGCAAATCCCATATTTCATCCTCCACTCCCGCCCTGCCTGCCCATCCAGACATAAGCGCAAATTCTTTCTTCCCAACAGCAGTCTGCTTAAAAGCAATTTGCTTTTAAGCAATTTGCTTTTTCAGGATTCCCTTATTTTTTCTCTTCTACAATTAATTTTACCCCATTGATAGCAACAATATTTACCACGCTGCCTACCGGAAGCATCATTCCTTCTTCTGCCGACCGCGCCGACCATTCCATACCGCCGACCGTCACTTGCCCGATCCCCTGCAGATTGTCCACTTCGCTGATCACGATCGCCTGCTTCCCAACGAGGCTTTCCGCATTGGTTTTCACCCTGTCCTTATTAAAATATTTCACTGCCATAGGCCTCGTGAAATATAAAAGCACAAAAGACACTATAAAAAACAGGATGACCTGCACCGCCAAGGGCAGCCCCAAGGCTGCAGCAATCACCGCAAGAACCGCGCCGCCGGCAAACCATATGGTAGTCAGCCCCATCGTAGCTATTTCAATAACGATAAACAAAACCAAGGCCACCAGCCAAAAAATTGTATAATTCATATGCAAAGCCCCTTTCCAGCCTTTTTATTATCTTACTATATTTTATGTTTTTATTCAATATCATGTAGCATAAGATTTTTCCAACGGATGCATGTCCTATCCCTCTGTCAAAAGGCAGCTTTTCCCTGCCAGGGACAAGCTGCCTTTGCTATGCCTTATTCTTTTATCTATCCCTATCCTTTTTTACCAGAAAACGTGGTCCCCGATCACAATCCCTTCATGGGCGCCCGCTCTCCTGAAATGAGTTGCCGCGCCAATATTGGTAGCCCCGTTAATCGCTTCCCTGGCTGCCGTAATACAGCTTTCCGGGATATTACCGCCGTACACCCTTGCCACTTTCCCGTTTAACGCCGGCGTAAACTGGCCGGATGCATAGATAACGCTGTAAATGGAATTAGGATATGCACCGCTTCTTACCCGGTTCATAACAGCCGCGCCAACTGCCAGATGGCCTTCATAACCCTGGTTGCCCGCTTCGCAATAAATCAGGGCTGCTAAAAGCCTTGTATCATCCGCCCCGACTACTACCGCCCCCTGGTTTGCCGTCAGCTTCGCCTTTGCTTCCGCTTCCGCTTTTTCCCTTGCCTTAATAGAGGCAATCGTCTCTCCTTCGTCAATATGGAAATCCAAATCTACGAACTCTGCAGAAACATATCCAATCTGATTATCATATTTTACACTGATCCATTCATCATCCACCACTTCTATCACATCTAACTCATCGTCCTGAGCCATCAATGCAAAAACCCCGGATTCCGTACTAGGTTCTTTGCGGATCCGCAGTGCATCGGTTTCAATGGTTACGATCAGGTTCCCCACTTCATCGGCAAGGCTTTCCGCCTCTTCATCAAACAAAAGATACTCGTCTTTTGCCCATCCCACCAAGTCGCCTGATCTAAGCTTTGTCCATCCGTCCCTTCTTTCCAGTATCCTGCCTCCGCAGTCTTTATATAATACGCCTACTTTTTCCGATTCCTCATCAGCTTTCGCACGGACATTCAATGTATTTTGCACATCAGCCATCACGAGATCGGATTTTTCTTCCTCCGGCAAGGCCTTTCCAGACGCAATGCTTTCTGACACCATTGCTTCCGTTACCTGTACTCTTGAGGCGGAATTATCCGCCATAAGATCTGACGGCACCGCTTCTTCTGTTGTATTCTTTCCTTCTATCCCGCTTCCCGTTTCCTCCACAACCCTTTCATCTTCGTCCGGGGCGAGAAGGACCGCCACGCCTACATTCAGCGAATCCAAATATTCCTGGCTGCTGGTCTTTTCTTCGCCGGCTACAGCGGTCATACCTACAGCCATCATCATAATCAGGCTTACGATCAGACCTGACAGCACATGAAACGGCTTCCTGTTTCCTGACATTTCCTTTACCTCCCAGTTCATGCCCCCGCCTATCCTATTCATATGGCGAGATGCTTTTTCTTTGCATTCATCTTATGTAATTATTACGAAATTGTTAATTTTATTACATAAATAATAGCAAAAGAATTGGTTATTGTCAAGTTTATGCCGCCTTGTCCGAATTTATGTAGGATTTTTCCATCTTAGAGCCGGCCGCTTTGGCTGTATCCCGCATGGGCTTTTTTACAGTCGCCCGGATTTCTCCACACAGGCATGGATGGCTTCCATAACGGCAGACCGCATTCCCTTTTCTTCCAAAACGGCCACGCCTTCTATCGTCGTCCCGCCCGGGGAACATACCATATCTTTCAATTCCCCCGGATGCATCCCCGTTTCCAGGATCAGCTTCGCGCTTCCCGCCACTGCACTGGCGGCAAACTCATAAGCCTGCTTTCGCGGCATACCTTCCCTCACTGCGCCGTCCGCCATCGCCTCTATAAATAAAAATACAAAAGCCGGGGAACTGCCGGCCACTGCTCCCGCCGCGTCCATCAGCCGCTCCGGGATCACAATTGCTTTTCCAAAACTTTCCATCAACTTAAGACAAAGTTCTTCTTCTTTCCTCTCAACCATCGGATTGCTGCATACCGCCGTACAGCCCGCCCCTGCCAAAGCCGGTGTATTTGGCATACAGCGTATCAGCTTCCGCTGTGTTCCGAATTCTCCCTCCAGCCATTGCAGGCTTTTCCCTGCGGCAATACTGATCACCAGTTTTTCTTCCGTTGCTTCCTCCCTGATTTCCCCAATCACCTCTGAAAGGAAAACCGGCTTTACCGCCAATACGATCACATCCGCCCATTTCGCCACATCTTTGTTAGAATCCAGCACAAGGATGCCGAATTCCTCTCTCATCCTTTCCAGAGTGCCTTTCGTCTTTGCCGAACCGGCAATATCCCCCGCTTCTACCATCCCCTTTTGCAGCATCCCCCCAATCATCGCTTTTGCCATATTTCCAAGACCAATAAATCCTATTTTCATGATTTTCTCCATTTCTGCGTTGCTTGTTGCGCATAACGAGTTTGTGGCAAGCAACGCGCAGACACAAATCTCGCGATTGAAAATTTGAATTTTCAATCTTTTACCCCTTCCTCCCCCGTCGCCGTTTTATCCGCCTGCGTCGTCCTTACTCCGCTTTCCGCCTCTGCCTGGCCGCCTCAAACATGAGCAATGCGGAAGCTACCGCCGCATTCAACGATTCCACCGCTCCGGCCATAGGGATTTTCACATAAGAATCCGCTAAAGCCGCTATCCTCTCCGTCAGCCCTCTTCCCTCATTCCCGATCAAAAACGCCGAGGGCCTGCAATAATCGCATCCATCATAAACCGTTTCTCCTTTTAAGTGGGCTGCAAACACCCTAATCCCGGCATCCTTTATTTCCCTGACCGCATCCTCCAAATCTTCCGCATAGTAAAACGGCACCCTGTATATAGACCCCATAGTCGCCCGGATTACTTTTGGGTTGTAAATGTCAGCCGTATCACGGCTCATGACCACTCCGCAGACCCCGGCCCCTTCCCCGGCCCTTAGTATCGTTCCCAGATTGCCCGGATCCTGCAGGTTTTCCAATACCAGAATCAACGGGCATCCCCTTTTCTGCAGCATATCCTCCAACCGGTAATGCGATTGCCTGACTACGCATAAGATTCCTTGAGGAGCCTGTGTATCGCACATCTTACGGAAAGCCTCCTCCGACACCTCCTCATATCCGGATCTTTCCAGCCTCTTCCTTGCCCTTTCCCCATCCTCTCCCTGCCCATTTAGAAAATCCCGGAAATTTTCTGAAATATAAACTTCGCGCAAACTTTCTTCCGGAGCCTCCAGGAACATTTTAAGCCCTTCCGTTACAAATACATCTTCTTTTCTCCGGTCAGATGGTTTTTTATTCAGTTGGACGATTTTTTTCACTTTATAATTTGCTGTACTAGTTATCATAACAATCCCGCCTTCCTGCCTCCCTCTTTGCCGTCTATGGCAAACGGGCCGACGCTCCCTGCGCCGGCCCGCTGTTCTCCGCTACATAGACAATGCCCGGCTCACTTCATACTGGTAGTCCGGTATATTTTTCTTCATAGCCAATGCTTCTTCAATATCAAAATCTTGGAATTCCCCATGCTGATATCCAACCACCCTGTTCGTCTTCCCCTGGCAAAGGATATCCGTAGCATAAGCACCCATGATGGATGCATAAAAACGGTCTTTACAGGTAGGGCTTCCTCCCCTTTGCATGTATCCGAGAATCGTGGCTCTCGTCTCGATCCCTGTAGCCGCTTCAATCCTCCTCGCCATAGATGTCGAATGCCCGATCCCCTCTGCATTAATGATGATATGATGAGTTTTCCCCTTTTTCCTGTTGCTGATAATATTGTTAATGATCCTCTGCTCATTATAATCATATTTCTCCGGCAGAAGGATATCCTCCGCACCGTTTGCCACGCCGCACCAAAGGGCAATATAGCCTGCATTCCTGCCCATAACTTCGATAATGCTGCATCTTTCATGGGAAGAAGAAGTATCCCTTACCTTATCAATTGCCTGCATCGCAGTATTCACCGCCGTGTCAAAACCAATCGTATAGTCCGTGCAGGATATATCCAAATCGATTGTTCCAGGAATCCCAATCGTATTGATCCCCTTTCTGGAAAGCGCCTGCGCCCCTCTGTAAGAGCCATCGCCGCCGATGACCACCAATCCGTCGATCCCATGCTTCATGCATATCGTCGCACCCTTCTGCTGTCCCTCATCCGTCTTGAATTCCATGCAGCGGGCCGTTCCCAGAATCGTTCCGCCCCTTTGGATGATATCCGATACGCTGCTCCTTTCCAAATCTACAATCTCCTCGTTTAAAAGCCCCTGATATCCTTTTTTAATTCCCTTAACCCTTACTCCTTTGGCAAGCGCCTGCCTTACTACCGCACGGATAGCCGCATTCATCCCCGGTGCATCCCCACCGCTGGTTAAAACTCCTATTGTCCTAATCTCATCCGCCATGCCTACACCTCTCTCAAATATTATCAAATACTGAAAATACTTATTCTGCTGCCGTTTCCTGCCCTCGTTCCGATAACGCCATACAGTATCCTTATTTTACCTTGTTTTCCCGACCTTTTCAATAACTTTTTCGCTTTCAGCCGATTGCTTCCTGCACTCGCGGCATAGGCATTTTCGGTTAGAAAGCGTTAATCGTCACGTAACCTTTACATTCCCTTCCCCATATACAGCCGACAGTTCTTCCACCAGCTCCCTGTCCGCTTTTACGTTTCTGTTAGGCGGAAGGTTTTTCATCGCTTTCGGATTCTCTATATAAATACATACACAGTCTCTCCCGTCGGATTGAGCCAGCCGGGCAAGCAATTCTTTTTCCGCCGCCTCATAAGCTCCTATCGTTGGGAATTTGATCCATAGCTTCCTGCTGATTTCATCAAACCCTGTGATTTTCTCACAGACCAGCTTCCCGCCCTTTTCTTCTTCCACGGATACCCTGCCTTTAATAAATACTTTATTATCTTCCAGCAGCTTGGATGAATATTTCTCATAATCCTTTGGGAATACGATTACTTCCACCGTCCCTACCAGATCTTCCACCTGTAAGAACGACATCACCTTATCGTTTTTCGTATATTTGATTTTCTTATCCGCAATAATGCCGCCTACTGTCGCGCTCTGCCCGTCCTTTACAGCCGTTTCCCCGGTTTCCTCATCCGGAATAAAATCCACGGTAGTATTGGTAATATTTTTCTTCCATATCGCCTCATATTCTTCCAACGGATGGCCGCTGATATAAATGCCCAGCACTTCTTTTTCAAACCCCAAAAGCATCTCTTTTGAATATTCCCCCACCTTGGGCATCTTAATTTCAAAATCTTCCTTATCCTCTTCGGAAGCAATGTCAAACAGGGAAATCTGTCCTGCCATATTATTCTTTTTATCCTGCTGTATACTATCCATAATCCGGACATATACGCTCATAAACTGTTTCCGCGTGCCTCCAAGCCCATCCAATGCCCCTGCCTTTATAAAGTTCTCCACGGAACGCTTATTGATTTCTTTATCCGCCACACGGGTAATGAAATCTTTTAAATTCTTATATTCCCCTCGTTCTTCCCTTTCCTTTACAATCGCCTCGATGACCGGATAGCCGATGCTCTTGATCGCTGTAAGCGCATAGCGTATCCCTTCATCCGTAACGGAAAAACCAGCCTCCCCGGCATTAATATCGGGCGGAAGGATAGCAATCCCCATATTCCGGCAGGCTACAATATATTCCGACACCTTTCTCGGGAAATCGATAACGGAAGTCAGCAGCGCCGCCATGAATTCCACCGGATAATAATATTTTAAATAGGCGGTTTGATAGGCAACTACCGCATAACAAGCCGCATGGGACTTATTAAAAGCATACTTGGCGAAGTCCATCATATCCGCGTAAATCTGCCTCGCCGTATTCTCACTAATACCGTTCGCCACACAGCCCGGCACTCCCTCTTCCTGATTCCCGTAAATAAAATTATCCCGTTCCTTTTCCATCACCGACTGTTTCTTCTTGCTCATGGCGCGGCGCACCAAGTCGCTGCGCCCTAAAGTATAGCCGCCCAGATCCCGCACGATCTGCATTACCTGTTCCTGATATACGATACAGCCATAAGTGGATGCAAGGATTGGCTCAAGCTGTGGGCAGGAATACGTAATATCCTGATGATTATTCTTCCCTTTGATATATTTGGGTATAAAATCCATCGGGCCGGGGCGGTATAAGGATATCCCCGCAATGATATCTTCTAAGCTTTGAGGCTTTAATTCTTTCATAAAGTTTTTCATGCCCCCGCTTTCCAACTGGAACACCCCGTCCGTCCGCCCGGTCCCGATGGATGCAAGCACCTCTTTATCATTATAATCAATATGCTCCATGTCCAAACGGATGCCTTGATTTTTCTCCGCATAATGAACGGCATTCTGTATCACGGTCAACGTCCGCAGACCCAGGAAATCCATTTTCAAAAGCCCCAGCTCCTCAATGGTCGTCATGGTAAACTGCGTGATAATAGACCCGTCGCTCCCTCTTGAGAGAGGGACAAATTCTTCCGCCGGCCTGCTGCAGATCACCACCCCCGCCGCGTGCATGGACGTATGCCGGGGCAGCCCCTCCAAACGTTTGCTCATATCGATAAGGCTTTTGACTTGCCCGTCCGTTTCATACATCCGCCTGAATTCCGGGTTTATGCTAAGCGCCCGGTCTATCGTAATATTCAGTTCGTTGGGAACCATCTTGGCAATGGAATCCACATAAGCATAAGGCAGATCCATGACCCTGCCTACATCCCGGATCACGCCTTTTGCCGCCATTGTACCGAAAGTAACAATCTGCACTACCTTGTCCGGCCCGTATTTTTTCCCAACATAATCGATAACCTCCTGCCTTCTTTCAAAGCAGAAGTCAATATCAATATCCGGCATGGATACCCGTTCCGGATTTAAAAACCGTTCAAACAGCAAATTATATTTAATCGGGTCAATATCGGTAATCCTAAGGCAATAGGAGACAATGCTCCCTGCTGCCGATCCTCTCCCAGGCCCAACCATAATATCGTTTATTTTGGCATAATTTATAAAATCCCATACGATCAGGAAATAATCCACATATCCCATACCCCGGATTACGCCCAGCTCATATTCCAGACGCTCTATCAGGCTTCCTTCGGACGCCCCTTCCGGGATCCGTCCCTTCGACGCTTTACCTTCCTTCTCCCGCCCCGGCACTTTTAAAACCCCATAACGCTCATACAGGCCGTCATAGCAAAGCTTGTTCAGATACGTCCACGAATCATATCCTTCCGGCACTTCAAAATGCGGCAGTTTCGTCACTCCGAATTCGATTTCCACATGACAGCGGTCGGCAATCCTCTGCGTATTTTCCACCGCTTCCCATGCATAGGGAAACAAGCCTTTCATTTCCTCTTCATTTTTGACATAATACTGCCCGCCCACGTACCGCATACGATCCTCATCCGCCAGCTTTTTCGCTGTCTGGATGCACAATAACACGTCATGGGATTTTTCATCTTCTGCATAAGTATAATGAACGTCATTGGTCACTACCAAAGGGATATCCAACTCCTTGCTCATCTTTAAAAGCGCGGCGTTTACCGTTTTCTGCTCAGGAATCCCATGATCCTGCATCTCAAGGAAATAGTTCCCTTTCCCAAAACACGCCTCATATTTTTTCGCCGCCTTCTTTGCCTCATCTATCAGCCCTTTTACGATATACCGCTGCACTTCCCCGGCCAGGCACGCGGAAAGGGCAATAATCCCTTCGTGGAATTCAGTCAAGACCTCCATATCCACACGGGGCTTATAATAATACCCTTCCGTAAACCCACGGCTGACAATCTTCATCAGATTATCATATCCCTTATTATTTTCCGCCAGCAGCACCAGATGATAGTACCGGTCTTCCCCTCCGGTCAGTTCCTTATCGAAGCGGGAATTGGGCGCAACATACACTTCACACCCCATAATCGGATTGATCCCCGCCGCCTTCGCTTCCTTATAAAATTCGATCACTCCATACATAACGCCGTGATCCGTAATCGCCGCGCTGTCCATGCCCAGCTCCTTGACACGTTTTACGTACTCTTTAATCTTATTGGATCCATCTAATAAACTATATTCCGTATGGACATGTAAATGCGCAAATGCCATAACCGTTACTCCTTTTTCCGCTTTCTTTTGTATGGATTCCCCAATCCGCACCCTCCGGCGCTTTCCCTAAGCCCGCCGTTTACCCATGGCTATCCGTTTCAGATGCACAGGACCAACTCCCGCCGCCCAACGATCCCCCAAAACCTTTTCTGATACATACCGGCGCAGCCGGCTCCCCTGATTTACTCCACTGTAACTACTTTTGCCAGATTCCTCGGTTTATCCACATCCAAACCTTTATCCAGCGATACATAATACGCCAGAAGCTGCAAGGCCGCCGATGCAGGCATGACCATAAACCCGTCTTCCATTGCCGGCAGCTTGAATACGCTGTTCCAGGACGACTCTTTATCCATCCCGAACGTTTCCTTCATAAACAGTATAACTCCTGCGCCCCTGGACTGCACCTCTTTTATATTGGAAAATTCCTTGGACTGCAGCCTACTTTGAGTTACCACCGCCACTACCGGCGTGTCTTCCGTGATCAGGGCAATCGTGCCATGCTTTAGTTCCCCCGATGCATAAGCTTCTGAATGAATGTAGGAAATCTCCTTCAGCTTCAGGGAGCCTTCCAGCAAAATAGAATAATCCAGCCCCCTTCCCATCATAAACACATCCTTGGCATTTAAGATGGAACGGGCGATATAATGGATTTCTTCCCTCCTGTCCAATACTTGGCGCATCGCTTCCGGCACCCGCATCAGCTCCGCTGCAAAAGCCTTTGCCTCCTTTTCCCCAAAGCTTCCTCTCACGTACGCCATCCTTCCCGTCAGCAAATAAAGCGCCGCCAATTGGGTCGTATACGCCTTTGTACTGGCAACCGCAATTTCCGGCCCAGCATTCGTGTAAATCACATAATCGCTGGCAAGGGCTACCGATGCTCCTCTTACATTGACAATAGCCAATGTTTTCGCCCCATGTTTCCGGGCATATTTTACAGCTTCCAATGTATCTATTGTTTCACCCGACTGGGAGATGGCTATGACCAGCGTTTCCTCATCCACAATCCCGTCCGTATACATGAACTCGCTGGCAAGCTCCACATCCATGTGGATGCGGACAAACGACTGCATAAGGGCTTTCCCCACCAGCCCCGCATGCATTGCCGTCCCACAGGCTACTACGCATATTCTCCGGCAATCCGCAAGAAGGCTGTCGGGAATGCCGTCTATGGTAAAATCCGGTATGCCGCCGCAGATCCTGGGACGCACTGTATCTGCGATCACCTTTGGCTGCTCCATAATCTCTTTCTCCATATAAAAAGGATAGCCGCCTTTTCCGCTTCTATCCACATCCCAATCCACCGTCAGCCATTCCGGCTCCGTTGCCTCCCCGGACATGTCGTACAATTCCACCCCATCTTTTTTCAATACGGCCACATGGAATTCAGGCAGCACAAAATATTCCCTTGTATACTGCCCAAGCACCGTCACGTCCGAAGCGAGCATACTCCCTCCCCTCACATTTCCGATCACAATAGGGCTCACATTCCTCACTGCAAAGACAATCCCGGGAAAATCCTCAAACAAAATACTCAAGGCAAAAGTCCCTTTTAATTTCAGCACGGCCTTACGTATCGCCGCAAATGGATCCCCGTTATAAAAATGATCCAGTACCGCCGCTGCCACTTCGCTGTCCGTCTGGGATTGCAACCTTTCCTGCAAATCATATTTCCTGACCAGATCACGGTAATTCTCAATAATGCCATTATGGACAAGCGTAACCTTCCCATACTGATGGGGATGGGCGTTCCCGTCACTAACCCCGCCATGGGTCGCCCACCTTGTATGCCCGATACCGCACGTACCCCGGATATCCTCTCTTTGACACAAAGAGCGCAAATCCTTTACACGTCCCGCACACTTGCGTATCCTCACACTGCCGTCCGTCCGGCACAACGCTATCCCAGCGCTGTCATAGCCCCTGTATTCCAAGATTTCCAGCGCATCCACAATCATATCTCCCGCTTCCTCTATTCCCGTATAACCAATAATTCCACACATAAAATTTCCTCATCTTTCTATTTTCATCTTAATAATTATGCTCTTTCTCCCAGTATGTGAACTTTAAACCAATGCCGACAGCATTTTGGCACAATATTCACATAATAAACAGCCACTGCTGTTGAGCTTTAGAACTTCTTCTCACACTAACCCCCATGATTCCGCTTCGCGGAATCTCAAATCAATGCGGAGAATGCCGTATTTTAGGCATTCTCCCGTGTGAGACTTAGTGCTTCTCCACGAAGCAGCCTCTGCTGCGAGTGGTTAGAAGCACTTCTCACACTAACCCCGTTATGCCGTCTTTGTTTTGCGGTCGCCCGCATATTTCCCCGGCATATCACGTACCGGAAGCCGTACGGGAAGGCACCCGCCGAATTTTCGATCACCTTCCTCCTCGTCAACCTGTCAGAGCCATTCTTTTCTCCACCCCGACAGGTACATGGCGCTAAATGGGGAACTATGGGAAATTATTGGATACAGCAGGAACAAGTCCTGTGCATCTGAAGCCAATCCATAGATACAATATTCATTTGCCAAAGATCAAAACCATGCCGAAGCTTTGGTTTACTTGAGGGATTATAGCACAAATAGAGAGAACCGGTCAACTTTCGTCAATGAATCTTCATCCGCAGGAGAACTTTCCTATAAGGATCCGAGCGGCAAAAGGGCCGTCCGGAAAGATAATTTCCCAAAACGGCCCGCCTATTATGGCATTGCTTTTTATAAATATTTTTTTAATACATCCACTTTATCCAGTCTTTCCCAGGGTAAATCCAGATCATTACGCCCAAAATGGCCGTAAGCCGCCGTCTGTTTATAAATAGGCCTGCGCAGATCCAGCATTTTAATGATACCGGCCGGACGTAAATCGAAATTTTCACGGATGATTTCCACCAGCTTATCATCTTCTATTTTGCCCGTCCCGAAAGTATCCACCATAACGGAAGTAGGCTGCGCTACGCCGATTGCATAAGATAATTGGATTTCACACTTATCCGCAATCCCGGAAGCTACGATATTCTTCGCTACATAACGCGCCGCATATGCTGCGGAACGGTCTACCTTTGTACAGTCTTTGCCGGAAAAAGCGCCGCCACCGTGGCGGGCATATCCGCCATATGTGTCTACAATAATCTTACGGCCTGTCAGCCCGGCATCGCCATGAGGCCCGCCAATCACAAAACGTCCCGTAGGATTGATATAAAACCTTGTATTTTCATCAATCAGCTCTTTGGGCAATACCGGATCAAAAACATACTTTTTAATATCTTCATGGATCTGTTCCTGCGCCACATCATCGTCATGCTGGGTAGAAAGCACTACCGCCTCCAGACGCAGCGGCTTGCCGTCCGCATCATATTCCACGGATACCTGGCTTTTTCCATCGGGCCTTAAATATTTCAATGTGCCGTCTTTACGTACTTTTGTCAACTGAAGCGCCAGTTTATGAGCCAAGGCAATCGAATAAGGCATATACTCTTCCGTTTCATTCGTTGCATATCCGAACATCATTCCCTGATCCCCTGCGCCAATCGCTTCTATTTGTTCATCCGTCATCTTATTTTCCGCGCTTTCCTGCTTTGCCTCCAGAGCCTTATCAACGCCCATGGCAATATCGGACGACTGCTCGTCAATAGCTACAAATACCGCGCATGTATTGCCGTCGAACCCATATTCCGATTTCGTATAACCGATTTCTTTAATCGTTTCCCTTGCTATTTTCGGGATATCCACATACGCATTTGTCGTAATCTCTCCCGTCACAAGCACAAACCCTGTACAAGTCGCCACTTCACAAGCTACCCGGCTCATCGGGTCCTTTTCCATCAATGCATCCAGCACCGCATCGGAGATCGCATCGCAAACCTTATCCGGATGCCCTTCCGTTACTGATTCAGAAGTAAATAAAAATTTCTCCATCTTTCTTCCTCCTTCAAATTTGTCATTCTTCTTTTGTTGTTTTCCATAAAAGCATACGCAACAACGCGCGGCTGCGACAGCGGCCATCTCCCTCTTGCGCGCAGTGCGCATCCTCCCGGAGGGGTTTTTGTATCATGGGAAGTTGCTTTGCAATTTCCCATGATACAAAAAAATCCGCTTATAATAAGCGGACCCGATAACTGATAATCAAATCCTCTTATTGTTCGATTCACCGCAGCCAAATATCCCGCTGCTCCTCATTGCTCGCTCAGGCAGGCACCTTCCTTGTCAGGGGTTGCCGTGGCTTCTTAGGTCCTATGTACCTCCACCACTCTGAATAAGAGATTCTCTACAATATTGAATTTTCATATCTGTCTATTAACATACACCATCTCCCGCTTATTGTCAATGTATTTATTGACAATGTCTTATAAAAACCATATAATTTTATTGTTCAAAGTTTTCAGTTCACGATGAAGACAATTTTTATCACATCATTGCGGAGTATAATGGAGAAATTAATATGAGACGTGTAAGTACAAGATCACTCATGCCGGGCATGATAACGGCAGAAGATGTTTTTAGCTACAGCAATAGTCTGATATTTCCGAAGGGAACAATTTTAACAGACAAAGCAATTACAAAACTGGAAGTTTACTCTATTTTTAATGTCAGGATCGAAGACGAACGGGCGGAAGTCCCCGAAGAAGGACCGGCAGAGGACACCTCTTATGCAGAACGCTTAAAGCAGACGCCGGAATTCCAGAACTTTGCCGCAGACTTCCATAAAGAAACGGAGGCTTTTAAAGATACGATAAATAATGCATTGGACGATATCACCAATCTGGATGTGGATCAGCTCGTGCAAAATTCTATCGCCCTTTTATCCTCAGACGGCAAACATATCAATGTATTCGACATGCTTCATAATATGAGGCAATTAGATGATTCTACTTATGTCCATTGCATGAACGTCGGCCTAATCTGCAACATATTCGCCGGCTGGCTGCATATGGGGGAAGAGGACATCAAGACCGCTACCCTTTGCGGCCTTCTGCATGACATCGGCAAATTAAAGATCCCTGAAAACATCTTAAAAAAACCAGGGAAGCTTACCGAAAAAGAGTTTAAAGTGATCAAAACCCACCCTAGGGAAGGATACAATCTGCTTCAGGATTCCCCCGTCAACGATCATGTTAAGAATGCAGCATTAATGCATCATGAACGTTGCGACGGCACCGGCTATCCTTTACAACTGCCGGCTCAGCAAATTGATCCGTTTGCAAAAATGGTTGCCATCGCCGATGTTTACGACGCCATGACTTCCGCCCGGGTTTACCGCGGCCCGTTATGCCCCTTTAAAGTAATTGAAGCGTTTGAAAACGAAGGCTTTCAAAAATACGATGCGCAGTACATCCTTACCTTTCTTGGCAATATTGTCAATACATATATGCTCCACCGCGTCCGTCTTAACAACGGGCAGGAAGGGGAAATCGTCTTTATCAACCCGGACAAATTATCCAAGCCCACAATCAAATCAGGCAGCAACTACATCAATCTTGCCAATACGCCCGGGTTGTCTATCGACGCTATCATTTAATTTGAAACGCGTACCGCCGGACGCGCTGCAAAACAGCAATCATCCATTTTCCCGGATTATTGCTGTTTTTTATTTACTTGTCCTACGGAACTCCCAATATAGATTTTAGGCGGCATAATGCATGAATAATCCTGCCCCTTGCAATCCCTGCGTTCAATCATCTTCAAAAGCCTTTCCGCCACCTGCTGCCCAATCTGATACCCCTGATGAACAGAACACGTCACGCCTTCCTCCTCCCAATTGCCTCCCGAATAATCAAAACACACAAGCGAATAATCCTCCGGCACCTTTTTCCCCTGTTTGTTCAACACATGCCGCACCAGGCGGTAGATCATATAATTACAACATACAATGGCGCTGCAACGCGGGATCCCTTTCAAGAACTTATCAATGGAACGGGCGAAACGATCATCATGCGCTTCATTGGAAACACACCATTTAATATAATCATCCTGGAATTCCACTCCATGCCGTTTCAGCGCCGCCGCCATCCCCTGGAACTTTTCAATACTTTGATAATTATCATAAATAAACACTCCCGCAATATGCCTATGCCCGGCTTTAATCAACAGCCCCAGCAAGCGGTCAGCGCATTGCTTGTCATTTACAGTAACCCTTGGATAATTCAGCTCCTTATAATAATTGTTATAAAAGATAACCGGTATCTTCTTTTGATAAATCTGTTTATAACAGTCTAAATTGGGATTCATCAGGCTCGCCTTTACACCATCTACGATAAACCCTTGAAAATCCTGATGAACCACCGTCTGCAGGCAACGCCTTTCATTCGCAAACTTATTATCCGTCAAAAAGATACGCAAATCCACCTTATCGGCCAAAAGCACGCTCCGTATCCCTTCGATCAGGGTGGAATTGGCGTCAGTATCCTGTCCTTGCAAGACTAATCCTACCTTGATCGTACCGCTGTTCCCGCCAAGCTCCTTTGTCAACGCCACATCTTTATTAATGTAAGTCCCGCTCCCTTTTACTTTGCGGATCAGCCCTTCTTCCGCCAGTCTGGACAATGCCGTACGCACGGTTTCCCGGCTTACCGAAAGCCGGTGGCTGATTACATTTTCCGATGGGAGCTTTGAATTATTTGCAAACTTATTCTCATCGATATATGCCCGCAGCCAAAGATAAGCCTGCTCCGATTTCTTATCCAAAGTTCCCATCAGGACGCCTCCTTAATCTGTAATAACCGGCCTCTTTCCTTCCGCCTTTTCTATCCACTCCAACAACCGTTTCCTCATATCCGTTTTAACGGCTTTATATTCCGGGCTATCCACCACATTCTTCAACTGATACGGGTCTTTTTCCATATCATACAGGAAATCATCCGCATAAACATCCGATGACGAAGCTTCGCCCCCATTCATACCCGGCGCATAGACGGAATAGGTATACCTGGGAGTGCGGATGCACCTTCCAATCCTGCTTTCCGATATTTGGGCAAAGACTTGGTTCAGACGCTTCCCATCCTTTTTTTCCACTACGTCCAGCAGGTTCTCCCCTATCATAGCATCGCCTACATCCACTCCCGCCATCGCCAAAATAGTTTTAGGAAGGCTTTCCGTACTTACAAGTTCCTCCACCGCCGCGCCTCCCTTATAAGGCCCTCCTGCAATTACAAGCGGCACCTTCAGACAGGCATCGTGGCAAGAACGTTTGTAATCATCATAGCCATTCAAATGTCCGTCCCTGTTTCTCGTCCTAAAATGGGAGCCGTGATCCGCCGCAAAAATGATTATCGTATCTTCATATAAGCCTTTTTCTTTTAATTTATTGATTAATTTACCCAAATTCTGATCCAACCTTTCACAGGCCCCCAGATAATCCGGATATTCTTCCGCCGCATCCCCTTTTAGAACCTTTAAATCTTCCGGCAGTATGAAGTCCTTAAACTTTTCTTTTGACCCTTCCGGCCCTTCGTAATGCTTGCGGTCATTTTGATGATGAGGCTCGATATGGGAAATCGTCATAAAAAACGGTTTTCCCGTATCCCTTTCCTCAAAAAAATCCAATGCCAGATCAGTGATGCAATCCGCCCTATAACCTTTAAAATCTATCCGATTGTTGTTTTCGTCAAACACATATCCATCATAGCCGTGGGAAGTGAATTCCAATACATCCGCAGTACGCCAAAAGCCTGTATAGCCTCCCCTTAGTTCCCGCGGTATGGGAGTAATCGTATGATCGATGGCAGGCGGCTTTTCCAATTCCCCATCACTGGCCAAATGCCATTTCCCAATATAAGCCGTCTCATATCCGGCTTCCTCTATGTAATCCGCCAACGTTTTTACCCCTGCAGGAAGCATGATATTATTCCTAAAGCATCCGGTTTCCGTCGGATATTTCCCCGTCTGGAAAAGCGCTCGACAGGGCCCGCAGACGGGCTGCGGGGAAAAAGCGTTTTCAAACTTTATCCCCTCCGATGCAAGACGGTCCAAGTTAGGCGTAATATCCAACGGCTGCCCATAACATCCGCAGGTATCCGCCCTTTGCTGATCCGTAAAATAAAAAATTATATTATATGCCATAATTTCACTTACCTCCACTATCTCTTCGTTTCTCCCTTTGCCTCTTTCATTTTACTCCTAATCAACGTCGCTACCGCAAGAACGGTAAGAATCACAAAAATAATGCAATAAATGCTGCTCACGAAAATCTTCGGACTGCCGTTTGATATCAGCAGCGCGCGGCGGAAATTCGTTTCCGTCATATTCCCAAGCACCATCCCCAAAAGAATGGGGACAGGAGGCATATCCAGCTTCCGGAGCAGCCAAGCGATAACAGCAAAGATCAATGCCACGCCGACGTCAAAGTAATTTTTATTTACGGAATACGCACCCGCAAAACAAAAAAGGACAATGATCGGAGTCAGTATTTCCTGCGGGATAGACACTACCTTGGCAAAAAGCCGGGTCAGGAAAGTCCCCTGAAGCAACATAAACAAATTGACAAATACAAGGCCGATCATAATTGCATACATAATGTCGCCTTGGGTTGTAAACAGGCTCAGCCCCGGGTTTAGCCCGTTGATCATCAGCGCGGAAAGCATGATCGCTACCGTTCCGTCCCCGGGGATCCCCATTGTAAGTAATGGGATCAAAGTCGCCCCCGTTACGGCGTTGTTGGCCGATTCCGCGGCAGCAATCCCCTCGACTGAGCCATGGCCGAACTCTTCTTTATGTTTAGACATCGCTTTTGCCCTGTCATAACTAAACCACGAAGCCTCCGAAGCCCCCGTGCCGGGAATAATGCCGACCAAAACGCCGATAATGGAAGAAAGGATTGTGGGACGTATCATCCTCTTAAATTCATCTTTTGTAATTTCCCCATTATCGTTCATCTTTTTTGAATCCAAAATAAGCTGCCCAGGCTTCTTTTCCGCTTTTGCCAGCACCTCCACAAGGGCAAACAACCCGATCAGGCAAATAGCGAGATCCAGCCCAAGGTACAAACGCGGAACGCCAAAAGTAAATCTGTCATAACTTGTCATAGGATCCGCTCCGATGCAGGAGATTAAAAGCCCAATACACGCCGCTATTATTCCCTTAATCATGCTTTTTCCCGACACTCCGGCAATAATCGTCAATCCAAACAGACATACCATAAAATATTCCGCCGTCCCCAACTGCGCTGCTATCTGCGCCACTTGCGGCCCTAAGAACAAAAGCATCAATGCCGAAAAAACGCCGCCGAAGGCAGACGCATAAAGCGCGATCTTCAACGCGGCTTTCGTCCTCCCGTTCCTGGAAAGCGGATGCCCGTCCATCATCGTCGCCGCCGCATGAGGCGTACCCGGCGTATTGATCAGTATCGCGGATACGCTTCCCCCATAACCGCCCGCACAATAAATGCCGAGCAAAAACATCATCCCTGGAATCGCCGTCATCCTATAAGTAAAAGGAAGGAACAAAATAACGCAGAGAATAACCGATAATCCCGGAATTGCCGCAAAAACCGAACCGATAAACACACCTATATTTATCCAAAGAAAATTTTCCAGCGTAAACAAATGCTGAAGAGCAGGAACAATATACTCCAACATAGACAAACTCCTCCTTCCTTAAAAATTAACCCCAAGCCCGAAACGGAACGCCACCCAAATCAATACTGCAACCGTCAGGGTAATTGCATAATAGCTTACCTTCCTGCAGCGAAAATAAACAAGAAAGCCAAGGCTGCAGAATACAGCCCCGATTACAAACAAATCGGTTATGGCACAGATTATATAAGTCAAAACTAAAATCGCCAGAATTTCCAAAGCCTTCACTTCCACGAGAAGATTTACTTTCTTTGTCGTCAATGGTTGTTTTTTTACAAAAACCTGATACAATTCCTTCACCAACACAATGCCGCTGCATATCATCATAACTACCATAAGCAATGTCGGAAACGCCCTGCCGTTTACCACATCCGTATCCGACACTTTCACCTGGCCCGGCATAATCACAAGCGTCAGGATCCCAAGCAAAAGGAACAGTATTCCCGTAATCAGTTCGGTGGGGAGATTTATTTCTTTTTGAACCAGTTTTTCCCCGATTTCATCCCTTTTCCTGTCCAAACGCTCCATCCAGCTTTGTTTCCCTTCCATATATAAAGCTCCTTTCCATATGAAAACAACGGACACCCCGCTTCACAGACTATCCCTATATTAACAAAAGGATGGGCAAGTCCTATCCGGTCCCGTCCATCCTATGAAGAGGTTCGATTAGCCTACAACAATGTCATAATATTCATTTACAATATCCTGCACATTTTGAATATGTTCCTGAACGTCCGCTTCGCTCATCGTATCCACTTCCAACATCATAGTATCGTTCAGCCAAGCCGACATTTCATCGTTTGCAAGTATATCATCGTATAACTTTTTTAACTCCGCTACTGTTTCAGCCTTGGTTCCGGAGCGCGCCAGAACGAAGCAACGGTTGCGGAAGTAAGGATATCCGTATTTCCCTACACCCTCTACTCCTGCAA
Source organism: uncultured Lachnospiraceae bacterium (assembly GCA_948470755.1). Taxonomy (GTDB): domain Bacteria; phylum Bacillota; class Clostridia; order Lachnospirales; family Lachnospiraceae; genus Kineothrix. The sequence goes on along the minus strand of CAOKPU010000032.1, from coordinate 2,969 downwards.
ATTCCCCTTCGCTAATATCCTCGCCGTCAAATGCACAAACAATGGTAACTCCGCCCTGCTGATATGTCTCCAGGATCTGGGACTGATGGGAAACCGCAAAATTCGTCTCCCCTCTTGCCACTGCCTGTGCCGCTTCCGCCGCGGAACTGTAAGGAGTAATCTTTAATTTGTCCCCAAAACCCATGGAGCCAAAAAGCGCCGCCGCTAAAAATGCCTCGGAACTGGTTGCGCCGTTTGCCGCCACGCTGATTTCGTCAACGCCTTCCGCATAAACCTTCAAATCTTCAATACCCTTAATATTCAGCTTTGCATCCGCAGACATAACAAATACGGAAGAATACAGGTTTTCTACAAACATAAAATCATCATACGTAAATTGCAGCTTTGCCGGATCCAAAATAGAAGTAATGGAAAAAAGCCCTTCTCCTGCAAATACCAGCTCCGTATCATCTGCTTTTGTATCCGCTACCCACGTATTCACAGTAGCCGCATCGCCTTTTATCGCATCAGCTACAAGGATAATATTTTCAGAATAATCCGTTGACATAGCCGCCGCCTTTTGACTTACCATTGCGGCCACTCCCGATGGAGCCCATGGACAAGTTACAGTCCAGGTTGCAGTCTTGCTCCCGCCGCAGCCTGCCAATAACCCTGCGGCCATTGTAAGGGCTAAAATGCTGCTTAATATTCTCTTTTTCATCTTCACATCTCCTTCACAATTTTCTAACAATCCCTATAGGTCTTACGGACATCATCGATGTGATTTCAATATAGCATATTATAATTTGCCCCCTCAACAAGTTTCTACAGTTTCTTTAAAAAGTTGTACGAAATAGTCTATTTTCTACAAATCTTGTCTAATATCAGCAAAATAATTGGTCATAATATAAACTACTGCTGTCAGACATTTCCGGATGTTTGGTGATTTTTCTGATGCCAGACAGCGATTTCTTCCAATCTGCAGATTGCATAATCGAAAAAACCATAGTAGGAAATGCAAAAATAATTATCCGGCATCCTATGCCTCCGGCAGCCTCCCCTGCAGATCGCGGCATATTTACAGGCAGTGCATTTTCCGCCCTTAATTACCGATTCTTCAATAAAGCGGATTTGTTCCCTCTTTTTATTAATCTCCTCAAAAGAAACCTCATTCAGGCTGCCAAGCTTATATTCATCCAACACATAAAAATCACAGGGGTATACCCCGCCATCCGCCTCCACCACATGCTGGCGGGAACAGATCCCACTCATACCGCATACATCCGGCGGCATAAGAAGAAGCATCTTTACATATTCCTCGAATTGCTGGATATGGATGACACTCCCCCTTTTCCAGTCATTGTACCATAAATCAAAAAGAGTCTTTAGAAAATGCCCGTAAGCTTCCGGGCTTAATGTATACCGAAAGCGCTCCGCTTCCTTTCCCAGAGGATTCAGACAGGGGATAAACTGAAGATGCCGAAAACCGTTTTGTTTGTAAAACTCATAAATCCTCGGTATTTTTTTTGCGGTTACAGCATTCACTACTGTCAATATATTAAAATCCACTTGATACTCCTTAAGCTTCCCAATCCCCTCCATTACTTTCAGGAAAGTGCCTTCTCCTCCTGCATCCACGCGGAACGAGTCGTGGGTAAACTCCGTCCCATCCAGGGAAACCCCCACCAGAAAATGATTCTCTTTTAAAAATTCTGCCCATTTATCGTCAATGCATGTCCCATTTGTCTGAATTGCATTAAAAATCCGCAGATTCTTAACGTTGTATTTCTTCTGAAGTTCTATCGCTTTCCGAAAAAAAGAAAGCCCCCGCAAAAAAGGCTCCCCTCCCTGAAAAGTAAATGAACAGGAGTCATCTGAAAAAGCCAATGCCTTTTCCACAACCCGTTCCAAAGTTTCTTCCGACATCAATCCGTAAGACTCCACTTGCCTGTTTTTCGCCTCATCGTGATAAAAACAATATTCGCATCGCATATTGCACATCCCGGATGCCGGTTTTATCAACACACTGATATTTCTCATATCTCTCCTATCCTTTCTTTTTTAAAAAAGGCTCTTTGACATCCGGATCTCGTCAGGCAAGAAACCGGTACATATTATAAATATTAATGAAGATTATGACCACCATCAGCCCCATAAAAAGCATATCAACTTTACGGTCGTCAATCTTTTTATTTACTTTCCTGCCGCAGAACCCGCCAAGGATCCCTCCCGCAGCCATCAATGCCAAAAGAAAAACGGAAAAAGCCGGGACTGTGGACGTAAAAATTGAGTTCAACAAACTGGTGATCTGGGAAAACAATATGATATACAGGGAATTCTGGGCTGCGGTCTTTGTAGTCATAGAAAAGAAATAAAAAAGGACCACAAGGTTAATCGGCCCTCCCCCAATCCCAAGGAAGGAAGACATCACCCCGAGAACCAGCCCTACCAGCAGACATGCCAAAAGGTTTGTCACCTGCAGCGTTTTCACCTTCGCCTTATAAACCGTATAAACCAACGTCCCTAAAGTAACCGCCAACAGACATCCTGCCTGGATAGCCCCCACATAATCCTGGTCAAAAGACCGTACCAACGCCTGAAACAGGCTTTTACCAAGTACCCCGCCTATGGCCGCCCCCACTGCCAGGGGAGTCCCGATCCTCATATCCACCAAAGATTCCTTTTTCATCTTGGAAACAACAAAAGAATATGTACTCATGGCAAGTACTGTACAGCCTGATAAAAAACTAATCGTCTTTACATCCATAAGCCCAAAAGAATCCAGCAGCGGCTTAATAATAACCCCTCCCCCAATGCCGCAGATCGCCCCGGCAATAGATGCCAGAAAACTAATTATAAAAAACAAAAAATAAACCATACCCTCATCCTCCTATTATTTTTATCCTATATGGGAACAAAATGCCTTTCCTATAAAGATTCGGGTGTCAAAAGGCCCATCCGGCGGCCCCGTCCGGCAGATGGCACACTAG
>CAOKPU010000031.1 GCA_948470755.1 uncultured Lachnospiraceae bacterium | reverse complement strand
TCCATCATCAGCTCTTCCAGCCTTGCTTTGCTTATTTTGCAATGGCTGCATACAAAACCGGTAATACGGTTCTGAATCTGTTTAAAATAGTCAAAGGTCTGAGGCACTCCAATCACCATGCCGTTCATCCTCACCGGATGGATGACCATCGTCCCTGTAGGTACGATATAAGAATAATCCGTGCTTACCGCTATCGGCACGCCAATGGAATGGCTCCCGCCCAGCACTAAAGATACCGTAGGTTTGCTTAAAGAAGCAATCATCTCCGCAATGGCAAGCCCTGCCTCCACATCTCCGCCCATCGTATTTAATAAAATAAGCAATCCGTCCACTTCGCAGCTATCCTCAATTGCTGCCAATTCCGGCAGGATATGCTCATACTTAGTTGTCTTAGAAGCGCCGTTCAAATTATCATGCCCTTCCACTTCCCCTATAATCGTAAGCAGATGGATCTTATGTTTTTTATCATTCTTATCCAGAGTTACCTGTCCCGTCTTTTCGATCCGCTCTTCCCTGTGCTTTTCTTCCTCTGTTTTCTTTTCTTCTCCCTTTCCTTTTGTATCAGCATTTTTCCCATTCTTCGATTTTTGATTTCCCATGCCAACCTCCATGCCAAAGCTTTCAGAATTTTCACTTTACGTCTTTAGTTTGCATGGTAATACAATTTTTATACCATATCCTATTTTTAAAAATCAAAATCATCCGCTTCATCTACCGGAATGTCAAATTTCATCTTCTCCCATTCTACAATCCTGTCATAATCCATTTCCCGCTTTATATGCTTTTTAGGAAGCGGAAGGGGGTTTTCAATCAGCTTCACCGATGGCTTATTTTCCTCCTCCATTTCATCCATATCTACCATCACCAAATCCGGCACGGGCGCTTTAACCGTCTCCCCTTCTTTGTCAAGCCCCATGGATGTAATGCCAACCCCAGAAAGAACCGCCCAGGCAAAGGCTGTAAATATATGATATCCGGCCGCCCCTGCCGACAACAGATCCCAGACGGTTGTTGCCAAAAGCAAAAGGATCCATACATCCTGCTTCTGCCGCTTATGAAAGAAAAAACCAATTGCCCCTAACAATCCGCAAAAACAAAGAACAGCCCCCATCAACATATCCCTGTCAGGGCCTGCCGGAAAACGATGCCTTCCTCCCGTCGCCGAAACATTCCCCCACGTCTCCCAAATACTCATAAGAGGACTGCCCGTCACTGCCGCATCCCATACGGACAAAAGGAAAAACATAAAAAACATCCCTGACAGACAAAGAATAAACGGGAAAAACGCAGGCCGGCCCCTATTCTTCCTGCCCTTCCCTTCCTGACATCCTTTCCCGTCCACAAATCCTTTTACATACGATCCGCCAATAAACAGCAAAAGGCTAAAGCCAAACGCATCCAGGTACCCCATCATCCCTATATATAAACCGGTTATGACAAATACCGCAGCGCTTCTTCCTTTCCCCTCCCTTTTTATATACAGCCCGGCGAGGCAAAGGCCTGCTGAGTAAAGGAAAAAATAGGACGCTTCCGGCGTCAGTTCGCAGATGCGCTGGGCGTATTCCGGCAAAAAGGCCATCAAAGCCATTGCACACACCGCTTCTATCCTCCCGGCAAGCAGACGTACCCCAAAATAAAGGCACATCAAGGATAAAATCTGAAGCAGCAACTGCAGATAAACGCCTGCCGCCATATGGTTCCCGCTCAGCGATAATACAAAAGAAAGCAGCACTGTATAGAAATAGGAAGCGCCATGAACGATCTGCGGCACTCCCCCGGGACTTTTTATCTTTGCCATTTCATAATAAACGCTTTCTTCCCATACGTCTACAAGCCTTAAAATGTAAAACCGATAAAAAACAGCCATTGCCAGGATGCCTGCCACGCAAAAAAGCTCAAACGCTTTTTGGCAGCGGGCGTCCTGCAAAAACCGTCCTGCCCAAGTCTTAGCCATCTTACGTCCCAAAAACCAGATCGCCAAAGCGGCTGCAATCCCTGCGCAGGCTAAGCCTAAAACAACATTTGGACCGGTTCCCATCACTCCTGCACTGATCTCTGACAGATACATTGCAAATAAAACAACGGACCCTGCCGAGAAAAACAGCCATAGTGCATAGCTCAACCATGTTTTTTTCATTTCCATGCCAACCTCCATGCCGCAGCTTTGCAACGGCACAAATCCAGATAAAAAATGCCGTATTTTAGGCATTCTCCCGTGTGAGAAAGACTTGCAAAGCAAGTCGTAGAACTTCTTCGCGAAGCAGCCTCTGCTGCGAGTGATTAGAAGTTCTTCTCACGCTAACTTCAAATTCCATCCAATGCCTGTTCTAAATCCGCTATAATATCCTTCACATTTTCAATCCCTACCGAAAGGCGGATCATATCGGGAGCAACCCCCGCTTCCCTCAATTGTCCATCACTCATCTGCCTATGGGTATGGCTGGCCGGATGCAGCACGCAGGTGCGCGCATCCGCCACATGAGTCACGATCGCCGCCAACTGCAGCCCGTCCATCATTTTAGCGGCAGCAGTACGGCCGCCCTTCAGCCCAAAAGAGATCACCCCGCAAGTCCCTTCCGGCATATACTTCTTCGCTCTTTCGTAATATTTGTTCCCTGGCAGCCCCGGATAATTTACCCAAGCCACCTTTTCATGCTTTTCCAAATAAGAAGCTGTCTGCAATGCATTCTGGCAATGCCTTGGAACCCTTAGATGCAATGTTTCCAGCCCTACGTTCAACAAAAAAGCATTCTGCGGAGACTGGATCGACCCTAAATCCCGCATCAATTGGGAAGTCGCTTTTGTAATATAAGCCAGCCTGCCGAATTTTTCCGTATATGTAATCCCATGGTAAGAATCATCCGGCGAACACAATCCCGGATACTTTTCCGGATATCCCCCCCAGTTAAAATTGCCGGAATCCACGATTGCGCCGCCTACGCACATCCCATGGCCGTCCATATATTTAGTGGTAGAGTGGGTCACAATATCCGCCCCCCATTCAAATGGCCTGCAGTTTATAGGGGTAGCAAAGGTGTTGTCCACAATCAGGGGAACCTGATGGGCATGGGCAATCCTTGCGAACTTTTCGATATCCAGAACGACCAGCGCCGGGTTCGCAATGGTTTCCGCCAACACGCATCTGGTATTTTCCCGGAAAGCCTTGTCCAGTTCTTCTTCCGAAGCATCCGGATCTACCACGGTACAGTCAATTCCCATCTTTTTCATCGTTACTGTCAAAAGGTTAAATGTCCCCCCATACACGGTAGAAGACATTACCACATGGGAACCCGCTTCGCAGATATTGAATACGGCGTAATAATTCGCCGCCTGCCCGGAAGAAGTCAGCATGGCTGCCGCTCCGCCTTCCAGTTCGCATATCTTCTCTGCCACATATTCATTGGTGGGGTTTTGGAGCCTGGTGTAGAAAAAACCGCTTTCCTCCAAATCAAACAACCTTCCCATCTGTTCCGAAGTTTCATATTTAAACGTGGTACTCTGATAAATAGGAAGAACCCTCGGCTCCCCGTTTCCCGGTTTCCATCCCGACTGGACGCATATCGTTCCTTTTCCATACTTCCTGCTCATTCCACACCCTCCATTCCTTGTTTCCGCCTGTAATCCGGCACCCCCTGTTTTTTGCCTTATTCATCCCAATTATGATAAACGGCCTGCACATCATCGTCATCATCCAGAAGGTCTAATGTTTTCTGAAGGTTCTTTACCGCCGCTTCATCGGTCAGTTCCACATAATTTTGGGGGATCATCGTCACTTCCGCGGAAGCCATGACAATTCCCGCCTCTTCCAATGCCTTGCTTACCCCGCCAAAGCTGTCCGGGTCGGTCAATACTTCATAGCTATCCTCTTCTTCTGAAAAATCTTCCGCCCCGGCATCCAAAGCCGTCATCATCAAATCATCCGCCTCCATTGGACAGTCTTCTTTTGCAATGATAATCTGCCCTTTTTTATCAAACATAAAAGATACGCAGCCCGGCGTCCCAATGCTTCCCTGCCCTTTTGTAAATGCATTACGGATATTCGCCGCCGTACGGTTCTGGTTATCGGTCAGGGCATCCACGATAATGGCAATGCCGCCCGGTCCGTACCCTTCATAAGTCACATACTTGTAATTCACATTTCCCACATCGCCGGCCGCTTTTTTTATCCCTCGTTCAATGGTATCATTTGGCATATTGTTGGCTTTCGCTTTCGTGATCACCTGAGCCAATTTAAAGTTGTTGGCCGGATCCGGCCCCCCTTCTTTGACCGCAACGGCAATCTCCCTCCCGATAATTGTAAATATCTTCCCCTTAGCCGCATCGTTTTTTTCTTTCTTATGTTTAATATTAGCAAATTTTGAATGTCCAGACATCTTCTAATCCTCTTCTTTCCTGTTTTCTTCTCCGCCGTCTCCGTCTTCCGGTTCCGGCTGCTTGATTTTTGTTACTAAGACGCTTTGTATCATTTTATTTTCCACGGACAAAATCCTAAAATTATAGCCTTCCACATCAATGTCAAAGTCTTCGTTTTCTTCCGGGATCTTATCCAGTTTGGAAATCAAAAAACCGTTTAAGGTTTCAAACTCCTCCTCATCAAAAGAAATGGAAAACCGCTCTTCCAGTTCTTCTAAAGGAGTCTTTCCTTCTATAATATATTCGTCCGCATTGTCGGTAGCTTCAATATGTTCTTCATCCTCGTCGTATTCATCCAGGATATTTCCAACGATTTCTTCCAAAATATCCTCCATGGCCAATAGCCCGGAAGTCTGTCCATATTCATCCACCACAATCACCATCTGGGTTTTCGTCGACTGCATCATCTGGAATAAGGCGTCGATATTTTTTGTCTCCGGAATAAACGCCGCTTCCCGCAACAGGCCTTCCACTTCCCTGACCGGAAGATTGACGTCCTCCTGTAAAGCATGGATGCGCATAGCATCCCGCAGATGAAGGATGCCGATAATATGGTCGATATTTTCTTCATACACCGGAAAACGGCTGTTATTGGCATCCAACATAAAAGCCACCGCTTCTTTCAGGGGCATATCCCCCTCCACGGCCACTATATGGTTCCGGTGGGTCATAATATCATGGGCTTCTTTGTCGCCGAATTCAAAGATATTCGTAATCATCTCCGCCTCCGTGGCAAGCAGCACCCCTTGTTCATGCCCTTCGTTTACCATTGAAATGATTTCTTCTTCCGTCACATCCGACAGGCCGTCGTCCACCTTCATCCCAAACAGACGCAGGATCCCGTTTACGCTTACTGTTACCAGCCAGGTAAAAGGGGAAAGTATGCGCATCACGCAGTAAACCGGGTTAATGCACATATACGCCCACTTTTCCGGGTACCGCGCCGCCATTTTCTTAGGCAGAAGCACGCCAAAGGTCAACAATATGTAAGTCAGCGCCGCTACGGTAAGAACGAGCGTGACCACACCGGTAATCTCCGATCCTGCCGCAGCCGCCCAGACAGTTCCCGGCTTCGCATATACAGCCACAAGCCGGCGCATCCCCCGCAGCCAGATGCCAAGGTAAAAGCTTCCCATAACGATATTGATCAAAGTCACGATAAGCTGTACCATATTTACATATTTCGCCGGGTTTTCTATAATCTCCGCCAGCCTGCCGGACTTTTTATCATTTTCTTCTTTGACCCTTTTTTCCACATCCTTAAAGTTCAAACTGCTGATCGCAGAACCAAACCCGTAAAAAAACATGTCGGTCAAAATCAGGGTTACAAATAAAATTATACTGGCAGTAGGCCCGCCATCGTCCATAATCCCATCTCCTTTATCTTAAAATAAATATAGACCCAGATAATCACAGTAACTATACCATCTTACTTCCCTTTCGTCAAGCAAACGGCCGGACAATCCATAAAATCCGTAACCGTCCGGCCTGCATACTCTTTCGCGCGCAGCAGACATCCCCTTTTCCCTGAAACAAAAACAGGCCTCCTTTTCCGTCTGCCGCATACCATCAGAAATAATGCTTATGATCTCCGACCGGATGCTTCAGCCTGAAAATGAAAGCCCGCCTTAAGACAATTTATCAATATGCCGCGCCAGGTTTAGATATGGATTCCCATAGACTGTAACCATCTTATGTATTATGGCAGAATACCCCTAATTCCAAGCTGATCAACAGCCCCTCATTTACCTTATCCATAATCCCGCTGTCCAAATGGCATACCTTATCCTTCAGCCTTCTTTTGTCGATCGTTCTTAACTGTTCCAATAAAATAACCGAATCTTTGACCATATCGTATTCGTCCGCATTCAATTCGATATGAGTAGGCAGCTTTGCCTTATTCAACTTCGAGGTGATGGCGGCGCAGATTACCGTCGGGCTATGTTTATTCCCTACATCATTCTGGATAATCAACACTGGCCGCACGCCGCCTTGCTCTGAACCGATGACCGGTCTTAAATCCGCATAATAAATATCTCCACGTTTCATTTCTTCTCACCCTTCATTTAAACTTCTATGGCTAAATTATTGCCAGTTTATCTGAAGGTATTCAATTTCTATTCAAAATCCTGAAAATAATCCTTGGTTTCTCTTATTTTCCCTGATTTCAAATAAATCCGGGGTACCCTTTTCCCAATGCAACAGGCGAGTTCATAGTGAAACCGCCCGGACAGCTCCCCCAATTCTTCCATTGTAATCCGTTCTTCCCCTTCTCTTCCGATTAAAGTTACTACGTCCCCTTCCGCCGCATCGGGAATATCCGTAACATCTATCATAAACTGATCCATGCATATCCTTCCGGTTACCGGGGCCTTTTTCCCATGGACCAGGACATATCCTTTATTCGACAGCCCCCTTGGATAACCGTCCCCATAACCTGCAGGAACCGTAGCTATCCTCCTTTTTTCTTTGGCAGTATAAGTCCCACCATAGCTTATCTCCGTTCCCGGCCCCACCTCTTTTATATAGATGATCCGGCTCTTTAATTCCATCACCGGCTTTAGATCCACCACATCCCTTGCCACTTCCCGGGATGGCCACAAGCCGTACATCGCAATACCTGCCCGGACAGCATCCATATCCGCCTCTCTCAATTCTATGATCCCCGCACTGTTGGAGCAATGACAGACCGGAATTGCATATCCGGCCTCTTTTTCTATTTTTGCAATAAAATCCCGGAATAATGCAAGCTGTCGCCTTGCCGGCGATTTTTCTTTTTCATCCGCCCTCGCAAAGTGGGTAAAAATCCCTTCCACCTCAATTTCCGGGATCTCTAGCGTCTTTTTCACAAATCTCATTCCCGTTTGATCCGGGCAAATGCCGATCCGCGACATACCGGTATCCAGCTTAATATGGACTTTTGCTTTTTTCCCCGCTTCTTTGGACGCTTCTGCCAACTGCCCTAACATATCGTCCCTGAATACAGTAACCCGGATATCCTTTTCTATCATCTCTTTATAACTACAGGGAAATGCATACCCTAAGACCAATAACGGTTTTTTAATCCCGGCGGATCTTAAGATCAGCGCTTCTTCCGCCGTAGCAGCAGCAAACCCGCAGATACAGCCAAGCGGTTCCAACTCCTTTGCCACCGGCACTGCGCCGTGTCCATACCCATCCATCTTGATTACGGCAATTACCTTTGTCCCTTCCGACAATCCGGACTGCATATTCTCTATATTAAAACGAACCGCATCCAAATCAATGGTCGCATATATCCTGCTGTATTTTTCTATCATCTCATACCTTGCCTTTCTTTCCCGGTCGTCTCCCCTGCCTTAAGGTCAAATCGTCCCTCCCTTGCTTCATCCCTTCCCCTGTTTCGTAACGCTTCCCAGGCAGTTTATTACATCCCCTGCCATTAACGCATATTTTCCCTTTTCCTTGGCCGCCATATCCCCAGCCAATCCATGGATATATACGCCCAGGACGGCCGCCTTCCCGGCTTCCATCCCCTGCGCCAGAAGGCCTCCTATCACGCCTGCGAGCACGTCTCCCATCCCTGCTGTCGCCATGCCGTCATTTCCGACGGTATTCCAATAAATCTCCGGCTCATTTGGCACAGCCACCGCAGTCCCCGCATCTTTACATACAACGACGCAGCCGTACCTTCCCGCCATTTCCTTCGTTTTATGCAAAACATCCTTTTTCGCCTCCTCCGGCGTACAGCCGCAAAGCCTGGAAAATTCCGCCAGATGGGGAGTCAGGACGGCATTGGGGACCCTTTTCCCCCTCTCCGCCAGCATCCCTTTTAGCTCATGATCCTCCGCCAATAAATTCAGCCCATCCGCATCTATGACAAGAGGTTTTCCACCGTCAGTTAAAACATGCTCTAAAAGCGTATAAGCCTCCTTACCCTTCCCTATGCCCGGCCCGATTACAATACAGTCCGCCCATTCCATTTCTTTTTCCAATAGTTTATGCAGTTTTTCCGGACTTTCCCCTGTTTTCCCTTCATTTATCCGGTAAGGGGCAAAAAGCGCTTCCGGGATATTCGTTTGGACGATTATCCTGTTTTCCTCCGGAGTTATGATTTTTACCATGCCGGCTCCCATCCGATAGACGCTTTTAGCGCATAATTCACACGCCCCGCTCATATTCACGCTTCCGGCAATCACTAATACCTTCCCGAAAGAACCTTTATTGCCTCCCCCATATCTTGCCGGCATAGCGTCGTCTACCGCCCCCGACAAAGTATAAACTTCCGGCGCGCTTCCCAAAAAGCTTTCCGGTGTGATCCCTATATCCCTGCAGATGGTTTCCCCTGCGTATCCACGGCCCGGATACCGCATATGGCCCAGTTTTTCAAATGCAAACGTCACCGTAAGATCCGCCCGCACCGCTTCTCCCATCACTTCCCCGTCATCCGCATGGATGCCGGAAGGCACATCCACAGAGCAGACAAATGCACTGCTTTTATTTATTTGACGGACGGCCTCTGCAAACTTTCCTTCCAGCTTTCTGGAAAGCCCCACCCCAAATAAAGCATCCACTATAATATCATATTCCTTATCTTCCATTTTGCTTTGCAAAGGATATCCATATTTTTCCACTATTTTCAATTGCATTTTTGTCTCTTCGCTGCATTTTCCCCTGTCGCCGATCAGACAGAAATCCACATCAAAACCATCCTGCCTCAGCATCCTGCCCAGAGCAATGCCGTCTCCGCCGTTATTTCCGTTTCCCGCGGCAATCAAGACCTTTTTCCCCGCCGGAAACCTCGCTTTGATTTCTTCAGCTACAGCCAGAGCCGCCCGCTCCATAAGCGCCATAGAAGGCACTCCAAAATATTCTATCGTATTCCGGTCATATTCTTTCATTTCTTTTGAAGAAACTAAATACCGCTTCATCCGCGCCTTTCTCCCTTCCCTTTGCCACTGTTTATAAAATACTTTCCCCGGGGCAATCGTCCGATCCGGCGATTTAAAAATACGTCAAAACCCCGTTTCGACGTATTCCATCCATTACTATTCCTGCTTCATGCTTTTTTCGTCACAATCCCCTTTTGGACGGCAGCATCCCTTTTTCTTGCCGCCCTTTCGGCCCTGGCCTTTCTACGCTCTTCCGGATTATACTTCATATCAAATATCTCTATCACTTCCGCGCCAAAAATATCATGCATATAAGAATACAAATCAAAAACCGCCTTCTCGCTTTCATCCTTGCGGATCAGCTTCTTCTTAATCTCAATCCTTATATCCTTGACCCATCTGTCGATCCCGTCAATCTCCCTTGTATTTTCCGCAATCCTTTTATAACAGATATCCATCGTCACAAGCATCAGTTTATAATTAATCCGCGAAATCTCTTCCGGCAGCAGCCTAAGTTCCCTGGCATAGTCTTCCAGCTTTTCATTGCATTCATTGATCAGCCGCCTGTTATCCTCCATCTTTTTTTCGGAAGCCGCATCCGGGTTGCCTCCTGTAGAATCTGCCAGCTCCATAATCTCTGCCATCAGTCTTTTTTTCAGCTTCCGGATTTCCTTGGACTCCGTATTCAGCTTCCCCTGCTTCCTGATCAGCTCATTAAGCTGATCCTCCCCGCGCCGTACTTCCACCGGGATCTCCGTCTGCGCCTGCGTAAAAAGCTGATGCCATTTATTATCTAATGTCAGCAAGGGAATATTCTTCCCTGCCAACGCCTCCTTAAATGTATTCTCTGAACGCGCCATAATATCCTCACTTCTGTCTTTGTCCGCCATAATATCCGCTATTGGCCTATTTGTCATTCTGAAATCTGCTAATATTATAAGACAGCTTCATCAGGCTGTCGGACAGATGGACATTTTCTACCTGTACCCCTTCCGGCACCTTCAAATCCACATGGGCAAAATTCCAAATCCCTTTGATGCCATACCGGATCAGTTCCTTTGCAATCCCCGCCGCTTCGCCCTTCGGTATCGTCAGCACTGCGATATCAATATTATTGTCTGGCACAAACCGCTCCATAGCCTCCATAGGCTGTACTTCAATCCCTCTTATTTTTCTTCCGTAGAGCTTAGGATTGTTATCGAAAATACCTTTGCATAAGAATCCGCGGCGTTCAAAATTCATATAATTCGCCAACGCCTGTCCCAAATTCCCCGCCCCTATGATAATCAGGTTATGCTTCCGGTCAATCCCAAGAATCCTGCCGATTTCTTCATAAAGGAACTCCACATTATACCCGTACCCTTGCTGCCCGAAACCGCCAAAATTATTCAGATCCTGCCTGATCTGCGAAGCGGTGACCTGCATAATATCGCTTAATTCCTGCGAAGATACCCGTTCAATCCCCTCATCTTTAAGTTCACCCAGATATCTGAAATATCGCGGCAGGCGTCCGATAACCGCCTGTGAAATTTCCTTTTCTTCCACGGTGCTGCCCCCTATATTAGTATTCTTCATTATTATATAAGACTGCCAAAATAATGTCAAATAGATGTTCCGCTCTTATTGACAGCGCCCTTCCCGCTATGTAAAATGGAGGGAAACGGCTTAAGGCTATCTTTACGTTTGGAGGAAAAAAGAATGATACTGTCGTGCCAGAATATTTGCAAATCATTCAATGAAAAAAATATATTAAGAAATGTTTCTTTTCATATAGAAGATCAGGACAAGGCGGCCATTGTGGGAATAAACGGCGCCGGAAAGACTACTCTGCTTCGGATCATCGTCGGCGAGCTGGCTGCGGATGAAGGAAATGTGACATTCTCCAAAAATAAAAGCTTCGGATATCTTGCCCAACACCAATCCGTCAACAGTAGCCATACCATTTATGACGAACTGCTTACTGTCAAACAAGAACTCATTGACTTGGAAGCCCGCATCAGGAAAATAGAACTGGAAATGAAGACAGTTTCCGGCCAGGAACTGGAACAACTAATGAATACGTATTCTATGCTTACCCACCGGTTTGAATCCAACGGCGGTTATACTTACCGCAGCGAACTTACCGGCGTTTTAAAAGGGCTTGGTTTTTCGGAAGAGGATTTTACCAAATCTATTTCCACGCTTTCCGGCGGGCAAAAGACCAGAGTGGCCCTCGGGAAGCTTCTGCTTTTAAAACCGGACCTGATCCTGTTGGATGAACCTACCAACCATCTGGATATGTCTTCTATTACCTGGCTGGAAACCTACCTTTTAAACTACAAAGGAGCGGTCATCATCGTTTCCCATGACCGATATTTTTTAGACCGCATTTCCAACAAAATCATAGAAATCGATCAGACAAAAGCAACCGTCTTTACCGGTAACTACAGCAATTACGCCGTCAAAAAAGAGGCTCTGCGCACCGCCCAGCTAAAAGCCTATATGAACCAGCAGCAGGAAATCAAACATCAGGAAGAGGTCATTGCCAAGCTCAAATCATTTAACCGGGAAAAATCCATCAAACGGGCGGAAAGCCGGGAAAAAATGTTGGAAAAAATAGAACGTCTGGAAAAACCCACGCAGGCACGTACCGATATGCACATCTCCTTAGAACCAAAATACAGCAGCGGCAACGATGTGCTTTCCATCGAAAACCTCTCCAAATCCTTCGGCTCCCTGCGGCTGTTTGAAAATATCCATTTTTCGTTAAAAAAAGGGGAGCATGTAGCGATTATAGGCGACAATGGAACCGGTAAGACCACCATCCTGAAAATAATCAATGGACTGCTTGACCCTGACAACGGCTTCATCCGTTTTGGCACAAACGTCCACATAGGCTATTACGATCAGGAACACCATGTCCTTCATATGGAAAAAACTTTGTTTGAAGAAATCTCTGATGATTATCCTTATCTGAACAACACGGAAATCCGCAATACCCTTGCCGCTTTCCTGTTTACAGGAGATGACGTATTTAAGCGGATCGGAGATATCAGCGGCGGCGAACGGGGCAGAGTCTCCCTCGCCAAACTGATGCTGTCGGAATCCAACTTCCTTATTCTCGACGAACCTACCAACCATTTGGACATCGCTTCCAAAGAAATTTTGGAAGACGCCCTGAACAGATATACGGGAACGGTCCTTTATGTCTCCCACGACCGGTATTTCATCAACCGGACAGCCAGCCGCATCCTGGATCTATCCGGCAATACACTAACCAGCTATCTTGGCAATTACGACTACTATCTGGAAAAGAAACAGGAAAACAACACGCCCATCCCATCAGCAGAAGACGCTTCCCCTCATACCCGGGAAAGCAGCTCCGCCGCTAAGTTAAGCTGGAAAGAGCAAAAAGAACAACAAGCAAAACAGCGGAAAAAAGAAAACGAGATTAAACGCATTGAAAAACGGATTGAAGAACTGGAAAACAAAGATTCGGAAATTGACCGTCAAATGGCAAGGCCAGACGTCTGCACCAACGTAGCCAAACTCCAGGAACTGTCCAAAGAAAAGGAAAGCATCGAAGCAGAACTCAACAGTCTTATGGAACGTTGGGAAGCCTTGGGATCGGAAGAATGATTCCATAAAAAATGTATTTCCTAACGCATACTCCGGGAGTCTTTTTCATAAAATCCGGATGCCAAGAGATCCATCCAGTACCCAAGCCGATTGCACAAAAAGGTATTTGCAACCGCCTTGGATACAGTGGGGATGAGACTCCCTTTCGTATGGAATAATATTTACATAGCTTCCAGCGTTTTCCTGATTTCTTTGATAAAATCCCCGCTGTTTAACACTGTTACATCCTTAAGCGTCGTAATCAGCGCCAGGTCCTTCGTCATCTTCCCGGCTTCAATAGTTGCCAACGTAGCCTTTTCTAATTTATCCGCAAACTCCATCAATTCCCGGATCCCGTCCAGTTCGCCCCTTTTGCGCAACGCACCTGTCCACGCAAAAATAGTCGCCACTGAATTGGTGGAAGTCTCCTCTCCTTTCAGATGTTTATAATAATGCCTCTGCACCGTTCCATGAGCCGCCTCATATTCATATACGCCCGTCGGCGAAACGAGAACAGAGGTCATCATCGCCAAAGATCCAAAAGCAGATGAAACCATATCGCTCATAACATCCCCATCATAATTCTTGCACGCCCATATAAAGCCGCCTTTTGCCTTCATTACCCGGGCTACAATATCATCGATCAGGCTGTAAAAATATGCAAGCCCCTCCGCCTCAAACCGTTCTTTATATTCCGCATCATAGATTTCCTGAAATATGTCTTTAAAACTATGGTCATATTTCTTGGAAATAGTATCCTTCGCCCCAAACCATAAATCCTGTCTGGTATCCAAAGCATAATTAAAGCAAGCCCTTGCAAAACTTTGGATCGAAGCCCTCGTATTATGTACTCCCTGCAAAATGCCGGCCCCTTTAAACTCATGAACCGTTTCTTTTCTCACGGTACCGTCTTTTGCCGTAAAGACCAGCTCGGCTTTCCCTTCCCCCGGCACCTGGATCTCCACATTTTTATAAATATCGCCATAAGCATGGCGGGCAATGGTAATCGGTTTTTCCCAATTCCTGACGCAAGGCTCAATCCCCTTAACTACAATGGGAGCGCGGAATACCGTCCCGTCCAATATCGCACGGATCGTCCCATTCGGGCTTTTCCACATTTCTTTCAATTGATATTCCGTCATACGGGCTGCGTTCGGGGTAATTGTAGCGCATTTTACGGCAACGCCGTATTTCCTTGTGGCCTCCGCCGAATCCACCGTTACCTGATCGTCGGTTTCGTTACGGTGCTCCAGCCCAAGATCATAGTACTCTGTCTTTAAGTCAATAAAAGGCATTATAAGCTCATCCTTTATCATTTGCCAGAGGATTCTTGTCATCTCATCCCCATCCATCTCCACCAAGGGGGTCTTCATCTTAATCCTGTCCATATTTTCTCTCCTTATTATATATAATCATAAAACATTTTATTACTTTTCCCGTCTTCCTTACATCTTACTCTCTTAATGCCCTTTTGTACAGTCCGTTTCCGTCCGTTTTACCACCCTTTATCCTGCTTTTACCCTTTTCCATCCGCAGGGCCATCCTCCCCGTATGAAGGATAGATATGATACAATCCGTTCTTCACCATATTGTCATACGCATTAATCATATGTTCATGAGCCAAAGCTTCCGCCCGGTCTGCGTCTTTTGCTTTAATGGCTTCCATAATCTGCCGATGTTCATCGTTGGATATCCGGCCTCTTCCTCCGCTGGAAAGTGTTTTTTTCCTTACACGGAGGACATATTCATGAAAATCAATCAACAATCTTGCCAACTGTTTACTATTGCATGCTTCGTACAGGATGTGGTGAAAGCGGTTGTCCAAATCAGCCATCTGATCCAGATGGCCTTTAGCGGCATGAAAGTCCGCCAAATATACATTTTCTTCCAATTCCTCCAACTGTTCCTGCGTGATATATTCTGTTGCCCATTTTGCACACAGCCCTTCCAGCAGCGAGCGTATCCTATAGATATCTTCCACGTCTTTTGCGGTAATCCCTGTAACATATGCGCCTTTATTGGGTACAATCTGGATCAGGCCCTCCAGTTCCAACTGCCGGAAGGCTTCCCTTACCGGCGTCCTGCTTACGCCCAGTTCTTCACCAATCGCAACTTCTTTTAGTTCTTCATGTTCTCTATACTTACCGCTAAGGATGTCTTCCCTGATCTTATTGAATACACGTCCCCTCAAAGAATACTTGTCCGTCACTTCCTGTTTTACGTCATAATTATGCATTTTCTTCCCCGCCCCCAT
Organism: uncultured Lachnospiraceae bacterium; assembly: GCA_948470755.1. Taxonomy (GTDB): domain Bacteria; phylum Bacillota; class Clostridia; order Lachnospirales; family Lachnospiraceae; genus Kineothrix. The sequence goes on along the minus strand of CAOKPU010000031.1, from coordinate 22,409 downwards.
TCATCCTTGTCAAGACGACAGCCCTTCCCCGCCGCCTGCCCATGCTTGCGTCTGGTGCATTATATATTAGGTATAATTGTATACAATCATACTACGAGTGTCAATATGCAATTTTAATGAGCTTTCCTACATTGATCATTCCCCACCCTTGCTTCGTCCAAGGTTCATGCATATCCGTAGCGCTATAATTAATCTTCCGTTTTACTTGTTCATTGGATAATTCCGGGTATTTTTGTAAAAGCAATGCGGCAGCGCCTGATACGATAGGCGTTGCCATGGATGTGCCGCTTTTTTTCACATAAGCGTTCCTGTACTTCCTAAAGGAGGTGCGGCAAGCGATATTACAGGATATTATGTCGGTTCCGGGAGCTACCACATCCGGTTTTTTTACTGCATAAGGCGAAGGCCCCCTTCCTGAATAACTTTCGCACAAAGAGCTTTTCCCCGAATAAAACCCTCCATCGTGGCATCCTACGGTAATTACCTTTTTACTGGATCCTAACGGCGATAAAGTCATAGGTTCCGGCCCCATGTTCCCCGCTGCGCAGACTACCACGATACCGTTATCCCATGCTTCATCTACAATCCTCAAAAGTTCATGCATCCTTTCTTCATTTTCTATATGTCCAATGCCAATAGAGATATTCATTACCCTGATATGATATCTTTCCTTATTTTCCAATACCCACTCAACGCCCCGGTACATATCGTCCATATTGCCGTCGCCGTTGCGGTCCAGCACTTTCCCCACTATCATTCGGCACCATGGGCAGATTCCTTTATACATCCCTCCCGAAGCTTTCCCGCTGCCTCCGATGCACCCTGCTACATGAGTTCCGTGTCCACTGTCGTCATAGGCACTTTTTTCCCCGTGAAGAAAATCAAAAAACGCATCTACCCGGCCGGACAAGTCAGGATGGTTCCCTATTCCTGTATCCAACACCGCTACCCGGATAGCATCCTCCTTTGAAAAATCTCTTGCTATACAAGAATCCATCACTTCATCCGTACAACCAATCTGCTGTCTGACGCGAAACATAAACCGCTCCTGGCTTTTTAATTAATTTATGCCAGGAGCGGTTATTCGTTACCTTGCCGTTACCACCGGTTTTTCGACCCAATATTTTCCTTCTAATTACAAATTCCATAAACGGAAAAATGATCTGCCTGAAATTGTATACACGGCTGTCCATCCACCGTTACCATACGGGAATCCACCCTTTCTAACTGCCCGTCTTCATCCAGGCACACCACTTGAATGTTTTCCGCTAGGATTCCATTCGGTTTTGGAAGTGTGATCACCGCTTTCTGTCTGCCCATTTTCGTAATGGGCGTCCCTTTTACCGCATCATATAAGGTAAGATCATACACTTGCAGGCTTTTTAACTGTCCGCCGGAAACCGCCCGACGATAGGCATTGATAATGGCGCTGCCATCTTCATGATTATCGCTGATGCGTAAGATATAGTTTCTTTGGTTTCCTGAAATCTCCGCTGACGCCGCCGGCGACCCGGGCAGTGTATTGCTGTCCACTTCCACAATCACAGTCCCTTCCGCTTCCTCATCCTCTGTTCCTGCAAGATACTCCATGTCCTCCTGCCCTGTCAATTCATATGCCTTTCCGTATACCGTCACCTGCCCGGGCAGCGTGTTTACACCCGCATCATTTTCCTGAAACATCGCAAACTTCACCTTCAGCTTACCAGCTTCCTCAATCCCCGCCTGCTGTTCCACACTGCACACCAGCCCTCGGAACCCCCCTGCATCATAATCCAATACCGTTCCTGCAATATCTGCCGCTGTAATGCCATCATCCACAATAGCTATCTGCACATCCTTAAACACCGCGTCCCGATATTCCTCATTCACCAAACGGGTGGCCGTCTTTTCATAAGAAACGGCAGGCAGGCTCCGCCCAAGGAGTACCACATTCTTCGTCCCATCCTTTTTTCCCGACTCCGATAAATCATAGGCTTTCAATCCTATCTTTTTTACCGATGCAGGGATTTTAACCGTACTGATCGGGCAGCCTTCAAAAGCCCTGTCCCTGATTTCCGTCAGATAATCCCCTCCGGATATGCTGACTAAGCTGCTGCAGCCGGCAAAGGCATCCTCACCTATTACCGTAACGCTCGACGGCAGCGATACACTCGTTATACGGGCATTGTCTTTAAAAACTTCCGCCCCAATCTGCTTGACTCCCTCCGGAATCTTCACTTGGCTTCCCATTCCGCCGTAAGCAATTAATATCCCGTCCCCAACTATAGTGAATGGATTCATTTTATCGCTTTTCCGGGATTCCATCCATTTTGTTTCCGCAAAAGCCGATGGCTCTATTTCCGTTACGGAAGAAGGTATCTGTATATCTTCCAGCGCATCGCAATGATAAAACGCCCCATAGCCGATTGATGTTACTCCTTCCGGAATCACAATGCTGGTAAGGCCCGACCTTGCAAAAGCAAACTCCCCAATTTCCTTGATCCCCTCCGGGATCTGGTAATCCGTCAGCCCGCTGTCCTGGTAATAAGCCTGAGAAGCTATTTTCTCATTACTTACAATCGTATACTTTGGAAAAGAACCTTGGCCGCTTCCTTTCATAACCTCCGCTGCTGCCACGCCTTCTTCGGACTCTGCCTGCTGATTCCCTGAAAGCACTTTGGACTGCCCATTATCTATGAAGACAACAGCATTACCGCCCACAATCCTGCTTTGCCCCAACAAGCTGCCCCCCATAGGGCCCGGCGCTTCGTTACCGGCTTCTTCCCCGGAACCGGCTTCCGTTCCGTTATCGCTTCCCCCAATATCCTGGTATTCCGCACTTGCCACATTGGACTTATCTCTTTCCGCTTCATACTGAGCTGCTTTGGAACCTTCTTCCGCGATAATTCTTAATTTTACACAGCCGTCAAAAGCAGTTTTATGGATCTGTGCTACTGACATCGGGATTTCCGTATTCCCCAAGTTAATGCAGTCGGCAAACGCTTTTATCCCGATATTGCGCAGGGAATACGGAAAAGACACGCTTTCTAAGCTTGTACAGTTGGTAAAAGCATAATCCGGTATGGATTTCACATTGCTCCCAATCAATACCTTTTCCAGCTTTTGACATCCCCAAAACGCATTGTTTTTAATTTCCACTACCGTTGCAGGCATAGTGTATGTTCCGCCTTCATATCCCGGGATCATACAATATATCGTTTTTTTATCTTTACTGTAAAGGACTCCATTCTCATAAGATAAATACTCGTTATCCTTATGCACCCTCAAAGAAGAAAGCGAATGGCAGCCCGCAAATATCCCTGTTCCCAGCTTTTCCGTCTTCTTTCCCAATACAACGGATTTCAAATTGCCGCAGCCGCTGAACGCGCCGTTGCCAATCGTCCTTACCGTATCCGGGACTGCCACTGTTTCCAAAGATGAACAACCACTAAACGCGTTATAATCGATGCTTTCCACATATCCCGGTATTTCGATTTTTACAAGCTCCGTATGGCCGGCAAAAGCTTCTTTGCCAATATGCTTCACAGAAGTAGGAATAGACACGGCGCTAGCCGTGCCTGTATATTTCATTAATGTATCCCCCTTCATCTGAAAATCGGCCGATGAAGCAGAAGCTGCCCTGGCATCGGCCAAAGGAAACCAGGCTGCTGCTGCAAAATATAGCAGCAGCAATCCTATTATAATTTTGTTTTTTTTGTGCATAGGCTCCCCCCGAACTTAAGCCGCCTTTACTTTAGGCCGTTTCTTATCCTTTTTACAGAACAATATGATAGAAATACATGCCAGCCCCATAGCCAGGAACCACTTTGGATGGATCGGATCGCCGGTCTTAGGAGTTGCGTCAATAAGCCCTTCCGTCAGATTCCCTTTATCTACGTAAATTGTATACGGCGAAAAATGCGTAGCTGTAAACTGGACACACGGCACTCCGTCAATGGTCGTAAACTTCGTTCCCAAATCCTCCAGACGGCCGTTTACCACGCTGGCCGCTTTATTATTGCCGGCATATTGTATCAGCCCATCCGGCAATGGAAGAGTGATATCCACGCTGATGCCCGATACATCTGTAATCTTCGTCTGTCCCGTTGCATCAAAAAGGCTGATATCCATTGGCAGATATGCAATATTGCTCAAATCGCCGTATCGCGCTTCCAAAGCAGCGATCACTGCCGCCGTTGCCTGTGCATCATCCGTTACCCTGATCACATAATTGTCCGAAGACCCTTTTACATTTGCCGAAGCCAAATCCTCATTGGAGATCCCGTTTTTCGTTACATCCACCGTAGTTGTGGAATTCCTGCGGGCGCTTCTCGAATTCCCGCTTACGGAAGAAGAGCTGCCCGTCTTAAAGTTCGCCGTAATTTCCACATTATTCGACGGCATCGTAAACGTCGTTGAAATCGCCGTCTGGTTCACGAAGCCCACTCCGTCGGACGAACTGGTCCATTTATCGAATACCGTACCGTCCGCTCTCGCATAAGCGTTGATTGGGACAATCGTACCTGCCGTGTATTCCCCGGAGCCACTTCCTCCGTGTACCACGACTTTATATTTCGTAGCGTTCTCGGATACGGAATTCCCGCTGGTCCCTCCATTATTGTTATTATTGCTGTTGTTATTATTATCCCCTTTGTTGTTATCATCCGGTTTCTTATTGTCATCCGGTTTATTATCAGGATCATCCGGTTTGTTATCAGGATCATCCGGTTTGTTATCAGGATCATCTTCACCCGCAGTAGTATATTGGGCGTATAAGTCCACGTCTTTCGTTACATTCTTCCATCCGTCCGCCGGAAGCCAGCCGGAGAATGTATAGCCCTCCCTGGTAGGGTTCGGCGGCTCAATAGCATCTTCGCCCTCTTCCACTTGCTGTGCCCGGATTAACTTCCCATCCCAGTCATAGAAGGAAACTACATATTTTGCCGGATCTCTCTTTTCATACTGGGCATATATCTTCATATCTTCCGTTACATTGCTAAAATCCGACGGCCTCCAGCCTAAAAACAGATAGCCTTCCCTTTCCGGGTCTACCGGCGCTTCCGCCGCTTCCCCTTCCACTACCGTACGCGACACGATAATTTCATCGTCCCAGTCAATAAAGTCTACCGTATATGTCGTCGCATCTACCGGCTTATACATAGCGCTGATTGTCAGGTTGTCAGCGGATACCGCCTTCCATGCATCAGCAGGGATCCAATAATCAAATACATAGCCCTCATGTTCCGGAGGCTCCGGCAATTCCGCATCTTCCCCATGCATTACCTGTACTTCTGCAATCAGTACCGGGTTCTGAGGGTCAAACGCATCAAAGAAATATACAGTATATCTCGCCTTCAGTTCATCTGTCTCCGTAGACTCTATATACGCATAATTTTCCGCATATATCGCTGCCGGCGAACCGTCCCTTGCAATAAAAGTAATTCTCGGGGAAGAACCGTTGGCAAATATCGGATCGTCCGTCCCATCCCAAGGAGCATCCGGGTCGCTTACCATACCGGCCGTATAGGAAAAAGCATCCGGCTCAATATAGGATACGCTGGCAGGGATCACTACCCCATACACATTGCTGTTCCAAAAAGCTCCTTTTTTAATCTGCGTCGTACCATAAGGCAATACCACCCTGCCCAGGCGGTTGTCCCGGGCCGGCTGCCCATCCGCATTATCCGGATCTCTTTCATAATCCGCAAAACAAAGTTCGGGGACTTCTTTGATCGAAGACTTGGATAAATCCACTTCACCAATCCCATCGCAGTTCATAAACGCTTCCCTATAGAGCTTTTTCACTCCTTCCATTTCATCCGCTTTCACCGTAGTCGTACCTGTAGTCGCGCCTCTTGTTTCCAGACACTGCACTACTGCTGTATTTGCCCCTTCCGCTCCGGCCTCTTTTTCAAAGATAATGGCATTTGTACATCTAAAAGTGCCTTCCGGGTCAAAATTTACATTTTCCAATATATCGCACCCCCGGAAAGGACGGGTTCCTAAGGTAGTTACGCTGGGGCCTACCGAAACATCCTTCAGCTTATTGCTGTTATACAACGCATAATCGCCCAGCGTACTCCCTCCGTTCATATTAAAGGTTTCCAGGCTTTCCAGATTTGCAAATGTATAAGGTTCCACCGTTTCTATGCTCATCAACGTAATAGACTTTACGTCATCGTTCTTCTGCGCCGGCGTCTCCGGAAGATTGCCCTTAACCTGAGAAGGGATAATACCGGAAAACAATCCGGACTTAATTGCCGTTACCCCATTCGGAATAACCATATTAAACACTGCGGACTCCGCAACCGCCCGTTCTTCTTCCGTAGGTTCCGCTCCGCCGTTGTTTTTCCATTCGTTATATTTATCTACGGCATCCATGCCTCCTGCTCCGCCGGATGCAGCATCTGACCTTGCCTTAGTGATATAAGGGTATTTATAACCATTTTCCGTCCGGGGATCTGTAGGATCCGCTGAAAAACCATTTTTAATCTCTTCCCTGGTAGGATATCCTACCAGTTCCGCCATTCCGGTCCCTCTATTGTACTGGACCGTAAGGTTAGTCGGCCACCCGCTGTAATAAGTAATATAGGTAGTCGGCTGCTCGCCCTCGTTAATATTGCTGTTGCGGTTCATGGCATACTTATAGGGTTCCGTCATTTTTCCTTCCGAATCCGCTATTGTACCCGAAAAGCTCAAATAAGGCTCCGCCTCCAAGGCCTCTCCGCAGGTATGCATAGGGACCGTTGAAGCCACCTGGGTGTCAAACGCCCCGTCCCCGATTGATATAATACTTGTCGTATCATTAAAAATAATATGTTTTAACCTGTGACATCCCCGGAACGCATTGTTATTGATCATTTCCAGCCTGCTGGGCAGCGTGATTTTTTTCACATAACAGTTATCGCTGAAACTGCCCTCATTGATTTCAAGCACTCCATACGGCCCAATCTGTTCCGGAAGCACAATATTCGCCGCCAGCTTCCAATCCCCCCATATTTCAAAATCCGTAAGCTGCTGTGCCTTATTGACCGCAAAAACAAGTTCCACCTCATTGCCAGGGTCATTTAACAGGTTATCCGCGCCATCTCTGGCATAATCTACGATTTCATACTTTCCCGGGTTCGGAGAATATTCCAGATAACTGAATGCAATATGCTGTGTATTAGCCGTTACATGCACAGGGGTCCTATTGCTCTTATCTTCACTTACGCTTGTCAGATAGCCTGGCCCTTCCACATAAAAAGTTTCCGGCATATCTTTTTTAAAAGCCTCAAAAGTATAGCTTGATCCATCCACAGTCTCATCTGTCACAAGATCCATTGACTTGCTGGATGTGGAAATACGTTCCAGTGAACTGCATCCCTTCACCGTAGACAAATGGAAATACTCTTTATTATTCTTATCCGCACCATCATAAGTATCCGGAAGATCCAGCGCTTTTAAAGACTCACAATTCTCAAACGCCTTATAGCCGATCCGCCTAAGGCTGTTGGAACCGGTCTGAGGCTTTAGCTGTATATTTTCCAGACGTATGCAGTTTTTAAAGCAAAAATCCCCGATCGCCTCCAGCGCATGAGGGATTGCAAACTCTGTCAGCCCCCTGCATCCTGCAAAAGCGTGATCCCCAAGCACCTGTACTGCCGCATTCGGTTCAATGTTCACCGTAGACATACGGGTGCAGTTCTCGAAACTATGGTTGCCGAGAATCTGCAAACCGTTTTTTAAGTCAATCGTAGACAGGTTGGTACATCCATAAAAAGCATAATCGCCAATCCCCTGTAATTTTGCGCCTACTGTCAATGAAGTAATGTTCGCGCCTTTCGATCCTGCAAATACACCGGTACATGTAGGATTACCGTTCGCATCCACGGTTACCCCGGCCTTCACCGCAGGGCTTGCTCCCCCAGCTCCGCCCCAAACATGCTTTTCGTTGGGCTGGTTTGCATTCTGCACGACAACTTCCACTGCCTTGCCGGAAATATACCTTACATCCGCATCCCTGATCCTCACTTCATTGCCCGTACATTCTTTGTACTGTCCGTCTGCCGGATCCTTATAATATAACTGGACGTCTTCACCAGTGGATTCATCATGCCATTTATCGTAATCCGTCGCCCAGCACGGCACGTATTCATCAGCGGCGCGGGTTATTGTCCTCGTCTCTTCCGTAATATTCGGCACCATCTCCCATCCGCTTCCGTCCGGTTTCATCAGCATATTCCCTTCTTCATCCCGGGCGATCTCATAACCATTATCCACTACAACCGTTTCTTTTGTCGTTACCACCGGCTTATAAAACAACGGCGACCCGTTTTTGCTGGCAGCCACAAACCCCTTATCCGTCCCAAGGGCGTCTGTATACTGTATAAATCCATCCACCACATTTGGGATGGACAGCTTGCCTCCTTCCAGATATCTGGAATCATATCCGCCAATCACCGCTATCTTATTCGTAGGGTTTTCCGGGCTGCTTACAAAGGCAAACCGGAATAAGCCATCCCTTGTATAATATACAATTTCCGTTTTATCGCCTTTAATGTCCACAGGAAGATCTCGGGAAGTTATCCACAGATCCGCTCCGTCCTCCCATCCATCCGCCCCGCCGCTTGCTTCTGTCGGCTGCACCGGAATCGCAGTCACTATCAGCGCCGAGATCATGAATAAACAGCCTAGCGTCTTACGTAGCTGCCTTCTTAATCTCCAATTTTTCTTTTTTGTCTTCTTACCCTTAGCCATTTCCGCTCTCCTCCATCGTAAAGCTATAACTATTTATTACTGGACCCTCTTCGCCACCACCACAAACCTTCCATCCGTCTGCGAATGATCGCAAGTAGACAATGTCAACAGTTCATCGCCATACTCCGCCGTTATCCCGGTATCATATAAAGACATCCCCGCCATTTCCTTCATATAAGAATTGAATTCTTCCCCGGAATAAGCATCTATAAACTGATAATACTTAAAAGCTATTTCATTTTCCTTAAGAACCTTCGTCCTAAATACATACATCACCTGATAAACGCTCTTTTCATATATAGTATCGAACTGGATCACGCTATGTTCCTTATAATACGATTCTTTGGCGTATTTTTCCAAATCGCCGAACATCTTCCCCGATCTCATATGATGCCCATATAATATCAGATTCTGTGATCGTGGATACGCCTTGCACGATGCATCCATGAAAATACTGCCATTGCTATCCTTTTCCTGATTAAAATTATGATCCAGATAATATTCGTTGTTGCTTGTCTGCATCACCGGATAGTCTATTATTGTATCGTCAATTTTCAACCATCCGATTAGCCTTTTGTTCTTATTATATAATGTTTTATATTCATTCAGAACATCCGGCAACTCTATTTCTTCCTCACGCCCCCGCACAACGATCGCTTCTTCTTTCGTATCTGCAAGCACATCGCTGTTTTTCAGCTCCGCAAGCTGCCCATAATCATTATCTGTTTTTTCCGCCCGATAATAATAAGCGGCAAAATATCCAAAACATATGACTGCCCCGGCTGCGCAAAGCGTCAGTAAAATCCTGCGCCTCCTGTCTCTTATCTTTAACAATGCGGCCACTTCCCGCTGCATATCCTCATCCATATCTTTCAAAGATACCGCGTCCTTCTTCTTTTCCTGCCCGCTCCCTTTCTTTTGGGCATCCTTTCCCTCCCCTTTTTTACCTTTCTTTCTCCGGCCTGCTTTGTCTTCCGTCCCGCCATGCTGCAGCCGTTCGGCCATTTCAAAAACCTTATCGTCAAAATCATTGCCTACCATCGTCTCAAAACGGTAATCGCCGGCTTTCAGCTTCCCATACAGTTCCAGCACTGCTTTCGGATCCTTTAAATCAAATTCAGAACAAATCTTATCTATTTTCTTTTTGTCCCTCAAGGCAGCCTCATAATCCGTCTTAGTGCGGAATCTCCTCCCCGCAACTATATGACCCTCCGCCATTTCCTGATTCTCCTTCATGCAACCTATTCCTTACCATATGTATATGCACAATTTTCCATCTATCCAAATTGCATATATAATTTATTTTACTATACCTTGAAATTAATTCAAGTATTTTGTCCATATATTGTAGCATATTTTTAAAATTTTTTCAAAATTTATTTCTTATATGGGAAACACTGGCAAGCCATCCCACATAGTATAAACCATAAATAAAATAACTTTGGAGGCAACACTATGAGTGATTTAACAGCAACAAACTGCGGCTGCGGCAATAGCAACAGATCCGGCTGCGGATGTAATTCTATTCTTTGGATCCTTATCCTGCTTTCCTGCTGCAACGGCGGCGACAGCAGCGACGGCTGTGGGTTCGGCGGCGGCCTTTTTGGCGGCAACAATTCCGGCTGCGGATGCGACAGTATCATCTGGATTCTTCTTCTTCTCTGCTGCTGCGGAAATTCTTTCTAAAGCTTAGGCTGGTCCACATCTTGAAAATAGGCTCTTTTGAGCCTATTTTCTCTTAAAGAGGGCAAAAGCTTTTAACGCATATGGCGCCGGAAAGGAGTATATTTTATTTTACCTATACATAAGATTTAAAAAGCAAATGGGGTTAAGGGATTTCTATGGAAAAAGACGAACAGGGCAAAATCATTGCCTTTGATACATTATATACGAACAATCATATACAAATGCTAAAAATTTTAATGCCCTATTTTGATGAGGCAGAACGCAAAAAACTTGCTGTCTTTATCAAATATCTGGAATTCCGCCATACCCTTGACCAATGCAATTCTCATTCTTATGAATTAAGCGGCTGTTCCTTTCACAAGGAAGAATTCAATATCCATAAAATTTGTTCCGAACTTCTTCCTTTTTGTAACGGGGAAGAGAAAAAAAAGCTTGGGCAGATCGCCGATCTTTTCCGTTCTATAGAGATGTACAAAGAAATGAGCCGCACAATGGAAATGATGAAAGATTTCGCCCCGGACTTTTTCCCGGAAGGCTTAGGCAGCATCCTTTCTTCCGGCAATCCCCCGGATCATCCGGACGGATCGGGCATTGATCTTTCCGGCAGCAGCAACAATCAGAACAATGGAATGATGGAAATGCTCATGGGAATGCTTTCCCCTGAACAAAAAGCCATGTTTGAAATGTTTGGAGGTAATAACACACATGAACCAGAACAAATGGATGAATGACCCTTTAGTGGCAGGCATTGATCAGGCAAAACTACAGTTTCTTCAAACGCTGGTCTTTGAAAGCCAAAACCTGAAAAAAGAACAGATGCTTCCTTTTCTAATGTCCATAGCCCAAAAAGGCAGACATCAGAATATCTCCTTCAGCGATCAGGAAATAGAGGCCATTGTAGCCGCTTTACGTAAATATTCCACACCGGAAGAAACTGAAAAAATCAATAAACTGATGTCCATGAAGAAAAAAAGATGATTATTTTATTTGTCCCCATATAGGAAGTTCCGTAAACTTCCCATATGGGGATTTATCCTATGGCTTCACCACAAGATTGACGAGCCTTCCGGGAACGTAAATTTCTTTTACAATATTCCCGGTTATCTTATCCGCCACAGCCTCTTTTCCGGCTGCAATCGCATCTTCTTTGCCAATGCCGCTCGCCGTCCGGATCACTGCTTTTACCTTGCCGTTAATCTGCACAGCGATTTCCACCGTAGCCTCTACCGTCTTTTCCTCCTCATACTCCGGCCATGCGGACTGATAGAGCTTGCTTTCAAAGCCTACGCGTTCCCACAATTCTTCCGTAATATGGGGGGCTACCGGGTTCAACAGGGAAAGAAGCGTCCGGAATTCGCCTCTTGTTACCGCATTTTTCTTATAAAAGTCGTTGATCAAAGACATCATCGCCGCAATCGCCGTATTATATTTCAGATTTTCAAAATCATTGCTGACCTTTTTTATCGTCTGATGCATCTTCGTTTCCAAGTCAGCGCTGTAACCTTCCCCTTCCGTCAGGATATCCTGCAGCTTCCATACCCTTTCCAGGAAACGCCGACAGCCTTTTACCCCGTCCTCGGACCAGGCTGCGCTTAATTCAAAAGCACCGATAAACATTTCATACGTCCTAAGAGTGTCCGCTCCGTAATCCCTGACAATATCATCCGGATTCACCACATTCCCGCGTGATTTGCTCATCTTCTCCCCGTTGGAACCAAGGATCATGCCATGGGAAGTCCGCTTCTGGTAAGGTTCCGGGCAAGGCGCCACTTTTTCATCATACAGGAATTTATGCCAGAACCGGGAATATAACAGATGCAGCGTCGTATGTTCCATCCCGCCATTATACCAGTCCACCGGCATCCAATATTCCAGTGCTTCCCTGCCGGCCAGGGCATTTTCGTTTTTCGGATCCGTATAACGGAGGAAATACCAAGAAGACCCTGCCCATTGAGGCATTGTATCCGTCTCTCTTTTCGCCGGGCCGCCACAGCAAGGGCATACCGTATTCACCCAGCCCGTCATAGCCGCCAACGGCGATTCCCCGTTATCGGTGGGCATATAGCTTTCCACCTCCGGCAGTTCCAACGGCAGCTCGCTTTCCTTTAACGGGACAAACCCACACTTTTCACATTCCACAATCGGAATCGGCTCTCCCCAGTATCTTTGTCTGGAAAATACCCAGTCCCTTAATTTAAAGTTGGTCTTTTTTGCGCCAATCCCCTTTTCCACTAAAAATTCAATTATTTTTGATTTTGCTTCCGCCACATGCAGGCCGTTCAAAAAATCCGAGTTTACAAGAACGCCTTCCGACACATCCGTATAAACGGCTTCTTCCACACCCACCGGGCTTCCTGCCACTACTTCGATAATCGGCAACCCAAACTTCTTGGCAAATTCCCAGTCCCTTTCATCATGGGCCGGGACTGCCATAATGGCTCCCGTTCCATAAGTCATCAACACATAATCCGAAATCCAGATAGGGATTTCCTTCCCATTGACCGGATTAACTGCCGATAAGCCGTCAATTGCAACGCCTGTTTTATCCTTCGCCAGCTCCGTACGTTCAAAATCCGACTTTCGCGCCGCGCTCTCCCGGTAAGATACCACTTCATCCCAATTTTTTATCTCATCCTTATACTTATCAATCATCGGATGTTCCGGAGACACTACCATATAAGTGACGCCAAAAAGCGTATCCGGCCTTGTCGTATAAATCCTTAGCGTTTCATCCTTATCTTTTACTTTAAAATCAACTTCCGCACCCTCGGATTTACCGATCCAGTTTTTCTGGGACACTTTTACCCGTTCCACATAGTCTACGCTGTCCAGATCCTTAATCAGCTTATCCGCATACTCGGTAATCTTCAACATCCACTGGCTTTTTACTTTACGGACAACTTCCGACCCACACCGTTCGCACACGCCGTTTACCACTTCTTCATTGGCAAGCCCTACTTTACAGGAAGTACACCAGTTGATCGGCATTTCGCTTTTATAGGCAAGCCCTGCCTTAAACAGCTTAAGGAATATCCATTGCGTCCATTTATAATAGCCTGGGTCAGTCGTATTGATCTCCCGCTCCCAATCAAAAGAATAGCCAAGGGCATGAAGCTGCCCTTTAAAACGCTCCACATTTTTTTTCGTAACAATCTTCGGATGGATATGGTTCTGGATTGCATAATTCTCCGTAGGAAGCCCAAAAGCGTCCCATCCCATAGGATACAGTACATTATATCCCTGCATCCGCCTCTTCCTCGCCACAATATCCAATGCAGTATACGGTCTTGGATGCCCTACGTGAAGCCCCTGCCCCGATGGGTAAGGAAACTCCACCAACGCATAATATTTCGGTTTGGAATAATCGCCGGAAACCGCAAATGCCCTCTCCTCGTCCCATATTTTCTGCCACTTCAGTTCCACTTCTCTGTGATTATATGGTTCTGCCATCTCTCATTTGCTCCTTTATCTTCAATCTTTCATTAATCCATACATATCTTCTACATCCAACTCCCATGCCGCAGCTTTACAGCGGGAAAATCCGGATGAAAACACCGATAATTCTATCCTTTTTCCCTTCTTCTGTCAAGGGGCGCAGCACCTGATTCAAACGCTATATCCGGAAATTTCCCATCCGCAGCGTCCCAACGTCCCCCTACTCCCTGCCGCGACAGCGTACGAAGGTTACGGCCGGACGAAACCTTCGGATCCCAAATGAAATGCCTCCCGCAAACAACAGGGTATTTGACCCTCGCGGCATTCGTCAAATATCAATGCAAGCATGGCTATCTTCCTCATTGCCCGCGGGAATAAAAGCTTTCTTCCCGGCCCCATAGATCAACCGGCCCATACTCTCTTTATTCCATGGCTTTTACCTGATGCAACCCATATCCTTCCGTATATTTGAACTTCACGCTGTCTCCGGCCTGATACCTTACAATGCTTATCAAATCTCTGTTTGAAAGATCCAAGTCAAAGATATCCCCGCTATTTTCCAGGCAAATATAATAATGAGTCGTCCCTTCCAAAACCACCGGGGCTATCGTTTTTATCCTGCCCGACGCTTCTTTATATAAATCCGTATTCTCCGACACAATGCCGTTCGTATTAAGCAGCTCCGTATAATTCCGCTCGCATTCCTGCACCGTATCGCCGATTGCTACCCACTGGTACTTTTGCACATTTACCATAGCATATTTTTTCACCAAACCTGCCGCATCCTTCAAAGCCATAAAATAAGTGGGTTCATCGGCAATGTTCAAAAGCAGGGGAAAAGTAGCGCGGTATCCTAGATTCTGCACCTGCCCCTCCGCCGAAGACATAGCCGAATCTTCAATCGCCCCTTCCACTTTATAATATCTGGTTTCCATCGTCCGCTGGTTCATCAGCACAAACCCCACGTTGGACTGGTCGCCGCTTACGCTGGTAACGCCCGTATAAACCCAGACATCATCTTCCAACGCTATGTAATTGTATCCATTGGTGGACTGCAGGCAGTCTTTCTGTCCTAAAACGGAATTCAGGAACCCATTCTTATAAATCCCGGAATAATCATATAAATCCATTAAGAGTTCCGCATTATATACCTTGTCCACCCACTGCGGCACATCCTCCACCGCATAGTCGACGCATTCTCCCGTAACCGCATTGCAAAGCACCACCCGGCCCACTGTCTGTCCGCCAAACAAACCAATATTAAATTTTTTCACCGGACATACCCAATAAGGAGTCCCCTCCTCATCGATTTCAAAGAAAATCTGGCTGTCAAAAATATAAGTAGGGAATTTAAAGCGCAGATGTCTGTAAAGGTTCCTGTTAAGATACTCGGATTTGGAGTATTTAATACCCTTTTCCAGTTTCACACACTCCGTATTCTGCGTCGTCATATCGATCAGAATATAAGCAGGGATCCCCTGGCTTTGATTAGTCAGCCATTTTATCGTACTCGCATAAGCCAAAGGGGTTACCCTCACCGGGACTCCTTTATAATTAATCTGGGAATAATCGCCGGCCACCTCAAACTGTGACACCATATCCACCATGCTCCCCATTTTACGGTTCCCCAGAAGCGAAGCCGACTCCTTGTCCAACAAAGGGATCGTACGATAATCCACTTCTTTGATATCTTCCGTAAATTCCCGCTCCTCGATCTTCAAAAGCGCCTGGTATTTTTTTGCATTCACGATTGGGGATGAAAGGACGCTCCCTATTACATACACCGCCACCACAAAAAGCAACACAATCCCCATCCCTCTTAATAATTTGTCCTCTTTCAGTCCATAGGCGCTGAACTTAAAACCAAATTTTTCGGCTACCTCAGACTCCACATATTCCTTTCCCGCCTTTCGGACGGCGTAAACTGCCATTATTACAATAATAATTGTTATAATAAAGATCCAAAAGCCGGAAGAATGGATGTTGATTGCCGGCAGTGAAATATAATAATACGCAAAAGCCGCTGCCGCCGCCAGCAGGATAACGACCAGATTCCGAACCGTTTTTTTCATAATAACCTCCATTCCGGAGCACTTACGCGACGGGACAGCGCAAATATCAGATTTGCGTCTGCCATCGGGGCTATTTGTGATGCTCCGGCACAAATAGCCGATTGATAAAATCAGCTATCAAGCTGATTTTTCAATCTAATCACTTCGCTCCTTTCGCTCCATGCCGCGATTTCACAGCGGCGCAGATTCCGCATACCGAATCATATATGTAAAGAATTATATCTTCTTCTCCCCCAAAATACAAGAGTCCATTCACTTGATAAGCAATTTCCTATGATATAAAAAAGTGTGCGTCCTGACGCACACTCGCGCCGGAGCGCGGCTGTGACAGCAGCCATTTTTCTCTTGCGCGCAGTGCGCATCCTCCCGGAGGGTTTTTGTATCATAGGTAATTGCAGAGCAATTTCCTATGATATAAAAAAACGCCGGTATTCTAAACCGGCGTTTCTCCTCAATCTTAATCTTCACTGCCCTCGGCAACTTTCGCCGCCCTGGCCGCCACTTCTTTTTCCTGTACATCACTGGGCGCCTGCTCATATCTTACGAACTCATAAGCGTAAGTACCGCGTCCGCCCGTCATGGAACGTAAATCCGTGCAATATCCAAATAACCCCGTCATAGGGATATCGGCTTCGATCACCTGTTTGCCATTGACCGGGTTCATGCCCAGGACCCTGCCCCTTCTCTTGTTCAAATCGCCCATAACATCACCCGTATAAGCGTCAGGGACCGTTACCTTGATATTGGCGATCGGCTCTAAAAGGACCGGATGCGCATCCATAAAACCTTTCTTAAACGCCTGAATAGTTGCCATCTTAAATGCCATTTCCGAAGAATCTACCGGATGATAGGATCCATCGTACAATACCGCCTTCACGCCTACCACCGGGTATGCCGCCAAAGGCCCCTTTAACACGGAATCCTGCAGGCCTTTTTCCACCGCCGGGAAGAAATTCTTAGGTACAGCTCCTCCCACAACCTCTTGTGAGAATTCATAAGCTTTTTCCAAATCCCCTAATGGAGAAAAGCGCATCTTCACATGGCCATACTGCCCATGCCCGCCGGACTGTTTTTTATACTTATATTCCACGTCCGAATTCTTTTTCACCGTCTCGCGGAAAGCAACCTTCGGCTGCATCATCTCTATTTCCACTTTATATTCATTCGCCAGCCTGCTTGCAATCACTTCAAGATGCAGATCCCCCATACCATAAATCAATGTCTGCCTGTTCTCCGCATCATTCACTACTTTCATCGTCTGGTCTTCATGGGACATCTTCTGCAGCGACTGGGAAACCTTATCAATATCCCCTTTATTCTTTGCATGATATCTCATATATGTATAAGGCGTGGATATCTCCGCTTTGCCGAACTTAATCGCCGTCGCCTTGGTAGAAAGGGTATCCCCCGTCCTTGCCGCCGTCAGCTTTGCAATAGCGCCGATATCGCCGGCATGAAGCTCTTTGATCTCAATAGGCTTGCTCCCCTGCATCACATAAAGCTTGCTTACTTTTTCTTCCACATCCTTATCGCTGTTATAGATCATGTCATCCGCTTTTAATACGCCTGAGCAGATTTTAACCAACGAATATTTCCCAATAAAAGGATCCACGATCGTCTTAAAGATATAAGCGGATTTTGTTTTTGCAAAATCGTAGTTCGCTTCAAAAATTTCATTTGTCTTAAGGCTGACGCCGGCAATTTCCTTATTCTCCGGGCTGGGCATGTACTTCACAATATCATCTAGCAGCGTATAGATACCCTGGCACAATATACTCGAACCCATCGTCATCGGTACAATCGATCCATCGATCACGTTTGTACGCAGGGCAGCCCTGATCTCCGCCTCGGAAAAAGTCTCGCCGCCGAAATAGCGTTCCATAAACTCTTCACTTGTTTCCGCCACCGCTTCCATAAGGGTGTCTTTGCATAGCTGCAGATTCGCCTTGCTGTACTCCGGCACCTCGCAGTCCACCACTTCTTTGCCCTGCCATCTGTGGCCGGTTTCCGTAATGACATTAACATACCCCACAAACTTTTCATTTTCACGGATCGGCAGATGGAACGGGGCCATCTTCTTCCCATATGCTTTCGTCATATCTTCTACAACCTGACGGAAGGAAGCATTATCCACATCCATGTCAGTAACGAAAATAAAACGAGGCAGTTTATACTTTTCACAGATCTCCCACGCTTTTTCCGTCCCCACTTCTACTCCGGCTTTCCCTGAAACAACGATAATCGCCGCATCCGCCGCACTGACCGCTTCTTCCACTTCCCCCACAAAATCAAAAAACCCCGGGGTATCCAGAACATTTATCTTAATCCCTTCCCACTCAATCGGAACTACCGATGTGGAAATAGAAATCTGCCTTTTCTGCTCTTCTTTTCCAAAATCACTTACCGTATTGCCGTCGGATACCTTTCCCATCCTGGAAGTGATACCGGATAAATACGCCATTGCTTCTACCAGACTGGTCTTACCGCACCCCCCGTGACCGAGCAATACTACATTCCTAATCTTGTCAGTTGTGTAAACATTCATATAAATTCCTCCAATTTATGCTATTTTGGGGCATTGTGCTTAGGCCGTAATTGGATTTTTCTACTGCCCTTTTACTCCCATGCGTATATTTTACTAAAATTGTCTTCACTTTACAAGCAAAATAAAACAATTTGTATAGTTAATTTATTGCCATGCCTGATTCGGATGCCAGACAGTATGCATGAATAACTTTCCAGGAAGCGGAATCTTTATTGACTTTCGCGCGTTGAAGTGGTATATTTTCCATGTAAAAATCCCCGGATGCCATCCCTGGCATAACCGGACAGAAACGGAGAAAAGTTATGATTATAGTTATGAAACCCAATGCCGCGCAGGAAAGCATCCAGTCCGTGGTATCCTATATTGAAAACAGCGGCTTAAACACCCATCTTTCCCAAGGGGAGGAGGTAACCATTATCGGCATCGTCGGCGACAAAGCCAGACTGCCTGCGGAAAACCTCATCAGCTTCAAAGACGTAGACAGGATTGTACCTGTTACAGAGACTTATAAGCTGGCAAATAAAAAATTCCACCCGGAACCTTCCACAATACAAGTGGGAAATACTTTCATCGGCCCTGGTTCTACGGCCATTATGGCAGGCCCCTGCGCTGTGGAATCGGAAGAACAGCTTATGTGCATTGCCAAAGCCGTCAAAAAATCCGGTGCATCCATCCTTAGGGGAGGCGCATACAAACCGAGGACTTCCCCCTACTCCTTCCAAGGTTTGGAAGAAGAAGGCCTGCGTTATATGCAGAAGGCCGCCAAAGAAACCGGCCTTGCATCCATCTGTGAAGTTGTATGCCGGGAAGCGATCGATGCCGCCGTAAAATACGTGGATATGATCCAAATCGGCGCCAGGAATATGCAGAATTT
This sequence comes from uncultured Lachnospiraceae bacterium, assembly GCA_948470755.1. Classification (GTDB taxonomy): domain Bacteria; phylum Bacillota; class Clostridia; order Lachnospirales; family Lachnospiraceae; genus Kineothrix. Next base: position 3,079 of record CAOKPU010000031.1, on the reverse strand, counting down.
TATATTGTTAAAAGAAGCCGGCCGTTCCGGTCTTCCCGTCCTTTTAAAAAGAGGCCTGTGCGCTACTATCGACGAATGGCTCAACGCAGCCGAATACATCATTGCGGAAGGCAATCCCAACGTAGTATTATGCGAACGGGGCATCCGTACTTTTGAGACAGCTACCAGGAACACTTTAGATTTGAGCGCGGTCCCGGTCCTGAAGGGAAAAACCCACCTTCCGGTCATTGTAGACCCTTCCCATTCCACCGGTTCCTATAAGTATGTGGCTCCTATGGCAAAAGCCGCCATCGCCTGCGGGGCGGACGGCTTAATGATCGAAGTACACAATAACCCGGCCTGCGCGCTTTCCGACGGCCCCCAATCGCTTACCTTTGAAAAATTCGACCGTCTTACCCAGGAACTGAAACCATTCTGCAGCCTTGTAGGGCGCAGTTTCTAACAGGGGATACAGACACAAAAAGCCTCACCCCTGGCAAAAAGAGGATACACATGAATACATTAAAAATAGGATTTATCGGCCTTGGGCTGATCGGCGGCTCTATTGCTAAAGCGCTCAAAACTTCCATACCGGATCTGTGGATCACCGTATATGATACCAATCAGGACACTTTGGACCTGGCTAAAAAAGAAGGCATTGCCGATGAAACAGTTTCCGGAATTAATGCCGCCTTTTTGGATTGCCGCTACATTTTTCTCTGCGCCCCGGTAGCCAATAATGATAAAAACCTGATCATGCTGGAAAAATTCCTTTCCCCTTCCTGCACACTGACCGACGTAGGAAGCGTAAAGACCGGCATCCATAAACAAATGGAAGCCCTTGGGATGTCCGGCCAGTTTATCGGCGGACATCCCATGGCAGGCAGCGAACGCTTTGGATACGTCAATTCCAAAGCCCGTCTTCTGGAAAACGCTTACTATATCCTTACTCCTACCGATGACGTCCCGTCCAAGCGGCTGGAAGATTACAGGAAACTGGTTATTTCCATGGGAGCCATCCCCCTGATCCTGGATTACAAACAGCATGATTATGTTACGGCAGCCATCAGCCATCTTCCTCATATCATCGCCTCCTCCCTTGTCCATTTAGTGCGGGAAAGCGATTCCGAAGACGGCACAATGAAAATGATTGCCGCCGGGGGCTTTAAGGATATTACCAGAATCGCTTCTTCTTCCCCCGATATGTGGCAGCAGATCTGCTTGACGAATACGGACAATATCCTCCGGCTCCTGGATCATTATATCGAATCCCTGAATGGCTTAAAAGAAAAACTTACCGCGCGGGACGAAGCTACATTGTATGATTTCTTTCATCAGGCGCGTCTGTACAGGGATTCCTTTATAGAAGCTTCCAGCGGGCCGATTAAAAAATCTTATTCCATCACCGTCGACATTGCGGACAAAACCGGGGCATTGGCCTCCATCGCCACAATGCTTGCCCAAAACGGCATCAGTATTAAAAATATCGGCATCGCCCATAACCGGGAAGCACAGGAAGGCGCTTTGCGGATAGAGTTCTACGGGGAAGACGCCGCCAAAATTGCCGCAGATATCCTGCAAAGCAAAGGATATCCCATATACAAGAAAAAATAGAAACGGGAGGATGCCCAATGAAATTCCAAAAAACAAACTGTTGTTTAAAAGGGGAAATTACCGTTCCTGGCGATAAGTCAATTTCCCACCGCTCCATCATGTTCGGCGCGCTGTCCGAGGGGAAAACGGAGATTACCAACTTTCTTCAGGGCGCGGACTGCCTTTCCACTATCAATTGCTTCCGCCGGCTCGGCATAGAAATCGAAAACAAAGGCGGCATCATCACGATACATGGCAAAGGGCTTGACGGCTTATCCTCCCCTTCCGGCATTCTGGATACAGGCAACAGCGGCACTACTACAAGGCTTATTTCCGGCATTCTTGCCGCCCAGCCTTTTACCGCTACGCTGACCGGGGACGCTTCGATTCAAAAACGCCCTATGGAGCGCATTATCGAACCCCTTTCTCTCATGGGCGCCCGCATCGAAAGTTTACATCACAACGGCTGCGCGCCCTTGCTTATAAACGGGAGCCCTTTAAAAGGGATCCACTATTATTCCAAAGTGGCTTCAGCCCAAGTCAAATCCGCCATTTTGCTGGCCGGGTTATATGCCTGCGGGGAAACATCCGTTACAGAACCGGTTCTTAGCCGGAATCATTCCGAACTGATGCTTCGCACTTTCGGCGCAGCCATAAAAACAGACAAAACTACCGCTACTATTGTCCCCCGCCCCCGCCTTACCGGACAAAAGATCAATGTTCCCGGAGACATTTCCTCCGCCGCCTATTTTATTGCCGCAGGCCTCCTTGTCCCCGGCTCGGATATCCTGATCCGCAACGTAGGCATTAATCCTACCCGGGACGGCATTATAAAAGTTGCCAAAGCCATGGGAGGCCATATTTCTTTGCTGAATGAACACAGGGACGGGGAACCTACCGCAGACCTGCATGTAACATACAGCCCTTTACACGGAACGGTCATCGGCGGGGATATCATCCCTACCCTGATCGACGAACTCCCGATCATCGCCGTTATGGCTGCTGCCGCAAAAGGGGTTACCATCATCAAGGACGCCGCGGAACTGAAAGTCAAAGAATCCAACCGTATTGACGTCATGGTCCGGAATCTGTCCGCTATGGGATGTTCCATCATCGGCACGGAAGACGGCATGGTTATCGAAGGCAAAGACCCTGCTGCACATCCGCTCCAAGGAGCCGTTATCCATGCCCATGCCGACCACCGGATTGCCATGAGCTTTGCAGTCGCCTCCCTGATCGCCCAAGGGGAAACCGAGATCCCGGACAGCGGATGCGTATCGATCAGCTACCCCGGCTTTTACTCCGATCTGCGTTCCTTATCGGAATCCACCTGATGTCCTGTCAAAAGGCTCATCCGGGCAGCCCCGGCTGGCAGGCTTTTGACGCCTGAATCCTATAAGGTAAAAAAGCGTGCGTCCTGACGCACACTCGCGCCGGAGCGCGGCTGCGGCAGCGGCCATTTTCCTCTTGCGCGCAGTGCGCATCCTCCCGGAGGGTTTTTGTATCA
>CAOKPU010000030.1 GCA_948470755.1 uncultured Lachnospiraceae bacterium | reverse complement strand
TCCATCGTGCAAAAGCCGTTTGCACAAAATCCTTTTGTGCCATCTGCCAGACGGGTCGCCGGATGGGCCTTTTGACACCCGAATCTCTATAGGGTATCTATCCGTCATAGCCTACGGTCAGGGTCAGTTCATAGTGTTCCCCGTCCGCGATGGGGGTGGAGTCTGCGCCGGTATTGAGCTGCCCGCCGTTTTTGGTGATTTTCCACCATTCCTGGGCGGATTCGTCAGCGGTTTCTCCGTCGGCGGTAAGAATATAGAGACCATAAGCGCTTTGGTTGTCTTCGACCACTCCTTCGGCTACCAGGACGGGGCCCAGATATTCCTCTTGTGTGTCTAGCGTAAAGTCTTTGCTGCTTCCGTCCCCATGGATGACCTGCACGGTAATCTGTTTGCCCCCGGCAACGCTTTGGGGGGATGCTATACGCCATACAAGAAGCAATACAGCGGCTATGGCAGCCAGACAGATGGCGGCTGTTGCGATTTTCCTGTTCAAACTTTTAGAATTTTCTTTCATGTTTTTCCTCCTGATTCTCTGATGTATGTAAATGTCCGCATCAGCAAAACAAGGTACAGGAATCGGCAATAAAAATGTGGACATGCAAAGTATGAAAGGCAACGGTACAATCAAGCCCTCGTGATCCGGAATAAAAAAGCCATATTCCTGTACCAGCCAGCCGGCAGGTTTCCTGACTTGTAAATCATCATGCATCGTCGCCTTCCCGACTATTGTCAGTGGCTGTCATTGCAGACATAGACCATGCGCTCCTTACATACAGTGACGAGATCGTACAGGCATCGCACCTGTTTCCCTATTATCCATCCCACTTATGGAGAGACGGCACCGACGGCTTTACCATATGGGATTCGGGTATCAAAAGATTCACTCGGCGGCTCCGCCGGACAGGCTTTTTGACATCCGAACCGGTATGAAAATCACGGGTGCAATATACCCGTAATCTTAACCTGATACTCAATATAACATCGGATAGGCAGTTTGTCCAGATGAATTTGGGGAATCGGGTAAAAGCGGTTGGCGGTCAGTCAGTGCTTAATGAAATAGCCGGATGCTTTGCCCGCAGGATAGGATGTGCAGATGATGCATATGGTTTTTCATAAATTCAAACTGGCGTATGCCGGTACAGTGGCATGTGTAGTATTCGGTCGTAAAAGAGTCGAGGTATTGCGCATATTCTTTTAATGTATTGTCCAGCGGCAATTTGGAAAAATGAAAGCCTCCGATGAGGACGTCCGGCCGGAACCGGTTTTCAATATTGAGAATCCCTTTGTGGGAGCAGCCGCTGAACAGGACGGAATGATCCCTTTCTTCGACTAGCAAATATTGTTCATGGCGGAAATCCTCAGGCAAAAGGGCGCCGTTTTCCATCATATGAAGGCCGGAATCTTCGGCTGCGTGTTTGCGTAAAAGCTCTTCTGTGGAGGAATGCTCCTGGGGTGATAAAAATGGCGTCTGGCGTATTTTTTCCCCATGACAGGGATACAGGGTCAGGCCTTTGCCGATGGACGATACATCATCAATAAAAACCAATCGTTCATGTCCTTTTAAGGAAGCATCCAGCCCAATGTATTTTCCAGGGCCGTGGTAATGAGGTTCAAAGGCATGGCGGCTGAGATAGACGGGGGCCGTCCGGTTGATTTCCAAAAAGGTTTTAAGCCCTCCCCCATGGTCATAGTGTCCATGGGAAAGGACTGCGATATCTACGGCTGCAAGGTCGATCCCCAGCATGGCGGCGTTTCTGGAGAAAAGATCGGATTGCCCCATGTCGAAAAGGATCTTATGGTTTCCGGTCTCAATATACAGGCTCAATCCATGCTCGGTGAGCATGTCTTCCCGTTCCGTCGTATTTTCAAGTAAAGCGGTGATCTTCATTTTCATTCCTCTCCTTTTTGTTTGTTATCATTCAGGATTTTGGCGTCAAAAACCTCCCGGGGATGCGCGCTTTTTTACTGACAGGATCCTGATGATTGTAATCTGATGATTATAATCTGATGATTATAATATAGCAGATTTGGCGCGGTTTAAAAACTATTATAGGCAGCTTTTTCCATCCGGCTTCTATGTGATTGCTATTGGATGGACAATGGAATATAATAGAAGCTGCATACAGAAAAAACAATGTAGGAGGGAATTCTTATGGCTTATTATAATGGGAATGGCGTTTATGATTATTTGGCTCAACATGAAGAAGGAAGGGATTTCTTCTGGACGGGTAAGGACATCTGGATTTTGGTATATGGGAATGCGGATTGCGAACCGATGGTCCTTACGGTTGCTTCCGCAAACAGGCCGGATGCGGCATTTACCAATGAGGAGAAAAATGCAGTGGATATGGCAGCCTGGCTTGCCGGGGAAAGCGGTATATCTGTCAATTTTGTACGTTTCGACCCGGCCCGGCCTATGGATCAAGTAGGATATTGTGAACCGGGAATGAAGAAAGTTTCCGTGATTTCTTCCGATGCCCTGCGCGGCCATTTTTCAAAGTATGGGTTAAAGATGAACGATATGGGGGCTGGTAAAATGATCAATGACAGAAGTTCCAGCCCCTACCATGAGTGGCAAAGAACGTATATGGGGAATTCGGTAGTCGTTTCGGATATTGATTTGCTGCAGCTTAGGAATCATCTGCCGGTTAAAATCATAGAACTGAAACGGTCATACATAACGTTAGACCGATGGACGCCGTATACGGATGATTATGATAATTTTATCCTGCTTTCCCGATTGGCAGTAAAAAGCAATATGGAATTTTTAATCGTATATAACCGCCGGATAAAGAATCCGTTCTTGGATGATATCTCCAGATTAAAATTTTTTAGGTTCGATCATCGGGAAGACCCTTATTGCCGGTTCCTGGGGTATGGGACGATACAGGAGCTGGCGCGGCAGGGCGTTTAAAAGGTGGAGTTTCCCATTTGGATTGGTATGGCTGTAAAAGTAAGCGGATGAGGCATGGAAGAGGAGGAGAGGGATGGAAAAGATGAGGATGGAGTCTTCGGATATGGTTTCGCGCAATGTCGCCCTGTTAGGAAAGATATTCCCTAATTGCATAACGGAAGGCATAGACGGGGAAGGCAATCCGAAACAGATGGTGCATATGGGAATGCTTCAACAGATGTTGACGGACAAAGTGATGCCCGGGGATGAAGCTTATGAGTTCACATGGGTAGGAAAGAAAGCCGCTGTTGTGGAAGCCAATCGGCCGATAAAAAAGACTTTAAGACCGGATATGGAGGAAAGCAAAAACTGGGATACTACGGAAAATTTATATATAGAAGGGGATAATCTGGAAACCTTGAAACTGCTGCAGGAAAGCTATCTGGGCGCGGTTAAGCTGATCTATATCGATCCCCCGTATAATACAGGGCATGATTTTATATATCCGGATTCCTTCCTCATGGATAATGAGGAATATGCCAATGGGACAGGTTATTTTGACGAGGACGGCAATGTGAATTTCAGCAGGGAAAATAGCGGGCTGGCCGGGAAATATCATTCGGACTGGTGTTCCATGATCTATTCCAGGTTAATGCTTGCCAGGAATCTGTTGACGGACGACGGGGCCATCCTGATCAATATGGATGAGAATGAAATGAGCAATCTTCAAAAGATCTGCGCCGAGATATTCGGGGAAGGGAATGATCTTGGTACGATTGTCTGGGATAAAAGGAATCCAAAGGGAGACGCCAGAGGGATATCCTGTCAGCACGAATATATTGTGGCATATGCCAGAAATAAGCAGGAATTTATGAAAAGATGCAGGCTGCAAAGGCCGAAAAAAAATGCGGAAGCGATATTGAAGAAAGCGGGGCAACTTTATGCGGAAAATGGAAGAGGGCTTTCCCTGGAGGACATCAACCATGAGTTTTCCGCCTGGATGAGAAAGCAACATGATTTCAGCGGCGGCGAAAAAGCTTACAATAAGATAGATGAACAGGGAAATGTTTACCGTGCGGTATCTATGGCCTGGCCGAATAAGAAAAAAGCGCCGGATGATTATTTTACTCCCCTGATCCACCCGGTGACGAAGAAACCTTGTCCGGTGCCGGAAAGGGGATGGCGAAACCCTCCCGCCACTATGAAAAAAATGGTGGAAGAGGGAAGGGTCCTATTTGGCAAAGACGAAACCACAATTCCGAACAGCAAGTATCTATTGAGGGACAACCTATATGAAAATATTCCTTCATTGCTTTATTATGGCGGCAGCGATACGGATATGCTGGCGCAGATGGAAATCCCGTTTGATACGCCGAAGGTGGTCAATATCTGCAAAGAGCATATCAAATCGCTGACGGGGAATGGGGATATCGTCATGGACTTCTTTTCCGGTTCGGCAACGACCGCCCACGCGGTGATGCAGGCGAATGCGGAAGACGGCGGCACAAGGAAATATATTATGGTCCAGATAGCGGAAAGGATCCGTGAAAAATCGGAGGCTTACCGGCAAGGCTATCAGGATATATGCCAGATCGGGAGAGAGAGGATACGCCGGGCCGGGGAATGGATCAGGGAAACAACACAGGCAGATATTGATTATGGCTTCCGGGCGTTAAAGGTTGACGAAAGCAACCGCAAGGAAGTTTATTATCCCCCGGAGGAGTATACGCAAAGCTTGTTGGCCATGCTGGAGCAGGATATAAAAGAGGACAGGACGGATTTGGATTTACTGTTTGGATGTTTGTTGGAATGGGGGCTTCCGCTGTCGCTGCCCTGCCGGTCGGAAGAAATGGAGGGGTGTATGGTGCATGATTATAATAGCGGGGATTTGATTGCATGTTTTGCAGAAAACATCCCGGATGCGTTGATCATGGCAATCGCAAAAAAGCATCCTCGTAAGGTGGTTTTTAAGGACGGCAGTTTTTCCGGCAGTCCGGCGAAGATGAATATGGCGGAAATGTTCCGGCTTTTGTCTCCGGATACGAAAATAAGAGTGATTTGAGGAGGGCATGATGGAACTACAGTTTAAGCATCAGAAGTTTCAGGCGGATGCAGCTAGGGCAATTGTAGATGTGTTTGTCGGACAGCCCTATATGACATCCGCTTATGAGGAAAACAAAGGATGCGGCTTCCGGACAGGGAATCCGGAACGGGAGGGGGCCGGCATAATATGGCCGAACGCCCCGATTGTGCCTAAGCTGGCGGATGGAGTTATCCTGGATCATATCCGTCAAATACAAAAAAAGAACCGGATCGCATTATCTCCGAGATTGGAAGGAAGGTACAACCTGACGGTGGAGATGGAGACAGGATCCGGCAAGACATATACATACATCAAAACGATGTATGAACTGAATAAACAGTATGGATGGAGCAAATTTATTATCGTTGTCCCGAGCATCGCCATCAGGGAGGGAGCCTGCCGTTTTTTGCAAATGACGCAGGATCATTTTGCAGAAGAATACGGGAAGAAAATCCGCTTTTTTATTTATCATTCCTCGCGGCTAAGGGAGGTATATCATTTTGCTTCGGACAGCGGCATGAATGTAATGATTATCAATTCCCAGGCATTTAATGCAAAAGGGCAGGAGGCCAGGCGGATCTTCATGAGACTGGACGAGTTTGGAAGCCGCAGGCCGATTGATTTGATTGCAAAAACAAATCCTGTAGTGATTATTGACGAGCCGCAGTCGGTGGAGGGGGAAAGGACGAAAGAGAGGTTAAGGCAGTTCCATCCATTGATGACGCTGCGTTATTCCGCCACCCACAAGCCGGACAGTATTTATAATATGGTTTATCGTCTGGATGCGGCCAAAGCCTATCATAAAGGCTTGGTAAAGAAAATTGCGGTAAAGGGGATTACGGAGTCCAAAACGGCGGAAACGGGAAGCTATGTGTATTTGGAAGGCATTCATTTGTCGAAGGCGGCCCCTACGGCTGCGATTTGGTTTGACTGTAAGACGGCATCCGGTATCAGAAAGAAATCACAAAAAGCCGGCATCGGGTTTGATTTGTACAGGCAGTCAGGGGGGCTTGCCGGATATAAAGAGGGATTTGTAGTTAAAAACATCGACGGACGGGATGACTCGGTAGAGTTTGCCAATGGGATTAAGATTTACGCCGGGGATATCGCAGGCAGGGCGGATGAAGGACTACTGCGCCGGATTCAGATCCGTGAGACGATTTTATCCCATATAGACAGGGAGAGGCAGTTGTTCCCTATGGGAATAAAAGTGCTGTCCTTATTTTTTATTGACGAGGTTGCTCATTATAAAGTATATGATTTTCTTGGACGGCCGGGCAATGGCGTCTTTGCGCGAATGTTTGAAGAAGAATACCAGGATGTCATAGACGGCCTGCGGCATGAAGAGGGGAACGGGGATTACGTGGAATACCTGGACGCCATTCCGGCGTCAGGCACTCATGCGGGATATTTTTCCATTGATAAGAAAGGGCGTATCGTGAACCGGGCTGAGGGGGATGACAAAAGGGGCGGGATTTCCAATGACTGCGATGCGTATGACCTGATTATGAAAAATAAGGAACTGCTGTTGGAACTTGATCCGAAAAAATCCCCGGTGCGATTTATCTTTTCCCATTCCGCTTTGCGGGAAGGCTGGGACAACCCGAATGTATTCCAGATATGCACCTTGAAGAATAGTGACAGCAGCGTCAGGAAACGTCAGGAGGTAGGGAGGGGGCTGCGTCTTTGCGTAAACCGGGAAGGGGAGCGGATGGACGCGGACATCCTTGGAAGCGATGTGCATAAGGTCAATGTCCTGACGGTGATTGCCAGCGAAAGCTATGACAGCTTTGCAAAAGGTCTGCAGAAGGAAATTGCCGGGCAGGCCATGGGAGCATCAAGGCTGATGACGGAAAACGCCCGCAGCAGGAATGTAGAATTAAAGGTGGATAAAAGAAAATTAAACAGTAGGGAATTTAAGGATCTTTGGTCTAAAATGAATGCAAAATCGGTATATACCGTAGATTTTGACGACAATGAGCTGGCCGGTAAATGCATTGAGGCCCTGAACCGTAAGCTGGATGTGCCGAAGGCTTCCTTTCAGGTGGAATCGGGGCAGATGGGGGATGTGGGACGGGAAGGGGATATGTTTTCCGGCCTTTCCATGATAAAGGGAAGCTCTTCCCATTATGAGGGAAGGGGGAGGACGGCTTGGGATCCGGGTATAAAATATGACTTGGCCGGCGGGATCGTAAAGGAAACCGGACTGACAAGGAGGACAGTGACCCAAGTCCTGATGGGTATTGGGCAAACGGTATTTGATCGGTTTAAAGATAATCCGGAAGAATTTATCCGAAGGGCGGCCTTGCTCATAAACGAACAGAAAGCAGCCGCTATGATGGGGAATATTACGTATAAGCCCCTGGAGGAAAGATATGGTACGGATGTTTTTACGGAGCAGGCCATGAAGGGAAGGATTGGCAAGGATGCCATGGAGGCGGAAAAACATTTGTATGATTATGTCATATACGATTCAAAAAAGGAGAGGGAGTTTGCCGGAAAACTGGATATGGCAGAAGAGGTGGCTGTATATGTAAAACTGCCGGACGGTTTTTCCATCCCCACTCCGGCGGGGCGTTATACTCCCGGTTGGGCAATTGCTTTTTATGAAGGGAGATTAAAGCATCGCTGCCTGATTGCGGATATCGGGAATCCGTCAGGCTCTGCGCGGCGCAGGATGGAGGAAAAAGCAAAGTTCCATTGCGCAAAAGAGCATTTCAGGGCGGTCGGCAATGGGCAGATCGTCTATGAAACGGCGGACAGTTATGAAGCGCTGATGAAGAAAATCATGAAATAGAAAAGCGTAAAAAAGCCGGCTTGCGTCTGCAGGCTGGCTTTTTGGCTTTTGGGGATAGACGGGAACCGTATGCCCGTATGGCTTTTATTGTAAACGCTGAAGGATGGATTCGCCGGCTAAGACGAGCTTTTGTATGCCGTCTGCGTTTTTTATGACGTATTGGAAAGTGCTTTTTATAGTATTGAACAGAGTGGATGCAAATTCTTTTTTAGGGGATCCATTGTTCACGTATTCTTTAAAGGCAGCCACCTGGCTGTTTAATAGTTCCATCTGGTCGTTGGTCAGTTGGGAGCGGTTAAGCAATTCGCTAAAGGCAGCGTCAAATTCCCGGATGTTTGCTTCCAACGGATCCTGACCGGGACCATATAACGTAATTTTTTCGGAATCCGTAATAATAGGGCCGGTCACATGGCTGTTTGTTATAGTGATATGATTATTTTTCTGGCTCATAGCAATAACCTCCCTGATCTGGGCATTCATCTGCCTTTTGTATTCATCCCAACTGATCTTATTGTATACATGATCAATGCCAAAGACTAGCTGCCAGAAGTCGGCATTATGATATCCATAATACGTTTCTTTTTCCATATGGGATAATATATAATTAAAAAAAGTAACCACTTTGTCCATATCCAAGGTTCCGGAACCGTTATATTTCAGGTATTCCAGCAGGATGCGGGAAGACTCTTTGTAAGCATGAAGCTTGGATAAGTAAATCCGCAGGTTACGTAGATCCTGATTGTATTTGGGCAGGCCGTCTTTTCCGATAAACCATACATCGATAAAAGAATGTTTTAAAGGGATTGTGTCATATCTGACCTTGATGCCGTTGCCCAGTTTCACTTCCTTTGCTTTTCCAAAGGAATGTTTTTCGTTTTTATCATAGGTGATGAATAACGCAGGGTAGCCTAAAATAATATCATGGATATAATCATTCGGTTTGTCGGCCTTTTTTGATTTCGTGGCATATAAATATATCTGCCGGATTTGTTCCGTTAATTCTAAGAAATTATAGTTCTTTCCGCTTTGATCATATTTAGCGTTAAAACGGAAAAGAGGCGATAATAAAAAAGCCTTGATAAACTGATGAAAATCGTTTCTGTTGATCGTGTTTTTGAAAGTTTCCCGGATGCCTATATCAAAATGGAAAAACTGGGCGTCCTCGTAAAGCCTTGAAAAAAGCAAGGTAGGATGATAGGATGCATCCCCCTTAAAACCGTAATAGTCAATATGCAAAATCTTATGCGCATCAAAAAACTGCCTTTCGGACAAAGGCAACTGATTGGGCATATATCTGTTCTTCTCCTCCCCAAAATAGCGGTAATAGGTAGATTTGCTCATTTTTTTAGGGAAAGTATTGGGGAAGATACAATCCGTAAATTCCTCTTTTGATAAAAGCCTGAAATCTACAAATGGGATTTGTGCAATAATAAACATAAAGCATCCCTCTTTTTCTAACTGATCCGTTCCGAGCAACGGATAGTTGTGTCTGTAAGAATATAGCATGTGCCACGCCAGCAGACTCAGGCCGTCCTTTTGGGACATACCCTGAACCAAACCCGTTCGGCTTCACGCTGCTTACATGCATCTCTCCTTTTACGGCTGCATGTCTTCTACAGGCCCAGCCCAGCCTATGGGCTATTCCTCTTCTCTTTACAGTGTGCTTTTGTATACTTGATACAAAATGCGTTCGTTACTATATATAATAGTGCAAAAATGTTTATTAGGCAAGAACTTTATTGTAAAAAATCATATTTATAAAGATAGTTATTTTTTCTTTTGCGGCAAGCGATCTGTTTTTGGGGAAGTGTTTATAGACGTTAATGTTAAAAAGGATAATTTGCCGATGGATTTTACATGGAAAGAGTTGTAAAAACATTAAATATTTCAAAAAAAGTATTGACCCTTACGTGACGTAATAGCTTATATTGAACTTACACGGAAGGAGGAAGACAAACATGATGACAGTAAATGAAGTGAGTAAATTAACTGGGGTGAGTATACGCACCTTACAGTATTATGACAAAATCGGATTATTACATCCAACGGAGCATACAGAAGCAGGTTACAGGCTGTATGACGATGCGGCGCTGGAAAACCTGCAACAGATTTTGCTGTTTCGTGAGTTGGGATTTCCCCTGAAAGATATCGAAAAGATCCTATCAAGTCCTGATTTTGACAGAAATAAGGCGTTGGAGCAGCAGATTGAGTTGCTTACGATGAAAAAGGAACATCTGGAGAATTTGATATTATTTGCCCGTGGAATAAAATTAATAGGAGGGAAGACAATGGATTTTTCCGTATTCGATACAAAAAAACTGGATGAATATGCAGACCGTGCCAAGCAGCAGTGGGGAAAAACTGATGAGTATCAGGAGTTTGCAGAGAAGGCAAAGAACTGGACAGAGGAAGATGAAAAGAACATCGTAGAGGATTTCATGCGGCTGTTTGTTGAATTTGGAAAATTAAAAGCGGCAGGTTCTCATTCAAAAGAAGTGCAGGATCAGGTGAAAAAGTTACAGGATTATATCAGTGGACATTTTTATCAGTGTAGCAATGAAATTCTGGCATGTCTTGGTCAGATGTATGCCGGGGGCGGTGAGTTTACAGAAAATATCAATAAAATAGGCGGTGAAGGAACTGCAGAGTTCACCGCAGAGGCAATTCAGATTTATTGCAGCAAATAAACAGGCATATCCGTTGTCCGGAGATCAAGGCCTGCGATTACATGTTTCGGTTTAAAAAGGATTTTAATACAACGGATACAATAGGAAATGTTTTCGGGAGTATCGGTTTATGATGCAAGGCTTGTGGCGTGGGGGCTGCCACATGCCACGGTAAAATAATGATGCGGTATATATTTATATTGTGATATAATAATAAAAAATGGAGACGCTGAAAGATGGAAGAAATGGAAAAAGAGATAGATGTAAATGAAACGTGGGAAAATCTAAGTATTGCCAATGACTTCCTTTTTGGAAAAGTGATGCAGTAAATCGGAACGCTCAATCAGGGATGATTACCGGAATGGTTATAAGTGGAAAGGATCAACAGCAGCTATGGAAGTATGGACATTTAGGCGTACAAAAAGTATTTTTATTATTTTATCTGTAGTCGGAGTTACCGCAATACTTTCAGTACTACAATATATTATCCATTATTATAATTATCCGGTTGAAGAAGAAATAAATTATACCGCAATCGGATGTATCATATGGGATCGGAAAGGCGCTGAGTGGGAAAAAGTGGATGTAGAAGTCAGAGGAAAAAGGCTGCATTATATTTTTCACAATCAGCGGGATGCGGTGCAGGGGGATATACTTGTTAATGGATATAGTATTTTTGGAAATATTGATCATAGCGATGAGTATATGGGTTTTTATACGGAATGTCATGGAGAAGGTTTTGGATGTGTAAGAACGAGAGGGGATTATGTTTCCTGTGAAATCATTGCTTTATCAGAAGATTTTCAAGCCATAGTATGCGGTATTTATACTGCCCCTTCCGGTTCTGGAGAAGAGGACGCAAAACAGGAGGGACAGGCGCTGTTGGTGATACCCGGAAATGATATAGGATCCGCAAAGGAAATAATAAAAAACGCTTCTCAACATTCGGGGCAAATGGACGATTGGCTGTTGGAAAACGGATGGAATGAACTGATTGGGATAAATCAGTAAAAGATGATTAACCTTGCCGGTTCCAAAGCTTCCGGCAGAAATATGAACTGCTCCCCGTCAAGTAGACAATGAAAAAAATATAATTTTTTCATTGTCTACTTGACGGGGAGCAGTTCATATTTCCCGACAGCCCCTTTTTATTATTATACATTATTTCAGATGATATATTTTATCCTTTTTCATAAATGTCCTATTTCTTCATGGGGTTCAGCCGTTATAATAAAAGGGGAGGGTTCGCCATGAAAAAGAGGAAACTTGACAGAAAAAGTATTAAAATACGGCTGGTGACAGCGTTTGTTTTGACTTCCGTTATCCCGATTCTTCTTGTAAATATTGTCTATTATTATAATACATCGAGATTAGTGCGCCATAATGTGGAGAGCATGACGAGGGCGAATCTGGAACAGACGAAAGTGAGCCTTGATGTGTGGCTGGATTCTTATGAGGATATTCTGTTTCAAATCTATACGGATGATTCCATTGTAGAATTGGTGGATGAGATCAATGCCGGGGCAGATGTGGCAAATAACAGGAAAAAATTAAGAAAAATGCTGCGGGGGTTGTTCTATACAAAGGACTATGTGAAATCAATAGCGATTATTACCGAGAGCGGGGAACTGGCTTTTTATGATCAGTTGACGGCATCTACGACCCATACGTCATGGCTGGACAGCATGGCCTTGTCACAGGATGAATTGTATGAGGAAATCAATAGTGATAATAAGACGCATCTTTTCTCTACGGGAGAGAAAGTAGTTTTCGGAAGCAATTCCTGCTATTTGTTCCACATAGGGCACCGCATCATCGATTACCGTGATGTACCGAAGAAATGCGGGATTGTGGTGGTAAGCATCGATGTGGGGCTTTTGGAGGAAGTATGTTCGATGCCGACGGAAAGCGGGATGAATTATATTGTGGATGGAAACGGATATTTAGTATCCTGTTTCCGTTCCGGCGAGGTTGGAAAACAGATTGTTGCAGCAGATGCCGCGCAAGAGGAAAAGAAGGCGGCTTATCGGCGGATTGCAGAGGAAACCGGCATGTTGGGAGACGGGGAATTATCCATTTATTCCGTGTACGATGAAAAAACAGGATGGGAAATTATTCGTGCGACGAACCGGGAGGAGCTTGTCAGAGGGCTTCACCGGCAGCAAAAAATGCTGGGTTTTATCATCCTGCTCTCTCTCTTGGCAGTCCTGCTCATTATGGTCAGCCAGGTGACACGGATGACCGGTTCCATCAAGCGGGTGGTGGAAACGATGAGAAAGGCTGGAAAAGGGGATTTGGCAGTTCGTGTCAAACCGGACAAAATACGGCCGACCGAGATTGAAATTATTGCGGAAGAATTTAACTCTATGATGGACAAGCTGAAGGATTCCGTGGAAAAGCAGAAAAATGCGGAAATTGCCGCACTGGAAGCGCAGATCAACCCCCACTTCCTGTACAATACGCTGGATACTATTAACTGGATGGCAATCGATAAGGATGAATATGAGATCAGCAATATGATAACGACGCTGGCGCGTATCCTGCGGTATGGGATCTCGGACAGCAATGGCGTCGTTAAGATCAAAGATGAAGTGGACTGGCTGAAACAGTACATCTTTTTACAGCAGATGAAACTGAAGAATTCTTTCCATTGCAGCATGAATGTGGAGCCTGAAATTATGGGGATCTTCATCCATAAACTATTGTTGCAGCCATTTGTTGAAAATGCGATACTGCATGGGTTTGAGGGTATGGATGGAACACACAGCCTGCATATGGACATGAAACGGGAACAGGATTTTGTAAAAATAGAAATCAAAGACAACGGCTGCGGGATTCCTGTTGAAATCGTGCAGGAAATGAATGCGGGGATTTTCCGCCAGACAGACGACAGGAACCATATTGGAATGGAAAATGCCATTACAAGAATTCGGATGTATTATGGCGAAAAGGCGGAAGTTGTAATTGAAAGCCGGCCGGGCCAGGGGACTTCGGTGCAGATCCGGATTCCGGTAACGGGAGGTGGAGCGGGGACATGAAGGCAGTAGTGGTAGAAGATGAAATATTGATCAGGGAAGGGCTTTGTAAGCTGATGGAAAAGATGTTCCCTGAAATAAAGATCCTTGGCGTTGCCGGAAATGGACAGGAAGGGCTGGACTGCATCAAGGAACATAAACCGGATCTGGTAGTGACGGACATTAAAATGCCGGTAATGGACGGGCTGGCGATGCTTGCGATGATGCAGGAAATGGGCATGTTCCCGAAAGTGGTCGTCTTAACCGCATATTCGGAATTCAATTATGCACAGCAGGCGGTAAAATTGGGGGTATGCGATTACGTGATCAAACCTGTCGTTATCCAGGAATTTGTCCAGACGATACGGAAGGTGCAGAATTTATACGAACAGGAACAAAAAAGGACGCCGGATGCCATGGGGAATCTGGAAAATATTGTATCCGGCATTCTATATGGAACATCGCTTGTAGATGGGCAGATGGAAGAGTTTTTGGATAAAAAATATGGGATACGGCAGGATATGCCGATGATCGAACTGCTGGTTTATATGGGGGATGATTTTGAAAGCGGGCGGGAGCGGAAACGGCAGGAAATGCGCCGTCTGCTGGAGCAAAAGGAATTGGCATATTGTTTTGTGGATATGGAATATGATAAGGCGATCCTCGTTTTGCTTTACCGTTATCCTTCCCGGCAGGACATCGAACGCTGGTACCAGAACCAGATCCTATTCCAGAAGAGGGGAGGGCAAAAGTGGGAAATCAGCTACGGAATGCTGGAGGTACAAGGAATAGGGAAAATCAGGGAAGGGTATCAGAAATTATTGCCTTACATGGACTGGAATATTGTCCTGGGCGATGAAGTGCTGATTTCCTATCCGAGAGTCACCGATATCCAGACAGAGGTTTGCATCTATCCGGTGGATTTGGAAAATCAGATAAAAATAGCGATTTGTACAGGGGAAAAAGAGAAAGTCCGGGAAATCATCCATCGGTTTCACGGTTATTTTAAAGACGGGAAGGTTTATTCCCCGAAAGAGATCAAAGAATCTTATGTGCGTTTCCAATGGTCAGTGCTGAATATTGCGAAAGAGGTAGGCTGTATCGATTATAAAAAAATTGACCAGAAAAGGCAGTTGGATCGTATTATGAGCGCAAAAACAGGGAATGAGCTGCAAAGAACCTGCGAGGAATTGCTTTGGCGTATGGATGTTTCCGGCCGGAAAGCGGGAACAGTGAGCCTTGCGGTGAAAAAAGCGCAGAGCATGATCCATGAATTTTATGCGGACGGCATTACGCTGGGCGAGATTGCGGACAGGTTAAATCTGACGCAGGAATATTTGGGGGCCCAGTTCCATAAGGAGCTGGGGGAAAATTTCAGCGCCTATATCCGTAATTACCGGCTGGCAAAGGCGAAAGAGCTTTTGATAGGGACGCAGTTGAAACAATATGAGATAGCAGAGAAGACCGGGTATGCAGACGCGAAATATTTTGCCAGGGTGTTCAAGGAGTATGTGGGAATGTCGCCTGCGGAGTATCGGAAATCCAATCGCTAAACAGCTTAGATTATTTATCCTTTTTCATTTTTCTACCGTTTTGGAAGGGAAGGAAAGGCTGTATGATAGACTTATCAAAAGGGAAAAACTTGCAGGAAAAGGTTTAAAGGAGGAGAAGGATGAAAAGCAAAAAAGTAATTTCATTATTGGCGGCATTGGCAATAACGGCCGGCCTGATGGCGGGATGCGGTTCTTCCGGCCAGACAGAGAATACGGCGAATACGGAGGGCGCGGCGGATCAGGAAGCGCAGGAAGAAAGCCCGGCAGCGGAGGAGCCGGCTTCAGAAGAAGCAACGACCGATGAAGCAGCGGCCGGCGGGGCAGAGGCAGTAACTATTTGGTATTATTGGGAGACGGAAGGGCACCAGGTCGCATTGGACCAAGTCATCCAGGACTATAACGCTTCCCAGGGAAATTATCAGGTGACGGCGAAATATGTGCCGTTCGCGGATTTTAAAAAGCAGTTATCGATCGGCGCTTCGGCGGATGAGCTTCCCGATATTGCCATTTTAGACTCGCCGGATCATGCCTCTTATGTGGAAATGGGTATTTTTGAAGACCTGACCGGGAAATTTGACGTAGGAAGCTATTATGAAGGGGCAGTCAATTCCTGCACGGTGGACGGTAAATTATACGGCGTGCCGTTCGGGGTCAACTGTTTGGCTTTGTATTATAACGAAGATATGTTAAAGGAAGCCGGACGGGAAGCACCGACCACTTGGGATGAATTGATGGATACGGCGAAAGCGCTGACTACCGACAGTGTTACAGGGCTTGCCCTTTGCAGCGTGCAAAACGAAGAAGGCACTTTTAACTTTGTTCCCTGGCTTTGGTCAACGGGGGCTGATTCTTACAGCATCGGCAGCGAGAACGGCATTCGAGCCCTGACATTTATCCAGAACCTTGTGAATGAAGGCGTGATGAGCAAGGAATGCATCAACTGGACGCAGGGCGATGTGATGAACCAGTTTATTGCAGGAAACGTGGCGATGATGGAAAATGGCCCGTGGCAGATCCCGACCATGCAGAAGGAAGCGCCTGACCTGAACTGGAAAGTGACGCTGATCCCGAAGGATTCCCAGTATTCTTCCGTACTCGGCGGCGAGAATTATGCGGTAATCAACGGGGGCAAAGTGGAAGGCGCTTTGGATTTCCTTACCTATGCAACTTCTGAAGAAAAAGTAAAATTCCTGATGGATAAGTTCGGGTATATCTCTGCGGACAAGGCAATCGCAGAAAGCCAGTTTGAAGCGGATTCCCCCTACCAGCCGTTTGTGGAAGAATTGAATTATGCAATGCCGAGGGGGCCTTTGGCTGAGTGGCCGAGCGTATCGGATGCGATCTCACTGGCATTTAACCAGGTGATTACAGGAACTGCGACGCCGGAGGACGCAGCGGCGGAAGCACAGGCAACGATTGACGGCATCGTAAAATAGGAAATGAGAAATCGCTGTTGCATGGAACATCGTATAGGGAATCTGTGCAGCAGCTTTTTCTATGTGAGAAGGAGGCATTTTATGGGAAAAGTAAAGAAAATGTTCCGTTATGATAACGCGGGGGTATTATTCGTCCTGCCGGCTTTTATATATATGCTGGTTTTTGTGGGATATCCGATCATACGCAACATTATTTTAAGCTTTCAGGATGTAAGCGCGGGAAATCTGGTGCGTGGAGTAAAGAATTTTATTTTTTTTGATAATTATTTAGAACTTTTCCAGGACAGCGTATTTCGGACTTCCCTGTTTAATACGCTTCGCTATACGGTCTTATGCCTGGTGTTCCAGTTTGTGATCGGCTTTGCGCTGGCGCTTTTTTTCAACCGGAGATTCTCCTTTGCAAAACCGGTCCGCGGGATTCTGCTGGTGCCATGGATGATCCCGGTGACAGTGACGGCATTGATGTTTAAGCTTTTGTTTGCAACGGATATCGGCGTGATCAATTATATCCTAAGAAGCTTCCATTTGATCAATAAAAACATTGAATGGCTGACCACGCCGCAAACGGCAATGTTCGCCCTGATCTGCGCTAATGTATGGATCGGCATTCCGTTTAATATGATCCTGATTTCCACCGGACTTACGACAATCCCGAAAGAATTGTATGAGAGCGCTTCCATCGACGGCGCGAATAAGACACAAACATTTTTCAGCATCACCCTTCCGTTGCTGAAACCGACCATTGAGTCGGTATTAATCCTGGGCTTTATCTATACGTTTAAGGTATATGACCTGGTCTATGTTATGACAAGCGGCGGGCCGGTCAATTCCACGCATATGCTGTCCACGTATTCTTATAAATTGTCATTTGAAATGTTTAAATACAGCAAAGGGTCTGCTGTGGCGAATGTACTGCTTGTCATTTTGCTGGTTGTGGGCGTCTTTTATATAAAAGCGACAACGAAAGGAGAGGAAGCATAATGGATGAAGAAAAGAAACTGACGAGAAAGAAAAATATAATATACAGCGCTGTTTCTGTGCTGTTTCTGTGCATCCTGCTGTTCCCGCTGTACTGGGCGCTCATTACGTCGCTAAAAACGGAACAGGAGATTTTCCAGAATCCGCCAACCTTTTATCCGCATGTCCTTAATCTGAAATCCTATGCGGCGCAGGTGGAAACCGGTGACTTTAATATGTTCCGTTCTTTTGCAAACAGTTTCCTTATATCGCTGGGGGCGACAGGGATCGCGGTCGTGCTGGCCGTACCGGCTTCGTATGGGATTGCGAAATACCGTTTCCGGGCAAGGAAGCTTATGCTTTTGTCGTTTTTAGTGACGCAGATGCTTCCGGTGTCGGTATTGCTGACGCCGATGTTTATTATGTTTAAAAATATGCATGTATATAATACATGGATTGCGGCTGTGCTGGCCGACGCGACGATAGGGATCCCCTTCTCCGTGCTGATCTTGAAAAATTATTTTGCCTCGATACCGAAGGATTTGGAGGAGGCGGCTTATTTAGACGGATGCAATAAATTTACGGCGTTTGTCCGGATATTGATTCCAATTGCCAAACCGGGCGTTATGGTATGCGCCATTTTTTCTTTCCTTTATGCATGGGGGGACCTTGCATATGGGATGACATTTATTCTGGATCAGGAGAAGCGTCCGATTACCGCAGGTATTTTTAATTTTATGGGACAATACGGAACAAAGTGGAGTTATCTGACCGCGTTTGCGGTGGTGACGATTATCCCGGTAGCGTTGATTTTCATTTTCATGCAGAAATATATTGTAAGCGGCATGACGAGCGGCGCGGTAAAGGGATAGAAAAAAGATAAGTCAGAGGAGGAGAAGATATGCTGGATGACAAGGAAGGAAAACTGGTTTTCCATTATGATGCGGAAGAAGTATGGATAGAACCGTGGGGGCCGAATGCGCTCCGTATCCGCGCGACCAAGGAAGATAAAATGCCGGAAGAAAATTGGGCGCTTTATCATAAGGGGGACGCGGCCGGTGAAATTACCTATACGGGACGGGGGGCGCGGATCGCGAACGGAAAGATTTATGCAGAAATTACAAACTTGGGGAAAATCATGGTTTATCGATCGGACGGCCGTCTGCTTTTGGAAGAATACTGGAGGAACCGAAGGGATATATTGGATAAAAAATGCAGCGCGGTCGAAGTGGAGGCGAGGGAATTCAAACCCATACCGGGAGGGGATTACCATCTGACCATGCGGTTTGAATCGGTAGACCCGAAGGAAAAAATATACGGGATGGGGCAGTACCAGCAGCCTTACCTGGATCTGAAAGGACTGGATCTGGAACTGGCGCACCGCAATTCCCAGGCAAGCGTGCCTTTCGCAGTTTCTTCGTCAGGCTATGGTTTGTTGTGGAACAATCCGGGTGTGGGACGCGCGGTCTTTGGGAAAAATATAATGAGTTTTGAGGCGTATTCCACAAAGGCATTGGATTATTGGGTGGTAGCAGGGGATACGCCGGCGGAGATAGAGGAAGCCTATGCGGCAGTGGCAGGCAAGGCGCCGATGATGCCGGAATATGGGCTTGGATTCTGGCAGTGCAAGCTCCGTTACCAGACGCAGGAAGAACTTCTGGAAGTGGCGAGGGAATATAAACGGAGAAAACTGCCGATCGACTTGATCGTCATTGATTTTTTCCACTGGCCCAAACAGGGGGAATGGAAATTCGACCCGGCATATTGGCCGGATCCCGATGCTATGGTACAGGAATTAAAAGAAATGGGGATCGAATTAATGGTATCCGTTTGGCCGACTGTGGATAGGACTTGTGAAAATTATGAGGAAATGCTTGAAAAAGGATATTTGATACGGACGGAGAGAGGATTCCGCGCAGGGCTGGATTTCCAGGGGGCGACGATCCATTTCGACGCGACGAATCCCGGAGCGAGGGAGTATGTCTGGAACAAGGCAAAAAAGAACTATTACGACAAGGGGATCCGGGTTTTCTGGCTGGATGAAGCGGAGCCGGAATATACGGCATATGATTTTGACAATTACCGCTATTACAAAGGGACGAACCTGCGGATCGGGAATACCTATCCGGTGGATTATGCGAAGGCGTTTTATGAAGGCATGGAGAAAGAAGGGCAGGAAAATATTGTGAACCTCCTGCGCTGCGCGTGGGCCGGCAGCCAGAGATACGGGGCGCTTGTGTGGTCAGGGGATATCGCTTCCAGTTTTGAGAGCATGAGGAACCAGTTGGCTGCAGGGCTGAATATGGGAATCGCGGGCATTCCCTGGTGGACAACGGATATCGGCGGGTTCCACGGGGGAGATCCTAACGACGCCCGGTTCAGGGAGCTTTTTGCCCGGTGGTTTGAATGGGGGGCTTTCTGCCCCGTCATGAGGCTTCATGGGGACAGGGAGCCAAGGCAGCCCCAATATGGAACGACCGGGGGAGCGTCATGCTGTTCCGGCGCGGCTAATGAAGTATGGAGCTATGGGGAAGAGGTTTACGGAATTTGCAAAAAATATATGGAACTGCGGGAGAAGATGCGTCCATATACAAGAAAGGCGATGCAGGAGGCCCATGAAAAAGGAACCCCGGTGATGCGGACGCTGTTTTATATGTACCCGGATGATCCGATGTGCTGGGAGATTGAGGATGAATACTTCTACGGCCCGGATATACTGGTAGCGCCCATCCTATATGCAGGGCAGTTTTCCCGCAGCGTATACCTGCCGGACGGGGAAGACTGGGTGGAGTATGCGAGCGGAAAAGAGTACAAAGGGGGCCAAAGCGTTGAGGCGGATGCGCCGCTTGATATCATTCCGATATTTTTCAGAAAAGGATAGTTTCTTTTAGTCAAAAAAATCTAAAAAAAAGTAAAGTAATTCTATTCTAAAGGAAAGCTGCAACAGGTAGAATGATGTTAATATAGAAACCAGGAACCAGAAAAGGACAGAATAACAGAAAGGAAAGAGGAAGAATGATGAATCAAATGCCGGAATTAAAAATCGGGGTCGTAGCGGTGAGCAGGGATTGTTTTCCTGAGAGCCTTGCAACAACGAGGCGGGAAAAGCTGATCAAGGCTTATACGGATAAGTACGGGGCGGAAGGGATTTATGAATGCCCGATCTGCATCGTGGAGAGCGAGATACATATGGTGCAGGCGCTGGAAGATGTCAGGAAGGCAGGATGCAATGCATTAGTCGTATATCTCGGCAATTTCGGGCCGGAGATCTCGGAGACGCTGCTTGCCAAACATTTTGAAGGGCCGAAAATGTTTATCGCGGCGGCGGAGGAGAGCGGGGACGACCTGGTGCAAGGGCGCGGGGATGCTTACTGCGGCATGTTAAATGCAAGCTATAATCTGAAACTGCGCAACATCAGGGCCTATATTCCCGAGTATCCGGTCGGCGACGCGGAAGAATGCGCGGATATGATCCATGAATTTGTGCCGATCGCGAGGGCGGTGGAAGGGCTGCAGCATTTGAAAATTATAAGCTTCGGGCCGAGGCCGCTGAACTTCCTTGCATGTAATGCGCCGATCAAGCAGCTATATAATATCGGCGTGGAGATCGAGGAGAATTCGGAGCTTGACTTGTTTGAAGCGTTCAACCGGCATAAAGGGGATGAGAGGATAGCTGCCGTCGTAAAAGAGATGGAGGAGGAGCTTGGCGCGGGGAATAAAAAACCGGAGATCTTGGAGAAGCTTGCCCAGTATGAAATCACCTTGAAGGACTGGATCAGGGATCATAAAGGCTACCGGAAGTATGTGGCAATCGCCGGGAAATGCTGGCCGGCATTCCAGACCCAGTTCGGCTTTGTGCCCTGCTATGTGAACAGCCGCCTGACGGCACAGGGGATCCCCGTGTCATGCGAAGTGGATATTTACGGCGCACTGAGCGAGTTTATCGGGACGGTGGTAAGCAATGATATCGTTACGCTTTTGGATATTAATAATACGGTTCCCAAGGATATGTATGAGAAGGATATCAAGGGAAAATACGATTATACGCAGAAAGATATCTTTATGGGATTCCACTGCGGGAATACCGCTTCCGGGAAACTGTCGTCCTGCGAGATGAAGTACCAGTTGATTATGGCGAGAGCCTTGCCGGAGGAAGTGACCCAGGGAACGCTGGAAGGGGATATTGTGCCTGGGGATATTACGTTTTACCGTCTGCAGAGTACGGCGGATAATAAGCTGCGCGCTTATATCGCCCAGGGGGAGGTGCTTCCCGTAGCGACCAGGTCCTTTGGAGGCATCGGGATCTTTGCCATTCCCGAGATGGGCAGGTTTTACAGGCACGTGCTGATCGAGGGAGGATTCCCCCATCACGGCGCAGTGGCATTCGGGCATTATGGCCGCGCTTTGTTTGAAGTTTTCAAATATATCGGCGTCCCGGTGGATGAGATCGGTTATAACCAGCCGAAGGGAGTCAGGTATCCGACGGAAAATCCGTGGGGATAAAGGCAGGAGGAAACGACATGCTGTATATAGGAATTGATCTTGGGACATCGGCAGTAAAACTTCTGCTGATGGATGAGAAGGGAACCATACGCAAAGTGGTTTCCAAAGAATATCCTTTGTATTTCCCGGAAACGGGATGGTCGGAACAAGACCCGGAAGACTGGTACCGGCGTTCCGTAGAAGGATTGATGGAATTGACGGCAGAGGCGGATAAGTCGCAGGTGGCGGGAATCGGCTTCGGCGGGCAGATGCATGGGCTGGTGGCGCTGGATAAGGAAGACCGGGTGATCCGCCCGGCCATCCTCTGGAATGACGGGAGGGCGGAGGAAGAGACGGATTATCTGAATGAAGTGATCGGGAAAGAAAAACTGGCCCGTTATACGGCGAATATTGCGTTTGCAGGGTTTACCGCGCCGAAACTCCTCTGGATGAGAAAGCATGAGCCGGAGAATTTTGCCAGGATCCGCAAGATCATGCTGCCAAAAGATTATCTGGCATACCGCCTGTGCGGCGTTCACTGTACGGATTATTCCGATGCTTCGGGGATGCTTCTTCTGGATGTGGAAAAGAAGCAATGGTCGAAAGAAATGCTGGAAATATGCGGGGTGAAGGAAGAACAGCTTCCAAAACTTTTTGAAAGTTATGAAGCCGTAGGCTGTTTAAAACCAGAAATTGCCGCGCGGACGGGCCTTTCCGAGAGCGTGAAGGTGGTGGTCGGGGCCGGTGATAATGCGGCCGCCGCAGTCGGGACCGGAACGGTAGGGGACGGGGCGTGCAATATTTCGCTCGGTACGTCCGGCACTATTTTCATTTCCAGCAGGGCGTTCCGGGCGGCTGAGAAGAATGCCCTCCACTCCTTTGCCCATGCGGACGGCCATTACCATCTGATGGGCTGTATGCTGAGCGCGGCTTCCTGCAATAAATGGTGGAATGAGGACATCCTGAAAACGAAAGAGTTTGCAGCGGAACAGGCGGGCATTACAAAGCTGGGGGAAAATAATGTTTTTTACCTGCCTTACCTGATGGGGGAACGCTCCCCCCATAATGACGCGAGGGCGAGGGCGGCTTTTATCGGCATGTCCATGGATACCACGAGGGAAGATATGACCCAGGCTGTTTTGGAAGGCGTGGCCTTCGGATTGAGGGATTCCCTGGAGGCGGCGAGGAAGTCCGGGATTGCCGTGGAACGGTCCAAAATCTGCGGCGGCGGGGCGAAGAGCCCTCTTTGGAAGAAAATCATTGCCAATGTAATGAACCTGAAACTGGATATCATCGCCAGCGAGGAAGGGCCGGGGTATGGCGGTGCTTTGCTTGCGGCGGTAGGCTGCGGCGAATATCCCGATGTGGAAACGGCGGCAGGGGCCGTGGTGAAAGTAACGGAAGTGATTGAACCGGATCCGCATCTTGCGGCAAAATACGAAGAAAAGTATGAAAAATTTAAAAAGCTCTATCCGATGATCAAAGATTGGTATCGTTAGGCAAAAGAGAAAATAGCTGTCCTTCCTGTAAAAGGGAAGGGCAGTTGTTTTTTGCTGCGGAGACGCGCCTTGCGGAACATGGTTTTGCAGAAGGAAAAAAATTCTATGAAAAGGAAAAAAATTCTATCTTTCTATTTTTTAGTCAAAAAAATCTAAAAAATAGTAAAGTAATTCTATTCTAAACGCAAGCCGCAAAAGCTAGAATGGTTTCATGATAAAACTACTTTTGAAAGGAGAGGCTATGAAAAAGCGATTAGTAAAAGCGATAGGGTTAATGATGTCGGCGGTGTTAGCATTGGGCTGCACGGCTTGCGGGAATTCAGGGGGAAATGCGGCGGCGGAGAGCGAAGGAACCCAGGAAGCAGTCCAGGCAGGAAAGGAAGCGGCCAAGGCGGATGCCAATGAGGCTCCGGGCGATGAGGCATCTGCGGAAAAGGTGACTATTACATTATGGTCCCAGTTCTCGGATCCGAATTCCACGGATGGCAATTATGTCGCGTTCTATAACGCGCTGGAATCCATCAAAACGGATATGCCGAATGTGGAAGTCATCCATGAAGGCACGGAATCGGAATCTTATAAAGTAAAATTGAAAACAGCAATGGCGGGCAACGAGCTGCCGGATGTATTTTTTAATTGGGGTGCAGGAACGATGAAACCCTATGTGGATGCGGAACTCGTATTGCCGTTGGATGAGTATATGACGGATGATGTAAAGGGCAGGATCCTGGGCGGCACGTTGGATAATTTTATTTTTGACGGAAAAACATATGGATACCCTTATAGTGTGGCGGTTGCTTCGTTGTATGTAAATACAGAGTTGTTTGAGCAGAATAACGTGAAAATCCCCGAAACATATGATGAATTGCTGGAAGCGGTGGATGCATTCAGCGCAGCCGGCATTACGCCGATTTCCCTTGGGGAAAAGGATTTGTGGCCGGGCCTGATGATCTTCGGCATTCATGCGATCCGGATGGCTGGGGCGGAAGATTTTAACGCGGCGTTGAACGGCACGGCATCCTTCAATACGCCGGAATTGACGGAAGCGGCAAGGAAAGTACAGGAACTTGCGGCAAGAGGCGGCTTTGGAAGCAGCGCCATGGGTACGTCGGAAGACGATGCGGTGGCGGCGTTCAAGCAGGGAAGGGCAGCCATGATGTTTATGGGAAGCTGGCTGAACGGCGACTGCGAAGCGGACGATGCGGCAGTAAAAGGTAAAATCTCTGTCATTAAATTCCCCGTGATCGAAGGCGGGAAAGGTTCCGTTGATGAATTCCACGGCGGCTCCGGCGAAACATTCCTTGTGAGCAGCAGTTGCGAACATCCGGCAGAGGCAGCGGCGGTTGCCCAGTACATTTGTGAAAAGATGTCCAAAGACCAGTATCTGGCAGGTTCAGGAATGCCTGCATGGGAAGCGGAGATGGGCGATACGAGCGGCTTGAACCGTTTGTCGCAGGAAATTGCGAACCTGACGGCGGATGCGACAGGATATGTATATTGGCTGGATTCCCTGACCGGCGGATCAAAAGCAGACACGATTATGAATGAGATTGCCAAATTGATTGACGGCTCTGTAACCCCGGAAGATTTCTGTGCAAATCTCCAGACAATAAACGAGTAATCATCAAACTCTGCCGCGCTTCGCGGAACAGAATTTGAATGACAGAGGATCCGGAAATCTTTTCCGGATTCTCTTAGTATTAGAAAAGCTTTCTTGGGTAGAAAGGAGATGCGTTATGCAGAAGATGCTTGGGAATAAAAAAGCATATTGGATTTTTGTAATTCCGGCGTTTGTGATTTACCTGGTCATGGCATTTGTTCCGATTGCCATGTCCGGCTATTATAGTACGATGCAATGGGATGGGATCGGAGAGAAGATATTTATTGGGATTGATAACTATTTGAAACTGATAAAAAACGAAGCCTTCCTCCTGTCGGCGCGGAATTCGCTGATCCTGGCCATAGCGTCCATTATCGGGCAATTAATACCGGCGCTGTTTTTTGCCCTGGTACTGGCAAGAAAAGTAAAAGGGGAAAAAGTATACCGGACCATTTATTTTATCCCGGTGCTTCTCTCCACGGTAGTGATCGGCCAGTTGTTTTTGAAGATTTACAATCCTGACTACGGCGCGTTGAACGCCCTCTTACAAAGTTTCGGCTTCCAAGGGCAGGACTGGCTGGGGGATAAACGTTTCGTCCTTGCATCCTCCCTGTTCCCGATCGTATGGCAGTATATCGGGTACCATATGCTGATCCTTTATACGGGGATCAAGAGCGTGCCGGCGGATATTTATGAAGCGGCGCAGATCGACGGGGCCAATGAACGGCAGATGGCATTCCATGTCACTATCCCCTTGATCAAAAGCACCATGAAAGTCAGCCTGACTTTTGCGGTCATCGGGTCGCTGAAGCTTTTTGACTTGATCTGGGTGTTGACAAAAGGCGGGCCGCTGCATGCAAGCGAAGTGCCGAGTACATTGATGTATACATCCATTTTTTCCAGGATGGAATATGGGATGGGAAGCGCTATGGCAATTTTCATCGTATTGGAGTGCCTGTTTTTCTATTTCCTGATTGAAAAATGTTTCAAAGTAGAAAATATTACTTATTAGGAGGAAGAAGATGAAGAAGATAAAACCAACAAAGGTCCTGCTCCATATTGTTTTGGCGGCATTTGCAGTGGTGCAGATTTATCCCTTGCTTTTTCTCTTGTTTTTTTCACTGAAGGACAATAATGAAATATACAGCGGGAATGTGATGGGGCTTCCGAAGGAATTCCACTGGTCGAATTATCAAAATGCGTTATTCAATGCCAATGTAGGGCATTATCTGCTGAACAGCATTTTTGTAACGCTGATCGTCATTGTGGTATCGGATATCCTTGCCTGCATGGTTTCCTATGC
This sequence comes from uncultured Lachnospiraceae bacterium, assembly GCA_948470755.1. Taxonomy (GTDB): domain Bacteria; phylum Bacillota; class Clostridia; order Lachnospirales; family Lachnospiraceae; genus Kineothrix. The sequence continues at coordinate 11,710 of CAOKPU010000030.1, read as the reverse complement.
CATTGCAAGAATGCGGGTCAAAGCCAACCATATCATAAAGCCTTTTTTCTCAATCGGGCTGATGATACCGCTTCATGCAGTGCTTCTGCCGGTATTTATTATGCTGCGCAATCTGAAAATGCTGGACACCTACCAGGCGATCATTATTCCTTACATAGCGTTTGCGCTTCCGATGGCTATCTTTTTTATGATCGGCTTTTTCCAGGTGCTTCCTTTGGAATTGGAAGAGTCGGCGTTCCTGGACGGATGCGGGATATTCCGCACGTTTTTTACGATCATACTGCCGCTTGTAAAACCGGCGCTGGCAACGATTTCCATCTTTACTTTTTTATCTACATGGAACGAGATGATGTTTGCGATCACCTTTATCAATTCTGAAAAATACAGGACTCTTACCGTCGGGATTATGCAGATGGTAGGGCAGTATACGACGGATTGGGGAACGATGGGCGCGGGGCTTGTCGTGGCGACGCTGCCGACGGTTGTAATTTATCTGCTGTTCAGCAACCAAGTGCAGAGCGGCATGGTTGCCGGCGCGGTAAAAGGCTGATTGAAGAAAGGAAAAGGCATATGAAAATAAAAAATCCTATTTTAACCGGGTTCCATCCGGATCCCAGCCTGATCAGAGTGGATGATACATATTATATTGCTTCCTCGACGTTTGAATGGTGGCCGGGGGTACGGATCCATGAATCCAAAGACTTAGCGCATTGGAAACTGATTACTTATCCGTTGAAAGAAAAAAGGCTTCTGGACATGTGGGGGAACCCGGATTCCGGCGGCGTCTGGGCGCCGGACCTGTCTTATCATGACGGGAAATTTTATCTGGTCTATACGGATGTGAAGGTAACGGACGGAGCCTATAAAGACTGTATCAATTATTTGATTACTGCGGAAAATATCATGGGGCCGTGGTCGGATCCGGTCATACTGAATACGGCGGGGTTTGATGCATCTTTGTTCCATGATGACGATGGAAGGAAATATCTGTTGAACCAATATTGGGATCCGAGGAGCTTCCACCATCCTTTTTACGGGATTATGTGTACGGAATATTCGGAAGAGGAAAAGAAGCTGGTGGGGGAACCATGGGTGATTTATAAAGGGACGCCCGACCGTTTTACGGAGGGGCCGCATATCTATAAGATCAATGGTTACTATTATCTGTTTGTCGCACAGGGCGGGACGGTATATGCCCATCAGGAACGGGTGGCAAGGGCGGAATCTTTGCGGGGAACTTTTATGACGCAGCCGGGGGAGCCTATGCTGACGACATTGGACGCCCCGTTTCATCCGATCCAGAAGGCGGGCCATGGATCTTTGGTACAGACGAAAACCGGGGAATGGTATTTTGCCCATTTGATGGGAAGGCCGATACACCACCATACGGAGTCCGTGGCGGAGCAAAGGGGGTGGTGCCCGCTCGGAAGGGAGACCGGCATCCAAAAGGTGATATGGGATGACGACGGCTGGCCCCATATTGTGGGCGGGCATAAAGGAATGGTGGAAGTGGAAGCACCTGTGGACGCGGCAGGCTGCGAGGGGGAAGCAAGAAGCGGGAAAGATGATTTTAACGAGAAGGGATTGGGCCTTTCTTTCCAGACGCTTAGAGTTCCTCTGGAAGAGGATACTATGTCCCTGCAAAGCCGGCCGGGGCATTTGAGGCTGTACGGAAGACAGTCGCTGGCATCCACATTTTTGCAGGCGCATGTGGCCAGGAGATGGCAGAGCTTTACGTTTGACGCGGAGACGAAGATGTCTTACCGGCCGAAAAATATCCAGCAGTCTGCCGGGTTAAGCTGTTATTATAATACGAAGAACTGGTCTTGTATACAGGTTACATGGAATGAAAAATACGGAAGGGTCATTGATGTCACAGCGACGGATTTAGGAAAAACCTTCAGCGTATACCAGGAGAATCCGATCCCGGTGCCGGATGATGCGGAGTATATTTATTTGAAAGTGCAGGTAAGGGGTATTTCTTACCAATATTACTATTCTTTTGACGGGGAATTATGGCAGGAAACGGCCTATCGGTTTGATTCCGCCAAGCTGTCGGATGAATATATAAAAGCGGTTTATGATGCTGCGTTTACGGGGGCTTTTACCGGGATGTTCAGCGTGGACGGACTGGGGACGGCGCTTCCTGCTGATTTCGACTATTTTTCTTACCAGGAATTGGATATGGAAGTGGACGGGAAATATATTTAAAGGGAATTGGGAGAGGAACAACAATCATGTTGTTCCTTTTCTGTAATCTCTGATCGATGTGCCGGTATATTTCTTAAAACAGTTGCTGAAATAATAAGCATCCGGGATGCCCACGGCTTCGGCGATCTGGTAAGCCTTTAAGTCAGTGGTGTTTAACAGCGTGATCGCATGCTCCATGCGGAGCCGGTTTAAATATTTGGAAAAGCTGAATCCCAGCTCTTTCGTAAAAGTGCGGCTTAAATAACTGCCGTTCATGTGGAACGTTTCGGCTACGGAATTCAGTGAAAGGGAGGAGTCCGTCAGGTGAGTCTGTATGTACTGCAGGACTTCCCATAGGATGGTTTTGCTTTTATTGGTCCGGTATGCGGCGATTTCCGTCGTAAGCCGGATTAAGAAGGCGCTTGTCTGGCTGCGCAGTTCCTGGCTGGTGGGGCCGAGCAGAATCTGCAGGAGGGAATTGCCGGAATCAGGAAACAAGTCGTTTAACGGGATGCCGATATCGTTTGCCGCATTGACGGCAGAGGATAATAAAGTCATAGATAACATGCGGGCATGTTCCAGGCTGGTCAAAGCGCCATCCGGCTCCATATAAAGCGGCGCAAGGAGCTTTTGGACAGAATCGGGGAGTCCTGCTTTTATATAAAATTTGATATCCTCCAATTCTGCGGGGGAGGAGATCCAATCGGTATTTTGCACATGGATATCGTTTTGGTAGATGACAATAGGGCGGTTAGGCATATAGCGGCTGAATTTGAGGGATTCCAGCGCTTCGGACCAGGAAACTTCCGCTTTGAAAAAATTATCATAGTGGTTGCCGACCCCGAACAGGATTTCATGGCCGGAAGTCTGGTAGATGCTGCGCTGGAGCTGTTCGCAGAGGGAAACGACCTGCACTTCCGGGGAGTAAGCCAGCATAACTAAATGATGGTTGTTATCCCCGAATATTTCCACATTTTTATTTTCCCCCAGATAGTTTTTGATAAATTCCAGGTTTTTCATGTCCTGCAGGAGATGTTCTTCTTCCGTCAGGTTGCCGGAGTGGGGAAAATGGGCTTCCAAAAGGGTAACTTGTATATAGGAAGGAATGCCGTCCGGGAAATAATAAGAAATCTGTTTTTCCGTGGAAACAGACCGTGTGCTGTTCTCGCAAAACTCCAGCAGGAAACGTTCCCTGAGGAAAGCATAGTTTTTTTCCAATATTTTTTTAAGATGGTCGAATTCAAGCCACTGTTGCTTTTCGTTTTCGATTTGCTCCCGGAGTTTTAAAAGGATGGATACCAGGTCGCTGCGGTTGATTGGCTTTAAAAGGAAATGGGAAACGCCGAGGCTGATGCATTGCTGGGCGTAATCGAAATCTTTAAAAGCAGTCGTAACGACGATCCTGACATGGGGGTAGCGCCTGGTGACGATATGGCATAGTTCGATGCCGTCCATATAGGGCATTTTTATATCGGTAAAAAGGATGTCCGGTATCTGCTCTTCCATAATGGAAAGGGCATCCTGCCCGGAAATGGCTTCCGCGATGATTTCCATGTGCAGAGCGTTCCAGTTGGTGCCGGTGATGAGCATTTTGCGGGCTAACTCTTCGTCATCTACAATAATAACTTTAAAAATCGAGTGGTTCATCCTGCGTCTCCGTTTTATTCAGTGGAATGGAAAAAGTAATGGTGGTTCCTTCGTTGGGGCGGCTGTTTATCGTGCAGATATCCTGCATTTCATAAAAAATCTGCATCCGTTCGATCGTGCCTCTTAAACCAAAGCTTTGGGAAGGACGGTCGGTTTTCAAATCCCATATTTTTTCAAGATCGGTTGGCGATATCCCGATGCCGTTGTCCGAGATACGGATGAAGAGATATCCGGCATCTGAAAATACACTTATTTTTATAATCCCGTAATCGCAGGTAGGGATGATGCCATGATAAAGCGAATTTTCTACCAGGGGCTGTAAAATAAGCTTTGGAATCCGGCGGGAAAGAAGTTCTTCCTGAATCTCATATTCATCCCGGAAAACTTCCGGGAAGCGGACTTTCTGCAGTTTCAAATAATTTTTGACAATATTGATTTCAGCGGATAATGGTATGACTTTATCCCCTTTGCTCAAGCTTTCCCGGTAATATTCCGACAAGGAGATGATTAAGTCATATGCCTTTTCATTTTGCCGCGATGTTACCAGATAGGAGATGGCCCCTAAACTGTTATAAAGGAAATGGGGCTTGATTTGTTCCTGGAGTACATTCAGCTCAGTATGGCGCAATTTTTTCTGCTCCGCAACCTTGGATTCCAGGAGCTGTTGTATCTTATCGACCATATCGTTATAAGCATTTTGGAGCTGGCCGATCTCGTCATAATAGGGGGTGACGTTTGCATGGTTAAAATCCCCGGTTTCCGGTTTTTTCATGGCATTCATAAGCCGGCAGAGAGGGGCGGTGATAAACCGGTTGGTACCCAGTGCGATCAGCAGGAAAAATAGGAAGCTGATCAGGATAATAATGATGGAAATAAGGAGGAACGTCTGGTGCTGGTGGGTCAGATAACTGTAATGGATGGCCGCCATATAGTTCCAGTCGAGGGTGGAAGCCTGGAAATTCAGCAAAAGATAACGCTCCCCGTTAAGCCGGATGATATTTTCTGCAGGCAGGGAATCCGCAGCAGGATCCTGGAACCAAAGGTTCAAATCATCATTGGCAAAAGGAAGGATGATATCCCTTCCGGAGAATACGCAGAAATCAGAATAGTTGTTTTCATCTTCCCGGGCAAAGGAAAGCAGCGAGTCCACGGAAATATTAATAAACAGATAGCCGGCAGGCTGTGCGTCTTCCGTGCTGTTGATCAGGCGGATCAAGGAAACATAATTGCCGCCGTCTTCAAAAGCAAAGAAACCGTCTGCGTTGATGGTCAATATGGGCGCCCCTTTTTGGGCATATAGTTTTTCGTACCAGGAGGTATTTTCCAGGGAATCCATTTGTATGGAAGGAAGCGTATACCGTGCGGCCCCTTCATACGCGCCCGATGGCTGCATGACAATAATAGAAGAAACGAGGGGCATGGATTCCAGCGACATATAAAGGAAGTTGCGGAGCTGTTTGGAGGAAATGGCATATTCCGAATGGTTCATATCCCGGAGATAATTTTGCACTTCTGCCGTTCCGAGCAGATAAGTGGAACTTTTGGAAATGGTGGACAGGGAATGATCTACGCCCTGGGACACGGTGTCTACGGTCTGTGAGGTAAGGGCGGAAACTGTCTTTTGCATTTCTTTGGAGAAAAATCCGTATAAGATCAGGAGATTGCAGAAAAAACAGATGAAAATCAAGATTGTGTAAGTATATTTTAGTTTTGAGGTTAATGAAAGGTTAAAAAAAGCTTTTTTCATACGCTGCAAATACATATGGAAAACCTCCCTGCCTGTCTTGATCTGTGTTCTATTATACCAAACTTAAAAAGAAGCTACAAGGAGTTTGTTGCTAGTGGAAACCCATCCGGGCGGGTTGTATGCCCCGGCGGAAAGAAAGGGGGCGGAGGGGCGAAGACCCCTGTTTGGAAGAAAATTATTGATGATAATCAACTAAATGAGTATTTGAGAAAGGATTTTGATAATTTGTACTTTTTTGAATTTCTTGAGCAATTGTCATTTCTGCGGAGAAATGCTTATGAATGGATTTCAGATATGCAGGAATGGAAATTTAGTTCTTAGAACCTTGAAAACCGCATAACAAACAGAGTGTCATTACTGGCGCTCAAAAAGGAGATATTTACAGGAGAAAATCAGACCGCCTTATGGTATGGCTGACCGGATCTTTCGAGCTGATAGATCACCCTTACAAGCTTCTTCGCTGCATGGGATATCGCAACATTATCGTGTTTGCCTTCCGTCCGTTTCTTGGCAAGATAATTACCAAAAGTATCATCCCAGTGACAGACATATTTTGTGGCATTGAATAAAGCATAGCGGAGGTATCTGGAACCCCGTTTTTCCATGTGTGAATAGGAGCCGTCGAGCTGTCCCGACTGGTAAGTGGAAGGTGATAACCCTGCATAGGCAAGTATCTTGTCCGGGGAATCAAAACGGTTAAAGTCGCCGATTTCAGCAAGGATCATGGCGCCATGCGGTAGCTGATACCCGGAATGGTAAGGATTGGGGAATGGATTTCCTCATTCATGATACGCTTGATAGCTGCCACGATCTCATTGATCTTAGAGGCCAGTTCCTGGATGAGATGAATGGCATGCTTCATTTCGTGTGGGACTTGCTTTTCTATCTGCCTTATGCTATCATAAGCACAACGGTTTGAAACGCTCCCGTACACAAAGGCTATTTGTGTATGGGAGTTTTTTTGCATCATAGGATTTGGGTGTCAAAAGGCCCATCCGGCGGCTCCGTCTGGCAGATTGCACAAAAGATTTGTGCGCACTCTGTTGCACGGGACATTCCGATGAGCCTCGGAAAGCAAAAATCGTGTTCAGCAGAGGCTTCCACGATTTTAGAGTCTCCTCTCCATCGTGCAAAAGCCGTTTGCACAAATCTAGTGTGCAATCTGCCAGACGGGGCCGCCGGATGGGCCTTTTGACACCTGAATCATCATAGGAAATTGCTCTGCAATTTCCTATGATACGAAAAAACTCCGGGAGGGCGCACACTTTTTTATTGTTTTATGAAATGATTAAAAGGCGTTTGGGGCTGCCACCCTTTCAGATTTTGACGGCAGACTCGGATGCCTTTATTGATAACAGGGAGGCAGTATAATGAACAAAAATATTTTCAAAGATTTTTTAAGGTATGTATCGCTGAATGTCTTAGGACAAATGGCATATTCCTGCTACACATTAGCGGACACTTTTTTTGTATCTGCCAGTCTGGGGGCAAATGGTCTGACCGCCCTCAATCTTGCTTTTCCCGTGTTCTGTATTATCAACGGAACGGGGCTGATGATTGGTATGGGCGGTGGAACAAGGTATTCTCTTTTGAAAAGCCGTGGAGAAAACAAACGGGCGGATTCTGTTTTCACAAATGCGGTTTATATCGCCCTGTCTTTTTCGGTTTTGTTCGTGCTGTCGGGGGCGTTCCTGTCCGGCGCTGTCACAAAGATACTGGGAGCTGACGATACGGTATTTTCCATGACAAATACCTATCTCCGTGTCATGCTGATGTTTGCCCCTGCCTTTTTGATGAATAATCTTCTGCAATGCTTTGTGCGGAATGATGGAAGCCCCTCTCTTTCTATGACAGCAATGATTACCGGAAGCATGTCTAATGTTGCGCTTGATTATATTTTCATTTTCCCGCTCCGCATGGGGATATTCGGAGCAATCCTTGCCACGGGTTTAGCGCCTGTCATCAGCATGGGTGTATTGTCGTCCTATTTTATCCGCAGGAAGAACCGCTTCCGTTTTGTGAAATCCTTGCCGGAAATGGAAGTGGTATCAGGGATTGTGTCAAGCGGCGTGCCGCCCCTTGTCACAGAACTGACTTCGGGGGTTGTCATGCTTTTGTTTAATTTCATTATTCTACGTCTGGAGGGAAATACCGGCGTGGCGGCTTTTGGCGTTATCACGGTAATCTCGCTTGTGGCTGTCGCCATATATACGGGGCTTTCACAGGGAATCCAGCCGCTTCTTTCCTTAAATCACGGAGCGGGGAACAGAAAGAATGTAAAAGCCGTATGGAAATACGCAATGGTTACAATGCTGTTTTTGTCGGGTATGGTTTATCTTACGATATTCTTCCGCGCACCACAGCTTGCCTATATTTTTAACAGTGAACGGAATGAAGTTTTACAGGAGTTTGCGGTAATGGGGCTGAAATTGTATTTCCTTGCCTGTCCGTTCATGGGATTTAACATCATTACGGCGACTTATTTCACGTCAACGGAACGTCCCCGTCCGGCACAAATTATCTCGCTTTTAAGGGGCTTTTTCGTCCTTGTGCCAGTAGCGTTCCTGCTTTCCTCGCTCTTGAAAATGACGGGCGTATGGTGCGCTTACCCACTGACGGAATTTATCGTCGCATTGATAGGAACAGTGTTTTATATCGTATCGAAAAAGAAAAAGATACTTTGAGGATAATGCAATAAAAATATAAAATCAGATATTTTGCAGACACATACAGCCGCCGTTTCCTGTTTTGAAAAATGGGATTGCGGAGGGTGTGGTAACTGTATCCTTTTTTTAGGATACGGCGGTATGAAATGCCTGTACAATGGATAGTTACTTTGAACAGTACGATAAACCGATTGTTTTTGCTGTAAAAGGGCAAGAAATTATTGTGGCAAGCAGATGTTTGGCAGACGCATTATGCACACTGTCAGAGCAAAGGCGCATGGTTGTGTTAATGTACTTTTTCCTCGGCTATACAGATGCTAAAATCGGGAAAGAGTATGGAGGCAGCAGAACCACAGCAAACTACTGGAAATTGGCGGCATTGAAGCAGCTAAGAAAAGAATGGGAGAAAACAGGGCAGGAACACACTGGAAAAGGGATTGCGAGATGCAGTCCTTTTTTGATGCAGAAACAGGAGGGTATCAGATTATGACAAATTTAACAAAGTATGAAATGGAAACCGTAGTAAATTACAATGCTGGAGAACAGGCCGCCACTGTCTACACAAGGGATAAGTCCGTGATGCGTAAGCTGGATCGGCTTGTGTCTGATTATCCTGACAGTTATAAGCTGCTGAAGCAGACGGACATTGATAAGACTTATTCCATGCCGAAATCACACGTTACTTATCGTAAGCCGAGGATGGTAAGTGATGAGCAGAGGGAACAGGCAAGGCAGAGAATGTCAAAGTTAAATTCCAACAATAATTATCGTGTAAGAATGAAATGAGAAATGAAAGAGGGATAATTCCATGCCAAACAATGAAAAACAGGTAAAAAGCCGCATAATGACCGGAATTCAAGAAGTTTGAGAAATTGACTTCAAGAGTTCTGTTTTTCAGAATTCAAAGAAATGGATTATGAGAATTTTGAAATATGATATAAAGGAGTTTGGAATACCAACATGAATATCTTCGATATTTGATTAGATAAAACGTCAACGACTCTTAATAATTAATGATAATTGACCGATAGATAAAGAAACAAAATAAAAAAAGGAAGGAAAAATATGGCAAAGGAAGAGATTACGCCGAGTGAATGGCAGATTATGGAAGTTTTATGGGCGAGCGATACACCATTGACATCTTCTGAGGTCTATAAAAAGATGCAGGGAAATGTGGATATGTCGCAAAGGATGGTAAGAGTGCTGATGAACCGCCTGAACCAGAAGGATGTCTTAGGTTATATCGTGGATGAGCATGATTCAAGGGTTTACCACTATTATGTGCTGAAACAGAAGAAAGAATGCGTGAGGGAGAAAAGCAGAAAGTTTGTGGACAGCTATTTTTCCGGAAGCGGGACAAATGCAATGGCGGCTCTGCTGCAGAGCTTTGATTTGACAGATGAGCAGATAAAGGAACTGGAGGAGATTCTGGAGAAAAGCAAAGGACGGGGAACGGAATTCCCGAACAAAGAGCGGTGACTGTCATGCCGGACTGGACATGGATCAGCAACCTTCTGGATTTTTGTGCGGTGTATTACACTACCCAGCTTGTACGGTGTGCCGCCTTTTCTTTCGTGCTGGTTGGGGTTGTGATGCTGCTTCGGAAAAAGTTTTTTGCAGAACGGACTTTTTTAAAGGGAATGCTGTGGGCATTATTCCTTGTTATTCCGTTTCTTGGAAAGTTGAAACTGTTTTACGAAAATGAAGCTGTTATCAAAGTAACATGGAGGATTACGGCAGCAACAACTTCATGGCTGTGGGCTGACCGCATTTATATGGCAGGCATTCTGATGGCTGTTATCTGTATATTTGGAAAGCGACTGCGCCTTCGGAAAGCAGTTGCCGGAATGGAAAGCGTCATGTTTGAGAATATCTGTATCTATGTTACAGATATGAATGTCACACCGTTTACGATTGGATTGTTAAAGCCTAAAATTGTCCTGCCTAAAGTAATAGTGGACAATTGCAATAGAGTGGAACTGAAAGCAATTATACAGCATGAGCAGACGCATATCCGTTTGGGGCATTTATGGTATGGTTTTGCGTGGGATATACTGCGATGTCTTTTGTGGATTAATCCGTGTCTGACAATTTTTCAAAAGACTTTTCGGGCGGACATGGAAGATATTTGTGACAGGGTTTGCATACAGAACAGCGGAAAAGCAGCTCATGAGTATGGCATGGTATTATTGAAAAGTTTGAAGCTGTTGCGTTCGGCAATGGGGGATGTACCGCCTGCCGCTACCTATGTTGGGGAAAAAGACTTTGCGGAAATGAAAAGGCGGATGGAAAAAATTGCAGATTTTCGTCCATATCGTCAAAAAATGTGTGTATGTATGGCAGTCGGGGCTTTTCTGATAATTATAATTGTAATGCTGGCTGTACATAGCCATTCTTATGGGAGGTGTAATGAAAGTCACGATATTATGGTCGGTAAATATGGTGTGAAAAATGAAATTGTTTCATGTGATATCGAGGAATTAAGCGGGATGATCTCATATGATGATGAGTTTGTCTATGTGGAAAGGGAGGCTTTTGATGATTTCCTATGCCAGAACAACGTAGAAGGGGATATATGCATTGTTTTTGGCGGATTTTATAAACTTCCCGGTTTAGGCGGTGCAGCAGAAATTTGTTATTATGAGAGAGATTCAAAGGATGTGTTAGTGCAGATTCCTTATGAAAGAATGAAAGAAAATTGGTATATTAAATTATTTAAAATGTTATAGGCACAGCGTAGAAATGGATTTCTAAATAAATTTTTTATCAAGGAGGACAAAAATTATGGCAATGGAGATTACAAACAATTACAGCAGCTATGCGGCACAGAGCATGGCAGGAAACAATGTGGCAAATAGTGTAAAAAAGAAGGATACAGAAAATGCATCAGGAAACAGCAAAACAAAAAGTACAGCAGAGTACATGAAAGAATTGGAAAAACTTGCGCCAAGCGTAGAATTCAAGGTTGGAAATTCTTACCAGACAGCAAAAAGTGGTAAAACTTTAACAATCAATCCACAGCTTTTGGAAAAGATGCAGAACGATCCGGAGCAGGCAAAGGAAACGAAGGAGCTGATCAGGGGCGTTGAATCGGCAACAAAGCTGATGGATGGTATTTATAAGTCAAGTGGTTGGAATGTTGTATATCGGCATAGTTATATAGACGAAAATGGAAGATATTGTGCAATTGCCTGTGTGAGAAATGATTTTATGCTGAACATGAGCGACAAGCTCAGAGAAGAAAGGAAGAAAAATTCTGAAGAACTGATTGAAAAGACAAAAGAAAAGGCGGCAGAAAAGGAAGAAAAAATAGAGGAAGCATTGGAAGAAAAGAAAGCGGCTGATACAGAGGAAGGAATTGCGGAAAAGGTAGAGGATAGATCAGCCTATAATAAAGCAGAGCAGCTCTTAGAAGAAAAAATGGCTGCTTCCAAAGATGGCACGATTTATCTGAATGACA
>CAOKPU010000029.1 GCA_948470755.1 uncultured Lachnospiraceae bacterium | reverse complement strand
TGCTTGTCTTGGGATTTTGAGATTCCGCGAAGCGGAATCATGGTGGTTAGTGTGAAGAGAAGTCCTAATTGCCTTTGGCAATTTCAGCTCAACAGCAGGGGGTGTTTCTGAGCGGGCACAAATAGCTTTGATAGCAGACGAGAAACCGCCTTCCGGCTTTTCTCGTCGCTTCATCGCGGCAGGTTGTTCAGAAATGGGTATTAGATTGAAAAATCAGCTTGATAGCTGATTTTTCAATCGGCAATTTGAGTCAGAGCCGGGGATTGCCCTGATCGCAGTCGGAAATTTCAAATTTCCGACGGGTGTTATCGCAGCAAGTTGCCCTGACATGGAGGATTCGGTTAAAAATGAAGCCTGCGGCGTACTGCTTCCCGGAGCCTCCTTGTGGAAAGCAGGGTGATCAGGGCGATGACGATGATCCCACAGACGGTCAGGACGATGGCTGACCAGGATAAAGAGAGAGGCTTGCCGAAATAGCGGTCTATGAACAATTCAATCCCCACGCAAAGAATGGCGGCTTCCGCAAAAAGATAGAGCGCCGTAGCGATGATGGAGACGGGCAGCCGGCGTATGCATAGGGTGAGCAGTTCTGCCAGAATGGTCGCTAAAGCTACAATAGGCACGGCCAGTTCCCAGAACCATCTGGCGGAAGCCGTTAAAAAGGTTATCATATACAGATAAACGCCGATGGCGATTCCATCCAGAAGGAGGGAAAGATAAATGGGCTGTTTGGTATAGATAACAGCGGGAATGGACAGCACGAAGAGTATAATGCATATGCCGATGATAAGCAGCGACCAGAGGCTGCCGGTAAAAACAAACAGATTTAACAACGCGCATCCTATAGCTGTAGCGGATAACACGATGGTTATAAGGATGCCCAAATCTTTTCTTTTTACTGTCTCCACTTGCCCCTTTTGTTCGGGATAAGGGGAGGTAAAGCCCGCTTTTTGCAGTTCGCCGGGATGGATGACGGGGGTATGGCAAAGAGGGCAGGACTTTAACGAAGAATCCAGTTCCACTCCGCAATTTACGCAATATGACATTTAGATCACCGTTCCTTTCCTGCAGCCGTTACCGGTTGCTTTCTATTTTAATATGAATGCCGTCCTGCACCAGTTTGCGGAAGAAATAGCGTTCCACATCCGCTTCTTTTATACTACTGGCAAAATTAATGGTAAGCGTATCTTCAAAACTGGCAATGGCGCAGTTTGTACGGGAAGAGAAAGGCTGGCCCATATAAATATCAAACCGTTCGATATAAGGCTTCATATCTTCAGGCACTTTTAAGGCTCCCATATTCGTCAGCCCCGCAGAGGAATTCCGATCCTGGACTTTTGTATAAAAAAGCCGGACGGTGAAATCTTTGATAAAAAGCGGGACGACCCGTATCAGCGGGTTTTTTTGGGTTGCTGCGTTTGTCGTGATGTCGCCCCGCAAAAACTTTTCATTAATATAATAACGCATATAATTCCTTACATGGATTACGATTTCATCAAAAGTGTATTCCCCCAGCCTTGGATCGATGGAGGGATATACCATGGTAATGAAATTCCGCAATGTTTTCGATGGGAAAAAACGTCTTAGGTTGACGGGCATGGCGATTTTTACAGGCCGCAGCTTCCGGTGCCAGTCGTGGGACTGTTTTTGAAGGAGGGCGTAAAGGAGGACGGAATTCAGGTATTCCGTAATCGTGGCATTGTATTTTGCCGCCACTGCCATCACTTGCTGGACGGACATGATGCCGTCGATGATGTTCAAAGTATAGAAGGGTTCTTTCGTCCCCCTGACCCTGTAAGCTTTTTCCCCGGGGCGGGGCGGGCGGACCTGGGCGTTGGCATAGCGCATATAAGCGTCTTCCAGCTCTTCCGGATCTGGCGGGCTTTCGATATCCAATACGAAGCCGCCGTTGGAAACGGAATGCCCTAAAAGCCTCAGGTATACGGCGGTAATGGTCTGCAGCACGCACATGCCGCCTGTCCCGTCCCCTAAGCTATGATGGGCTTCCAGCGCGATCCTGCATTCATGATAATAAATGCGGATGAGGTAGCGGTTGTTTGCTTTAAAAGGCATAGGCATACATGGGTTTTTAATGTCCGGCTGGACGAAGGGGCCGGGCCGGTGGTTGGTTTCCAGGTACCGCCAGAAAAGCCCTTTGCGGATGGCCACTTTATAGGTGGGAAAGCGCTGTAAGGCAATATCCACGGCCTGCTGGAGGATGTCCGGATCGATGGCTTCCTTAAGTACGACAGACAGCCTGTAAACAGAGGAAAAATCCCTGCGCTGCAAGGTAGGGTAGACGATGGCGGATAGATCCAGCTCATACCATATTTTTCTGTCGTTTTTTTTCTTCTTAGCCATAAGGAATCCTCATTTTATAATTTCTTTTCTTAGAGTATACCACAATTTAGAGATTATGTGATAAAATTGGGGAAGAAAACATGGAAATCAGTCTCCATAACGGGGAAGTTGAAGAAAGTTTGCCGTTTGATCTGAAAGAGGGCGGCAAAAGATTGGGGTAGGTATGGCGTTGACGGATAAGAAAAATATGAATTTAATGAATTTGATAAAAAGGGTACACAGCGTAGTGGAGAATGTGGATATTGAGAAGCATAGGCAATCCCAGGATCATTTTGGAGCGATTCTTGGGAACAGTAAAGATACCGTGATCCGGGAAATAGTGATAGAAGATATGTATGCGGAGTGGATATCGGTCAACCGCGCCCATATGAAAAAATATGTAATCCTTTATTGCCATGGGGGAGGGTATTCTACGGGGAGCAGCCTGTATGCCAGGACGTTGACGACGAAGCTGGCCATGTCCACTTCTATGGACGTGCTTTGTTTTGATTACCGTCTAGCGCCGGAACATCCTTATCCGGCGGCCTTAGAGGACGCTATGAAGGCGTGGGATTATTTGATGCTGTTAGGATATGGGGCGAGGGATGTGATGATCGCGGGGGATTCGGCAGGAGGGAATCTGGCATTGGCGCTGGTCCATAAGCTGAAGAGCGAAAACAGGCTGCTGCCAAGAGGGCTGGCGTTGATGTCGCCGTGGACGGATCTGACGGCATCCGGGCAGTCCTATCAGACAAGGAAAGATGTGGATCCGGTATTGGACGTGGATTATATTGGCCAGATGGTTCATAATTATGCGGAAGGGCGGGATCTGAAGGATCCGCTGATTTCGCCGTTGTTTGGGGATCTTACGGAGTTCCCGTCCACCTATATCCAGGTAGGGGGCAACGAAGTGCTGCTGGATGATTCCGTAATGCTCCACGAGAAAATGATAAAGGCCAATGTGCCGGTGAGGATGGATCTGTTTGAAGGCATGTGGCATGTGTTTCAGATGTCCCCGTTTAAAACCGCGTATGAAGCGATGGATAAAAATGCGGAGTTTATCTATAATATATGCCGCTGATAAAATCTTTTATTAAAAAAAAGGATTTTTTGTCCGGATGCCGAATATTTTAAATGAACAACTAAGTGTTCTGTATGAGAGGATGGTGGTTCTGTCATGGGAATGTTGATCCGCGAAAAGCTGGAACAGTGGGAAAAGGAGTACTTAAGCCCGTATGCTTCTTTGAGCATGTGTTCCAAAGGACGGTCCAGGGAAGAAGAGCAGTGCGATATCCGGCCGGTTTATCAAAGGGACCGGGACAGGATACTGCATAGCAAGTCTTTCCGTAGGCTCAAGGATAAGACCCAGGTATTCCTGACCCCGGAAGGGGATCATTACAGGACAAGGCTGACGCATACTTTGGAAGTTTCCCAGAATGCCAGGACAATCGCGAAGGCTCTTAGGCTCAATGAGGATTTGGTGGAAGCAATCGCATTGGGGCATGATTTGGGGCATACCCCTTTTGGACATGCAGGGGAGAGGGCTTTGGACGCCATATGCCCTTACGGGTTCTGCCATAGCGAGCAAAGCGTACGGACGGTGGACGTCCTGGAGAAGGACGGGCAGGGGCTGAACCTGACGGATGAGGTAAAGGATGGGATACGGAATCATCAGACCAAAGGGATGCCTTATACATTGGAAGGGAAGATCGTACGGTATTCGGATAAGATAGCATACATACATCATGATATGGACGATGCCATCCGGGGCGGGATTCTTAGGGAATCCGACGTGCCGGAAGAGATCAGCGAAGTAATAGGGGATACGACGGGCAAAAGGCTGGATCATTTTATCCATGATTTGGTAACTTACAGTTATGAGAAGGATGATATCCATTTCTCCCCTGCGGTGGAGGAGGCTATGAAAAAGCTGAGAGGATTTATGTTTGAACGCGTCTACCAGAATAAAGAAGCTAAGAGCCAGGAAGAAAAAGCGGAAATGTTGATGGCGTCCCTTTATGAATATTATTTGAAACATTTAAAAAAGCTGCCGGTGCATTTGCTGGCCCGGATGGAAAAATGCGGCGAGGCGCCGGAGATGATCGTATGCGATTATGTAGGTGCAATGACGGACCGGTTTGCCATTGCGCAATATGAAGAATTGTTTATTCCAAAGTCATGGCATTATTAGGAGGATCGGGAATCCTTAAAAGGTATCCGCACAATTGCGGATGAAGTTCCGGGTAAGGGGGCGCATATAAAAGATGTACTATCCAGACGAATTAGTGGAAGAAGTACGGATGAAAAACGATATTGTGGATGTGATATCCGGTTATGTACGGCTGCAGAAGAAGGGGGCGAACCATTTCGGCTTATGCCCTTTTCACAATGAAAAATCGCCTTCTTTTTCCGTTTCCGGCGGCAAACAAATGTATTACTGTTTTGGCTGCGGGGCGGGCGGAAATGTATTTACATTTATCATGGAATATGAAAATTACAGCTTTCCGGAGGCGGTAAAGCTGTTAGCCGACAGGGCCGGGGTGGATCTGCCGGAAATAGAATATTCCGAAGAAGTGAAAAGAAAAGAAAGCAGGAAAAGCAAGCTGTTAGAGGTGAATAAAGAAGCTGCCAGGTATTTTTACTATCAGCTCCGTTCCGGCAGAGGGGAGAGAGGATACCGGTATTTGCAGGAGAGGGGCCTTTCCGGGGAGACGATGAAGAAATTCGGCCTCGGTTTTGCCAGCATGTCGGGCAATGATCTGGTGCAATATCTGCATTCCAAAGGTTACGGGGATGATTTGATACAAGAAGCCGGGGTGGCCGCCTTTGATGAAAAGCGGGGGCTGCATGACAAATTCTGGAACCGGGTCATGTTCCCGATTCAGGACATCAACCACCGGGTAATCGGTTTTGGCGGACGGGTGATGGGCGAGGCCAAGCCAAAATATCTGAATTCCCCGGAAACGCTGGTTTTTGATAAAAGCAGGAATCTATATGGGTTGAATTTTGCAAGGACGGCCAGACAGGATCATATGATCCTTTGCGAAGGATATATGGATGTGATTGCCATGCATCAGGCAGGCTTTCATCAGGCGGCGGCGTCCCTTGGGACGGCGTTTACCACGGGGCAGGCAAATTTGCTTAAACGGTATGTAAAAGAAGTCCTGTTAGCCTATGATAGCGATGGGGCGGGGACTAATGCGGCCCTTAGGGCTATCGGGATCCTGAAAGAAGCGGGGTTGAGCGGGAAAGTGATTAATATGGAACCCTATAAGGATCCGGACGAGTTTATGAAGAACTTGGGGGCGGAGGAGTTCCGCAGGCGGATCGAAGAGGCGGAGAATGGCTTTTTCTTTGAGTTGCGGATGTTGGAGCGGGAATATAATCTGGAAGACCCGGAATCCAAGACCAGGTTCCATAGGGAAATCGCAAAGAAGCTTTGTGGTTTTCCCGAGGAAGTGGAGAGGGAGAATTATCTGGAAGCGGTGGCGGAAAGATATCGTATAGGCTTTGAAAACCTTAGAAAGTTAGTTGCTTCTTATGCGGCGCAGACCGGGCTTGTCAGGCAGACGCTGCGTCCGAAATCCGGCCTGGCGGAGAAGAAAAATACGCCGGATGAGAATAAGAAAAAGGCGCAGAGGCTCCTGATTACATGGATCGTGGATGAACCGGAGGTTTATCCTAAAATTGCAAAATATATTGGGGCGGAAGATTTTACAGATGAACTGTACAGGAAGGTGGCGGACAAGCTTTTTGCCGGGCTTGTACAGGGAGGGTTTGAACCGGCGGCGCTGATCAGCCAGTTTGCTGATGAAGAGGAACAACGCAAAGCGGCGGAGCTTTTCAATACGAAATTGGAAGAGCTGCAGACAAAGCAGGAGAGGGAAAAGGCCCTTCATGATATCGTCTATACGGTAAAAAGAGACAGCTATGAATATTATTCCGGCAGGATGGGAACGGATGTAGATGCATTAAATCAGGTAATTGCAGGAAAAAAAGCATTGGAAGAACTTAGCAAAACGCATATTTCTTTGGATGTATGATAATACTATGACTACATGAGGAAGGATGGAACCAAAAAATGGATGAAAACACACAAGCAAAGTTTGAGGAGCGTTTGAAAGAGCTTCTGAACGCTGCGAAAAAGAAAAAGAATGTTTTGGAATATCAGGAAATCAGCGATTTCTTCAACGATATGCCGTTGGAGGAGGAACAGTTTGACAAGATATTGGAAACATTGGAACAAAATAGCGTGGACGTACTCCGTATTACGGAGGAGGACGATGTGGATGATGAGGAAATCATCCTGACGGAAGAAGACGAAGTGGATGTGGAGAATATCGACTTGTCGGTGCCGGATGGCATTAGTATAGAAGACCCGGTCAGGATGTATCTGAAAGAAATCGGAAAAGTGCCTCTTCTTAGCGCGGAGGAAGAAATCGAGCTGGCAAAAAAAATGGAAATGGGCGATGAAGATGCAAAAAAGCGCCTTGCGGAAGCGAATCTGCGTCTTGTTGTCAGCATTGCGAAGAGATATGTGGGCAGGGGAATGCTTTTTCTTGATCTGATCCAGGAAGGGAACCTGGGCCTTATTAAGGCTGTGGAAAAATTCGATTACCGGAAAGGATATAAGTTCTCTACGTATGCCACATGGTGGATCCGTCAGGCGATTACCCGGGCAATTGCGGATCAGGCGAGAACCATCCGCATTCCTGTGCATATGGTAGAAACCATAAACAAACTGATCCGCGTCAGCAGGCAGTTGCTTCAGGAATTGGGAAGGGAACCTACCCCGGAAGAAATTGCGGAGGAAATGAATATGCCGGTGGACAGGGTCAGGGAGATCTTAAAGATTTCCCAGGAACCGGTATCGCTGGAAACGCCTATCGGGGAGGAAGAGGACAGTCATCTGGGGGATTTTATACAAGATGACAATGTCCCTGTCCCTGCGGATGCGGCGGCTTTTACCTTATTAAAAGAGCAGTTGGTAGAGGTGCTGGGAACCTTGACGGAAAGGGAGCAAAAGGTGCTTAGGCTTCGTTTCGGTTTGGATGACGGACGCGCCAGGACATTGGAAGAAGTGGGGAAGGAATTTAATGTAACCCGTGAACGTATCCGCCAGATTGAAGCAAAGGCATTGCGTAAGCTGCGTCATCCCAGCCGGAGCCGGAAGCTGAAAGATTATCTGGATTGATGAAGAACCCTCTATTATATAAAAACAGTATAAATCTCAGGCTTTCCGGGCGGATGCAGGCTGTGGCGGATATGGTGACGGCAGGGAACCGTGTATGCGATGTGGGATGCGACCATGGCTTTGTGTCCATTTACCTCATCCGTGAGGGGATCAGTCCTAAGGCAATTGCAATGGACGTAAATAAAGGCCCTTTGCAGGCAGCCTGGGAGCATGTGAAAGAATATGGTTTGGAAAATTACATAGAAACCAGGTTGTCTGACGGAGTGGGGGCTCTTAGGGAAGGGGAGGCGGATACCCTTATCTGTGCCGGCATGGGTGGCCGGCTGATGATGCGGATCATTGAGGAAGGGAAGGGGAAAGCTTTGGGGATGAAAGAACTGATCCTTCAGCCCCAGTCGGAAATTCATTTTCTGCGGAAATATCTTCGGGACGAGGGATATTTGATCGTTGATGAGAATATGGTTTTGGAAGAAGGGAAGTTCTATCCGGTCATAAAAGCCCTGCCTGCATGTGGAGGGAGAGCGGAGACGGGGGCCGACGTGGAGGACGGACAGCGCATAGAAGATAAATACGGCCCGGTTTTATTAAGAAAGAAAGACCCGGTGTTAAAAGAGTTCCTGTACCGTGAACATAGCCTTTGCATACAGATTATGGGGAATCTGCAGGCCAATGGGAAGGGGAAGGAAAAAAGGAAGGAAGAGATAAGGGATAGGATAAAGGATATAGAGACTGCTATTTCTTATTTCATTTCATAGGATCCGGGCGTCAAAAGGCCCATCCGGCGGATATAGATTATGAATCAAACAGGCCGTTGCTATGGGAGGCGGCGTAAAAATGAGGATGCGTATGGGAATGGAAAAGAGCGTGACATGCGGTATGGTGATAGAAAGTTTAGAACAGCTTTGTTCTCCGGTTTTTGCGGAAAACTGGGATAATGTAGGGCTCCTTGCGGGCAGACGGGATAAAGAAGTAAGGAAGATCTGCATTGCCCTTGATGCTGTGGACGCCGTAATAGAGGAAGCGGTAAGAAACGGGGCGGATATGCTCCTGACCCATCATCCGCTGATTTTTTCCCCTGTAAAAAGGGTCAATACGGATGATTTTATCGGAAGACGCCTGGTACGGCTTCTTAGGAATGACATTAGTTATTATGCGATGCATACGAATTTTGATGTGATGGGGATGGCGGATGCGGCGGCGGATGAAATATGCCTGAAAGACAGGCACGTACTCAGCATTACTTATGAAGACGAAATCGCAAAAGAAGGGATTGGCCGGTACGGCCGGCTTCCCCAGGTTATGACGTTGGAAGAATGCGCTTCTTATGTAAAGCAAGTCTTTGGTTTGGAAAGCGTGAAAATCTACGGGGAAAAAGATGTGGCGATAGAATGCGCCGCCATATCACCGGGTTCCGGCAAATCTATGATACGGCCTGCGGTAGAAGCGGGCGCGGAAGTGCTGATCACGGGCGATATAGGACATCATGAAGGGCTGGATGCGGTGGCTCAGGGGCTGACGATAATTGATGCAGGGCATTATGGGCTGGAGAAAATCTTCGTGCCTTATATGATAGAGTATATCCAAAGGGAATTTCCCCGGATCAGCGTGTTTGCGGCGCGGGAAAAAAACCCGTTCTGGGTGATGGACTAGGACGGTGCGGGAATAAAAGGAGATGGAGAAAGGCGGAGAGGTAAGCTTATGGTTACGGTTACGGTGAATGGGGAGAAGAGAGAGTATGAAGCGGGAACTTCTTATGAAACGATCGTAAAAGATTATCAAGGGCAGTATAGCAGCCAGATTGCCCTGGTTACGGTAAATGGGAAAATCAGGGAACTGTTTAAAAAAGTGAAAAAGGACTGCGAGATTTCTTTTTTTACGGTCAGCGATCCGGTGGGACATAAAGCCTATGTAAGGACTGCAGTGATGCTGATGATTAAGGCGCTGCAGGATGTGGCGGGTGCGGATAACCTGGAAAGGGTGAAAGTGGAATTTGCTATCGGTCCCGGATATTATTGCAGCGTAAAGGGGGATGTGAAGCTGGACGAGGAACTGGCCGGAAGGTTGAATAAGCGTATGAAGGAGCTGGTGGAAGCAGATCTGCCATATCTTAAGAAATCTTATCCGCTTAGCGATGCGGTGGAAATTTTCCGGCGTCAGAAGATGAAAGAAAAGGAAAAACTGTTTCGTTACCGGAGAAGCTCATATGTGAATGTATACTGTCTGGATGGATATTATGACTATTATTATGGGTATATGCTTCCTCGGACGGGATATGTAAAATATTTTGAAGTCCTGCCTTATGAGGATGGTTTGATGCTTCTTTTGCCGGAGCCGCAGGCTTCGGATAAGCTTCCTAAGATTCAGTTAAGGGAAAATCTGTTTAAAACCTTGAAACAATCCGACGAATGGGGTAATATGATGCATATCGGCACGGTAGGTGATTTAAACGATCGGATCTGCCAGGGGAATATCAATGATATTATTTTGGTACAGGAAGCTCTTCAGGAGCGGCGCATTGGGGAGATTGCGGAAGATATTGTAGGCAGGGGCGGGGTAAAGTTTGTGATGATAGCAGGCCCGTCTTCTTCCGGGAAGACGACGTTTTCCCACAGGCTGTCGATTCAGTTGCGTACCTACGGGCTGACGCCTCATCCCATTGCTTTGGACGATTATTTCGTGAACCGGGAGCAGACGCCGAAGGATGAGAACGGCAATTATAATTTTGAATGCCTGGAAGCGATCGATGTGGAGCGGTTTAATAAAGATATGCTTGATTTGCTGGCCGGGAAAACAGTGGAGCTGCCCAGCTTTAACTTTAAGACGGGGCAAAGGGAATACCGGGGGAACTTTAAGACGTTAGGCCCGGAGGATGTGTTAGTATTAGAAGGGATTCATGGATTGAACGACGCCATGTCCTATGCCCTTCCCAATGAGAGCAAGTATAAAATCTATATCAGCGCGCTTACCAGCATTAATATTGACGATCACAACCGTATTCCTACCACCGATGGGCGTCTGCTGCGGCGCATGGTGAGGGATGCCAGGACGAGGGGGACGCCGGCGAAGCGTACCATTGGAATGTGGGGTTCCGTAAGAAAAGGGGAGGAGGAATATATATTTCCCTTTCAGGAAAGCGCGGATGCGATGTTCAATTCGGTATTGATTTATGAACTGTCCGTATTGAAGCAGTATGCGGAACCGCTGCTGTTCGGGATTGGGAAAGAGGAGCCGGAGTATTATGAGGCGAAAAGGCTGTTAAAGTTTTTGGAGTATTTTATAGGCGTCAGTGGGGACAGCATTCCAAAGAATTCCATTTGCAGGGAATTTATCGGAGGAAGCTGCTTTCAGGTATAAAGAAGGAAGAAATATGGGCTGTCAGATGCAGCGTATAAAATTGCAGTGTCAAAATACTAAGTAGAATAAATGATCGCGGCTGCGTCCATTACAGGATGCAGGTGAGGAAAGTCCGGGCTTCATAGGGCAGGATGCCGGATAACGTCCGGTGGAGGCGACTCCAAGGCTAGTGCAACAGAAATAAACCGCCCTACGGGACGGGCAACCCATCCCGTGGTAAGGATCCGGCAAAGGATTCTTAAAGTGCGGCATAGCCGTACTTTGGTAAGGGTGGAAAGGCAGCGTAAGAGACTACCGTTTGTCTGGCAACAGGCAAAGCCATGTAAACCCCATCCGAAGCAAGACCAAATAGAGAGCGACAGGCTTGCCCGGCCTGCTTTCAGGTAGGTCGCTTGAAATTGCCGGCAACGGTAATTCTAGATAGATGATCATTCAAGACATAACCCGGCTTATCGTTCTGCTTAGTATTTTGTGATATAAAATCTCTCCGTAAATGGGGAGATTTTTGAATAATTGGGAAAACTTATAGGAGGGTCCAGTGGGGAAAGGCGGGATATTTTTTGAAAAGGGTAATTAGCTTACCGGAAGAAAGGGAAAGGGACTTTACAGTCAGACAGCATAAAATGGCATATGCAATTGGTCTGTGGATCATAGGGGCGGGCATTGTTTTTCTTGTATTGGAGCTGGTATTTCACTTGTCAGCCATACCGCTTTGGATCTATGCCGTTATATTGGCTATTTGCCTGTTGGGGATCATGGTCTGTCTGGAAGCGAAAAACAGGCAGCTTGCCGTATGCAAAAACCATTTGTATTACAGCAGCCTTTTTGGAAGCGTCAGGCATTTTCGATTAGAAGATATCGGTTCGGTAAAGGTAGCGTTCAATCCGCCGGTGGGAAGGGATGAGTTAAAGATTTACGCCGGGGAAGGAAAGCAGCTCTGCCGTCTGGAATGCAGTATGCGGAATGTGGACAAGCTCATCCGCTGCTTTCATGACAATGGGATTGCGGTTGCGATGGAGAAGGACACGCGGCAGGATTTGAGGGATCTTGTGCTTCAGACGGCGATTGATGAAGGAAAACTGCAAAGCTGTTCCCAAAAGGTCTACGGGCAAGCGAAGCTTCTCATGGAAGGCTGGATGGAAAGAAACAAAAAATTGGGGGCGGAACTGTCTTATGGATTGGCGGAGTATTATGGCAGCCGGATAGACATAGAAGCGCAGATGCAGCCGGAGGAAAGCCGGATTAAGGAAAGAGGGGGAGGATTGCCGGAGGATTATCTTTGTCTGCTGGAAGTTTATGTAAAAAAGGACGGCAGCTTCGTGCGGGATAGGAAAAAACAGCTATTAGCCATGGACTTCCCGGTATTTTACAAAAGGAAGGCGAAGACAAAAGAGGGGGAAATCCGGTTATACTATAATGAAAGCTGGAAAAGCGATCTGACAAACGGCCTGCAGTCGTTGGAAAAATATCTGCCGGGACACCGTTTTTATCTGGAACAGATGGAGTTGGAGCATGAATTAAAAAAAGAGGTATCAAAATGAATGGAAGCGTTTGGATTGGAATAGGGATCCCTTTTTTAGGAACGACATTGGGAGCGATGTGTGTGTTTTTGCTGCGGAAGGAATTAAACGCCACAGTGCAAAAAGCGATGCTTGGTTTTGCGGCGGGAGTGATGGTGGCGGCTTCCGTCTGGTCGCTGCTGATTCCGGCCATGGATTTATCGGAGCCAATGGGAAAGCTGGCGTTTGTCCCGGCCGCAGTTGGGTTTTTGCTGGGGGTTGCATTTTTGCTTCTGCTTGACAGGATCGTTCCCCATCTGCATCTGGATGGAGGGAAGCAGGAAGGGTTGAAAAGCAGTTGGAAAAAATCGACGATGATGATACTGGCAGTCACCATCCATAATATACCGGAAGGGGCTTCCGTGGGGATCGTATTGGCCGGGGCGATGGCGGGAGGCAGCCCGATTACCATGGCCGGGGCGATCGCCCTGTCGATAGGCATTGCCATCCAGAATTTCCCGGAAGGGGCGATCATATCCCTTCCTTTAAAGGAAGAGGCCGGAAAAGGGAAGGCTTTTGCGTTAGGGGTATTGTCCGGGGCGGTAGAACCGGTGGCGGCGTTCCTTACGCTGCTTTTAGCCGAGCAGATCACCCCGTATATCCCATATACCCTTGCCTTTGCAGCGGGCGCCATGCTATATGTGGTGGTGGAAGAACTGATCCCGGAATCGGCGGAAGGAGAGCATTCCAATATGGGGACAGTGGGTTTTGCCATTGGATTTGTGATTATGATGGTAATGGATGTAGCTTTAGGATAACCGGCAAAATGGGATTACCGCGCCGACAGGAAGCCGGACGGATAATTTTTAAGGGAGCCAGGGCAATTTCTTTGGTAAGGGAGGCGGACGATAAAAGTGGCTCCGCCGCCGGGGGTATCCGTTACCCGGATGCTTCCTCCCAGAGAGTGGATGATTTCTTTCGCAATAGATAGGCCAAGCCCGAAGTGGTCTTTGATGCTGCGGGCTTGGTCGGAGCGGTAAAAGCGTTGGAAGATCTTTTTCTTTTCTTCGTCGGGGACGCCGACGCCGTTGTCGCTGACGGACAGGATAAGGTTTTCCGGTCTTTTGGCAGTATCCAAAGATAAAGAAAGAAGGACAGTCCCGCCATTAGGAGTATAGCTTATGGCATTGTGCAGTAAAATAGCGGTAATCTGGTTAAAACGTTCCCCGTCGCAGAGGCAGGGGGGCATGGATTGTTCCGGCAGGGAGACGTTAAATGCAATGCCTTTTTCCCTGGCTATGGGTTCAAATGCTTCGTAGGAATTAAGGAGCAGGGTATCGCATTCCGTAGGCTGGAGGCGGATGGGGAAGGCATGCGAGTCGGTTTGGGTAAGAAGCAGCATATCGCTGATCAGGTGCGACATTCTTTGCCCCTCGGAATGTATGGCGGATAAAAAGTTCTCTTCTTCTTCAGGAGAGGCTTTTTTTATGGCAGAAACACAGGAAAGGATGACGGAAAGAGGGGTGCGCAGCTCATGGGAGGCGGCAGCCACAAATTGAATCTGCTCTTTCCGGTTTTGTTCGATAGGAGCAAGAAGTTTTTTTGTAAAGAAGAAGGAAAACAGGGCAAGCAATAGGATGGCCCCAAGGTCGATAAGGGCAAAATGGACGCGTTGGCGGCGGATCTTGGCATTAAGCTCCTGTAGGGGACAGAGGACGAGGATTTCGGTATTCTGCTTTCCTTGACGGATGCTGGCAAAACATGCATAGTAATCTTCCCCGCAGGAGTCGGTAAAAGGAAATTCAAAATGAGAGCCGGTGGTTCCGGAAGAAGAAAGCGTATCCGCGTCAAAGGAGGAATGGAAATAGGACAAGGCTTCTTCCGTTACGCGTTGACGCGGCTTATCATCGTTTCTTTCATTAAAAAGCAGGGGGACTCCGTTATCCGTAATGTGGATCAGGTAAGAGTTGCTGTTTTCCATGCGGTAAAGCCATTCATGGGTGAGGATGCTTTGCTGTCCCAGATTGCCGATAAAATTATCCATGGCATGTTGAAAGGACAGGAACTGGCTATTGGTAAGGCCTGATTCGGAAACGTAGAGGTAAATCAAGGACATGATAAGCAATATCGTTGTAGTAATGCCGGTACATAAAAGTGTCAGCCGGTGATGGACTTTTCGGAACATAATCTGCCTTTCTGCTGCGGGAGGGTGGTTAAGTTAAGGTTAAGCCGGGAATCAGCGCGGCATCCTGTCGGTGGGGTTGATGCAGGAGCCCGGTTTTGACGCCCGGAGGCAATAGCCGATACCGCGTACCGTACGCAGGATGGTATGGCTGCCTACAGCCAGCAGCCGGCGGCGGAGAAAGTGGATGTAATTATCCAGATTGCCGTTTTCTATATCGGCATCCAGGCCCCATACCTTGGCCAGGAGCTGTTCCCTTGTAAGGGTTTGTCCCGGGTTGCGGAAAAAGGCCTGAAAAAGTTCGTTTTCTTTTTTGGAAAGGCTGCAGGAACCTTCCGGACCGGTTAAGAGGCTTTCCCCCATATTCAATGTCAAATCCCCAAAGGAAAGGACGTCGTTTCCGTGTATGAGGGGGGAACGACGGGTCACGCAGCGGATGCGGGCAAGAAGTTCTTCAAATTCAAAAGGTTTTACGAGATAATCGTCGGCTCCTGAATCCAGGCCGGTGATTTTATCGTTTAATGTGCCTAAAGCGGTAATTAATATAACGGGAGTGGCATTATTTTTCCGGCGCATCAGATTTAGAAGGCCGGTACCGTCCAAGAGAGGAAGCATACGGTCCAGCAGTACGACATCGTAGATTCCCTGGTCGATATAAAAAAGAGCTTCTTCGCCGTCAAAGCAAGCGTCAACGATAAAGTTCTCTTTTTCCAACTGATATTTTAAGGATTGATTTAGTTTTTTGTCATCTTCAATAAGCAGCAGCCGCATACACTCTTCCTTCCTTTTATCTTCTCGTATCAGATTTATTATAACAAATAAATCTCTAAAAATGCTCTAAAAATTTTTCATCGTTTTAGAGGCTGTTTAGAGATTAGGGTGATAGTCTAATGTCATAAAGCAATGTTCCTGTTTCTGTCCGGACGACAGGATCCGTATCGGTACGCATTGCTTTACGGGCAAACGGAGGAGAGCGGTTGATGCGGCGGGTTTGTTCACTTTGTGAATATCGCGACCGCATCCTGAGCTAAGGGTTAAGCGAGAATGGAGGATTGCGATGAAGAGAAAGTATAGATATAAGATATTAGCGGTAATGATAGCGGCCGGCTTTACGATAATGGGCGGTTGCGGGGATGAAAAGGACATGAGCGGCCATATGGAGGATACTTTCTTAGAAGATGCCATGGAGGAAGAAATAGGAAATGGAAAAGAGGAGAGGGAGGAAAAGGCTTTGGAAGATGCCATGGAGGAGAAGGTAGGGATGGAATCCAAAGAGGAGGATCAGGATGCGGGCAGCATGGTGGTATGGGATGATGTGACAGGGGAAGGAATAAAAACGGTAGAAGGGGAGGTCAGGGACATCGCTGACGGCAGTTTTGTAATTTCCCAGATTTATACGGGAACAATGGAAAATGATGAATTGATTGCGGTAATGCCATTGGAAGGCGAAGAAGAAAATTTGATTACGGTCAATTACAGCAATGATGTAAAAGTGACAGTAAGGATATCGACGGACGGTATGACAAGTACGGAAAGGGTTGGCAGCATAGAGGAACTGGAAGAAGGCAGCAATGTGACTTTAACCGGAAGCTGGGAGGGGGATTGTTTCCGGGCGGATACAATTTCTGTTTTCATTCTGGCGTTCAACGGATAAAAAGGATATGCCCGGCGGCAGAAGGTTTCGGCTTTGGTTATGTATTTAAGATCAGGAGAGGAAAGGGAATAATGAAAAGAAAAGGGAAAAGGATCATAGGATGGATGCTGTTATTGGCCATGGTATTTGGTTCGGCTTGTATGGTTTCCTGCGGACGGGCGGAAAACGATAGCGGGGAGGCGGCCGGAGGGCCGGAAGGCAGGAATGATGAGGAAAATAAGGGATCAGCGGAAAATCTGCAGCAAGAGGGACTGGCAGAGGGGGAAAAGGCGATGGGGCGTTATCTGGAAAAAGTGGATGACTCCCTGAAGGAAGAGCTGAATGCCGGAAGCAAAATCGCAAAAATGGAAGACGGTAGCCTGGTGATTATGTCTGCCCGGTCAGGAAAATGGGTATCGGCAGATAACGGCATTACATGGGAAAAGGAAAAAATGGCCTGGTTTGAGAAATTGAAGGTTGACGGCGCCTGGATCATGGAAATTGCGGTGGCGGAGGATGGCAGCGCTGCCTTGATCTATGCCGGAAACCCCGAAAGCGGAGAAGAGGATGGCGGACAGGAAAACGTTCAGGATTTCCATCCCCAATACGGTTTTGTTTCGCCGGACGGAGTATTCACACAATTGGATGTTCCTTATAAGAGCGGGGAATATATTAATTTTTTGGCATTTGCAGGAGACGGCAGGTTGTTTGGTTCGGCTTTGGGCGGCAAAGTGTATGAAATGGATAAATCGACCGGAGCCGTGAAAGAGGTGGCGGAACTTCCCGGCGCACCGAATTATATGGTGGAAAAGGATGGCAACCTGCTGTTGGTACATGCAAAAGGAATAACGGTTGTGGATCTGTCCGGCGGGGAAGTGACGGAAGATAAAGTATTGGATGAATTCCTGCAAGATCAGTTTGGAGGCCGTATTGATTACAATACGGAAGGAGTCCGTCCGCTTTTAGTTATGCCAGGCAGCGGAGGGGTCGTATACGTTGCTTTTGATAAAGGGATATACCGGCATGTGATCGGAGGCAACGTAATGGAACAAGTGGCGGACGGGGCGCTTACTTCCTTAAGCAATCCTTCTTATGGGATATCGGACGGGATCCTTTTGGAAAATGATGAGTTTTTGATTCTTTTTTCTTCGGGGGAGATCCTGCGTTATACATATGATCCGGATATGCCTGCGGTGCCAAAGATACAGCTTACAGCATACAGCTTACGGGAAAGCGCACAGTTAAAGGCGGTGATCAGCCAATATCAGTCGGAGCATCCGGAGGCTTATATCCGGTATGAAATAGGTATGGAGGATAACTTTGCCCTGACAAGGGAAGATGCGTTAAAGAAACTGAATACGGAAATTGCCGCAGGGAAAGGGCCGGATTTTTTCATTCTGGACGATATGCCTATCGATTCTTATAAGGAAAAGGGGGTATTGGCGGATTTGACCCCTTATTTGCAGGATAAGGCAGAAGATCAATACTTTTCTAATGTGTTGCATGCTTTTAAAGGATCGGAAGGGATTTATGCTGTGCCTTCCCAGTTCCAGGCCGCCCTTGTGGTCGGAAGGAAGGAGGATATAGAGAAGATGACTGACTTGGAAGCAATGGCCGGGATCGTAGAGCAATACCGGGAAGAGAAAGCGGAAGGATTGATCCTTGGAGCGAGGAATGAAGATGAGCTGTTGAATCTGCTAATGCCTGTCTGCGCGCCTTCGTGGAAGGATAAAGAAGGAAAAATAAATAAGAATGAGTTGGTAAAGTTCTATACGCTGGCAAAGAGGATATGGGATGCGGAAGAGGCCGGCTTGGATGAAGATGCCAGGGAAGATTATAAGCAATTCCTGACGGATATGCGGGTTTCCGGGATTGAAAGCGGCAGGATGAGGGAGATCCTGCTATCGGTAAGTGGAAAAATGATAGAGTATTCCAGAGGGGAAATAGCATTTGCGGCAGGGCTGCTGCAACATAGCAGTGGGTTCGATATAATTACTTCCTTCCTGAAGATGGAGGAATGGGCGGACAAAAGCTTTGCGGCTTATAACGGCCAGTCCGGCGGAGTGTTTATGCCGAGGAATTTAATAGGGATCAGCAATACTTGCGTGCAGAAGGAAGAGGCTGTCGAATTGATGGAAAAGATGCTGGACGATGATGCTCTTGACGGTATGCCGGTGAATAAGGAAAAGTATAGGGAGAATTTCCGTAAAAACGATCAAGGGGATGGCAGCAGTTATTGCTCCATGGGAGCAAGCGACGCGGATGGCAGTAAAATATATGCTCTGGATCTTTATGCAGCTTCGGAAGCGGATGTGGAACGGTTGATGAGGATAGTGAAGGAAAGCCGGATCCCTTATGTACGGGATCCGGTACTGGAAGATGCCGTATATGAAATTGGCGGCAAGGTCATGCGCGGGGAGATAAGCCCCTCATCCGGCGCGGAAGAGGTAATGCAAAAGACGTCGATTTATATGGCGGAGTAAAGAGGAAGGAGGCATGGGGCAAATGAGAACAAGATTAAAAAGATTAGCGGCTTGGTTTGCGGCGTTTTGCCTGTTGGCGGGAATAGGGAGTATGGCAGGATGCGGGCAGGAGGGGAGCAGCACGGGAGAAGACGGCGGCATGGCTGGAAACGGGTCTTGGATGAAGGAAGACGGATTGCCCGGAGGATCGGAAGATGACGGAAAGGCGATGGGACGCTATCTGGAGGAAGAAGACGATGTGTTGAAAGAAGAGCTGCATGTGGAAACCAGGATTGCCCGGATGGAGGACGGAAGCCTGGCCGTAATGTCCAGAAATGCCGGGAAATGGCTGTCGTTCGATAACGGGGTTACATGGGAGGAGGAAGAACTGGCCTGGTTGGAGGAACGAAAGAGGGAAGGCGCATGGTTCCTGGATATGGCAGCGGCAAAGGATGGGCAGATGGCGGTTATTTATGAAACAGGAGTTGAAACGGATGCAGGATCCGAAGCGGAAGACGGCGATGTAGAGGATGGGGACGGCCAGGAGGGAATTGACCTACATATGAAAGATTTTTCCCTTCATCTTCAATATGCGGTCATTGCCCCGGATGGGACGTGGACGGAACTGGAGATTTCTTATAAAGATGGCGAGTATATCAATCATCTGGCGTTTTCAGAGGACGGGAGATTATTTGGATCCGCTTTGGACGGCAGGGTTTATGAGATAGATAGGAAAACAGGAAAAACGAAAGAAGTGGCCGATCTTTCCCGGCAGGTTTCCTATATGACGGAAAAGGACGGAAAACTAATGCTGGTAAGCGCCGGCGGGGTGACGATTGTGAACCTTTCGTCCGGGGAAACAATAGAAGATACGGTATTGGATGATTTCCTTAAGGAACAGTTTGGGGAAAATATAGAGTCCAACATAGCAGGAACGAAGCCTTTGCTGCTTTTGCCGGGCAAAGACGGGGTTATTTATCTGGCTTTGGATAAAGGTATTTATCGGCATGTGATTGGCGGCAATGTAATGGAACAGGTGGTGGACGGGTCGCTCACCTCGTTGGGAAACCCTTCTTATGGACTGGCGGATGGGATTTTTTTAGAGGAGGATGTTTTTTTACTGGTATATTCTTCCGGTGAAATCATGCGTTATATTTACGATCCTGATATCCCGGCTGTACCGGATATCCGCCTGAAAGCATACAGCCTGAAGGAAAATGGGCAGTTAAAAACGGTTATTTCCGCTTATCAGGCAAATCACCCGGAAGTTTATATCCAATATGAAATCGGCATGGATGAAAGCCTGGCGGCAACAAGGGAAGATGCATTGAAAAAGCTGAATACGGAAATTGCCGCCGGAAAAGGCCCGGATCTTTTTATCCTGGATGATATGCCGATAGGTTCCTATAAGGAAAAAGGAGTCCTGATGGATCTATCCCCTTATCTGGAGGATAAGAAAGAGGATCAATATTTTACGAATATTATCCATGCGTTTTGGACGCCGGAGGGGACTTACGCAGTGCCGGGGCAGTTCCGGATGGCTCTTTTAGTAGGGGGACAGGATGAAATAGAAAATATGGCTGATCTGGAATCGATAGCCCGGACGATGGAAGACTATCGGAAGGAAGGCGGGGAAGGGCTGCTGTTTGGAGCCAGAAGCGAAGAAGAAATGTTAAGCCTGCTGCTGCCGGTATGCGCGCCGGCATGGAAGGATGAGGAAGGGAAGCCGGATCAGGCGGCTTTGGAAGAATTCTACAAGCTGGCAAAAAGGATGTGGGACGTGGAAAAGGAGGGGGTTGGTGAAGAGCAGAAGGAAAGCTATGAACGTTGGCTAGAGGATATGGCGGCGTCAGGGATTACAGAGGAAGGAATCAGGGAATATCAATTTTCAGCAGGGAGCAGGATGATAGAATATTTGTCCGGCCGGCAGAAATTTGTTGCCGGAACGATTGGAAGCAGTTTTGATTTCGATGTAATGATTTCCTGTTTTAAGATTAAAGGGAAAACGGACAGCGTGTTTGCTTCCTATAACGGGCAGGCGAAAAATGTCTTTCTGCCGGACGGGCTGGTGGGAATCAGCGCATCCTGCAGCTATCCGGAAATTGCTTTGGAATTGTTAGAAGATATCCTGGATGATGGCGGCTGGAACGGGATGCCGGTAAATAAAGAAAAGTGCAGGGAGAGGTTTCTCTTAAATGCCACAGAGGATGGCGGCAGTTATGGATCCATGGGTACGGAATCGGCGGACGGAAAAAGTTATTTAGCTTTGGATATTTATCCTGCTTCCGATGAGGAAATCACAAAGCTGTTGGAGATAGCTGCCGAAGGATCCACGCCTTATATAAAGGATACCGTCCTGGAAAACGCCGTCTATCTTGCAGGAGTAAAGGCGCTTGCCGGGGAAATGGACGCTTCGGCTGCAGCAGAGGAAGTGATCTTAAAAACGTCCATCTATATGTCGGAATAGGAGCGGAAAAGGCGAGGGAGGAGGGTGATGTGTGATGAGAAAAGGTAAAGCCGGATTCATTTTTCTTGCTCCCAGTTTTCTGGGGACGCTGATTTTTGTACTGCTTCCGTTCATGGATGTAGTAAAGAGATCCTTTATGACTGCAATTACAAAAGAGGGGGCGGGGATGCACAACTACCGGATCATATTTACGAACAGCGCCTTTTTGCTGGCTGTGAAAAATACGCTCCGTTTCGCCCTCGTCTGTATTCCGCTGTTGGTAATGCTGGGGCTGGCAATTGCTTTGGCGATGGGAAGCATAAGGCATATGCAGGCAGTGAAATCGCTTTATCTGTTTCCGCTTGCCATGCCTACGGCAGCCGTTGCAGTAGTGTGGAAAATGGTCTTTTATGAGAGGGGTTTTTTGAATAAATATTTGGAACGGTTTTGTACTCATTTTGGAATGGGGATGGAAACGGTGGATTATATAGGGTCAGGGGCGGCGTTTTATGTGCTGGCCGGGACTTATTTATGGAAGAACCTTGGGTTTACCGTCGTCCTGTGGCTGGCGGGGATTATGGGGGTAAACGGCGATGTCATGGAGGCGGCAAAGGTGGATGGGGCGGGCGGCCTACAAAGATTCTGGTATGTACTGCTGCCTGATTTGAAGGGAAGCCTGTATATTATTGTGGTCATATCCTTTTTAAATTCTTTTAAGATTTATAGGGAAGCTTATTTGGCGGCAGGGGCATATCCCCATGAAAGCATCTATATGCTGCAGCATTTGTTTAACAACTGGTTTGTAAATTTGGATCTGGATAAAATGGCGGCGGCGGCGGTAGCCTGTGGTTTGTTTTTTTTGGCTTTTATTATGCTGCTGCAGGGATTATGGGATAAGGGGACGGATGGATGAAAGGATCATGGGAGTTGGCAAAAAGGAAAAAAATAAAATCGGGGCTAAATACGGCGAAAAGATATTTGTTGGAAACCATATTGATCTGTCCCGTAGTGATGGTATGCATCCCCATAGTGCTGTTAATAACAGGGGCGTTTATGGGCAGGGATGAACTGCGGGAAGGGTTAAGCCCGGTATTTACAGGGATGGGGGGTTATATCCAATGGAACCTGATGCCGGATTATCCTACTTTTGAGAATTATAAAAGGCTTTTGTTTGAGATGCCGCAGTTTTTTGTCCTGTTCTGGAATTCCGTAAAAATGACCGGATGCATACTGGCGGGACAGTGTCTGGTGGGAATGCCGGCGGCGTGGGCTTTTGCCGTATACCGGTTCCGTTTTGACAAAGCGGTATTTACGTTGTATGTCGTTTTAATGCTTATGCCTTTTCAGGTGATGATGCTGTCCAATTATTTGGTTTTGGATAGGTTGGGGCTTATGGATACACAGTGGGCGGTGATATTGCCGGCAGTATTTTCCACCTTTCCGGTATTTATCTGCTATGGAGGGTTCCGGCAGATACCAGGGGCCGTACTGGAGTCGGCGAGGATAGACGGGGCAGGAGAATTGCTGATCTTTTATAAGATTGGGCTGCCCTTGGGAAAAGGAGGGATCCTTTCGGCAATGACGCTGGGGTTTTTGGAATATTGGAATTTGATGGAACAGCCTCTTGCTTTTTTAGAGAGCAAGCGGCTTTGGCCTTTATCGCTGTACTTGCCGGAGATCACATGGGAACAGGCGGGATATGCTTTTGCAGCTTCGGTGATCACGCTCATACCGCCTGTATTTGTATTTTTGATGGGACAGGATTATTTGGAACAGGGAATTGTTTATGCGGGGTTAAAAGGATGAAAAAGAGGGAAAAAATAGCGGCGGCGCTTATTGCTTTTTTTATTTTTATGTGGGTATGCACTTTAATTTCCAAAAGCATATACGTTTCCAAGCTTCCCCGTGTAACGGTGGGGAATGTGGAAAAGAGACGGATAGAGCATGTTGTGGAAACGGACGGGATCATCAGACAGGGTGGCGACGTGGCCATTCATACCTTGCCGGGGGTACGGGTGGAAAAGATATGTGTACGTACGGGAGATGATGTGGAAGAGGGGAGTGAATTGTTTTGGCTGGATCAGGATGATTTGGAAGATGTGATTGAGGAAAAGAAGCTGGAAGCGGCAAAACTGGAATATCAGATAGGGGATCTTATGGATAACCGTACATTGGATGAATTGGAACGTCAAAAAGGGATCCGCCGTGCGGACGAGGACATGGAAACGGCCCAGGATAAAGCGGAAACAGCCTTAGGGCGGGCGGATAAGGCTTTGCAGCAGGCGGGGGAAGATCTGGATGAAAGGAAGGGAAACGGGGTATCCGTGACTTCGGATGCGGACAGGGAGAAAGCCCGTCAGGCTTATCAGGAATGGGTGGAAGAAGGGAAGCGGATGGCGTCTACCGTGTCGGGGAATCAGGCCAGCGTAACGGAAATGGAAAAGAATCTGGAAGCGCTACAGGAAGAAGGCAGCAAAGAGGAGATAGAAAAAGCAAAGGAAGCGCTCAAAGAGGCGAAAGAACGGCTGGCTTTGGCTCAGGCCGGTTATGAAAATTATAAAGCTAATCCCAAAGAAGAGCCGGATTTTACAGCGGAAGATAATGCAAAGAAAGCCTGGGAAAGTGAAATAAAGGCATTGGAGAAAGCGGCAGAGGACGCCGGATATGGAAGGGAAGACGCTTTGGCAGGGAACGCGGATAGTTTAAGGGATGCGGGCAGGAGGCTGGAAGATGCAAAGACGCCTGGCCGTGCGGACAGTACATTGGAAATATACCGGATGGAACTGGATAAGTTGAAAAAGGAAATAGAAAAATACCGTAAAATATATAAGGAAGATGGGAAAGTGGCCAGCAATATGGAGGGGACGGTTACGAAAATCAATCTGACGGTAGGAGAGCGGACGGCAGACGGTGCGGCGATAGTCTGCGCGGATAAAGAAGTCCCTTATCAGTTTGAAGCGTTGATCACCAAGGAACAGAAAAAATACGTGAATCAGGGGGATGCGGTTACGTTGAGTACGCCGGAAGGAAAAAAGGAGCTGCAAATTGATTATCTGGAGGAAGACGGATCCGGCGTCTACCGGGCGGTAGTCTATCTGCCTTTGGGGGAAGGTTCGCTGGGGATGAGCGGTACATTTGTCAAATATGGATCTTCGGACAGCTATGAGTGCTGTGTCCCTATAGACGCCCTGCATCGGGAGGGGACGGGAGGACGTTGTTATGTCTATTTAGCGGTAGAGCGGGAAGGCATCCTTGGAACGGAACGATATGTGGAGATGCGTTATGTGAAAGTCCTGGATCAGAATGATGATTATGCAGCCCTGGAAGACGGATCTGTCTCCAAAGATGAGCAGATTATCATAGACAGTGATAAAGCGGTGGAAAATAACGCCGTCATTCGGATAAGCGGCGAATATTTACAGATTGCAAAATGAAAGAGTCCATCTAAAAATTCATTCTATTTTTATTTATCCTGTGATATAATGGGCATCAACGGAAAGAAGATATCTGCCTGCCCGGCAGGTTGACGCCGTTGACAGGATAACAGGTGAGGATAAGAAAGGTGGATAGGTATGTACGAATTGAAGGATGAATATTTGGTAGGTATTGAATCAATTGATAATGAACATAGGGTATTGTTCGAGATAGCGGATGAAATCTATCAGCTATGCATTAATGAATTTGTGCCGGATAAATACGATAATATTGCAGCGCTTATTCAAAGGCTGAAAGATTATACGGAGATGCATTTTGACCATGAGGAAGCTTATATGGAAAGCATCCAGTATAAAAGGATGTTTACCCAGAAAGTGCAGCATGATAATTTCAAACGTAAATTAGAAGCCATGGATCTGGAAGTGATTGATGATAACCAGGATCAGGCGATCCAGGACCTTCTTAAATTTGTGACGGACTGGCTGGTGGAGCATATCTTGGAAACGGATAAAAGGATAACGGAATAGAAGCCGGACATCAATTGGTAAAAGCTATAGGATCATCATGAAATACAGGAGGTATCCGCACAACATGACAAGGCCTTGCCAGCGTTGAAGTTTTTGGGCGCTTATGCAGCAGACCAACAATAACAGGGCGGCGGCAACGGCAACGATACTATCGAACCGGAATGCTGCCGCAAATGGGACCGGGGTGATTAGGGCGGATAATCCGATCACGAACAATATGTTGAAAATATTGCTACCTACAATGTTTCCAATGGCGATATCGGCATTCCCTTTCCGGGCTGCGGTGACAGAGGTGAACAACTCCGGCAAAGATGTTCCCAAAGCTATGATGGTCAGGCCGATGAAGCGTTCGCTCATTCCCAAGAGCCTGGCAATGGCGCAAGCGGAATCTACGGTCAGGCTGCTGCCTGCCACGATAGCCGCCAGGCCGCCGGCGGCCAGCAATAAGGTTTTCCATAGAGGGAGTTTTTTCCCTTTTGCGCTATCTTGTGCCGGCTGACGTTTTGCCTGCAGCAGCAGGTAAATAAGGTAGGCGGCAAAAAGAGCGAGCAATAGCAGGCCGTCTGATAAACGAATGACGCCGTCCTGCCCTTGGATAGGCAGCAACAGGCTGACTGCTGCCAAAAATGGGAGATCCCGGCGAACCGTACCCGGGTTTACCGTCAAAGGAGCAATAACGGCGGATAATCCTAAAATAATCAGGATATTCAGGATATTGCTGCCTACAATGTTTCCAATGGTAATCTCCGCGCTGTCTTTTAATGCGGCGGATATGCTTACGGCTGCTTCCGGTGCGCTGGTTCCCATGGCTACGATCGTCAGACCGATGATGATTTGCGGAATCCGTAATTTTGCTGCAATCTCTGATGCCCCGTCTACAAACCAGTCTGCCCCTTTGACTAAAAGTATGAAGCCTGCCGTCAGTATGATAACTTGAATAAACATAAATTTTCCTCCTTTAAATGCCGGCAAAGTACAAAAAAGAGACTCTGCCGTTATGGTAACAGCAAAGTCTCGCCATTTCATCACAAAGCCGGATTTTGAAAATCGTACTGACGGCCAGGTAAACACATAAAATATGTGCAGGCTACTCCCTTTGTACTGGCAGTATACGATAAGAAGGGGTTTTTGTCAAGCGTTTTATCTTTCGGGAGGATACGGGCTGCGTATAAGGGAAATAGTCGCTGTTCCGGACGCTTCCCGGCGCGATTGCGCTATAACAAATGCTTTTAACTGATTTAGAACACTTATAACCGGCACACCATATAATATTCATCCGCCGTTGTATTGTCTTGGTATTTTAAAGCATTTGGTATCGTTCCAACGATTTCAAAACCAAATGATCTATACATTTTTATGGCGCGTTCATTGGATGTTACAACATCTAACTCTATTTGGGCAATGTCGTGTCCTTTGCACCATCCAATGCATTCCTGCATCATTTTCCCGCCAATGCCGATATTGCAATATCTTTCATATAGCGCAAAAGAGACTTCTGCCCTATGCCTGTAACGCTTATATCCGCTTACTAATCCTACGGAACATTGTCCGACGATCTTTCCTTTATATTCTGCAACAAACCATGACATATCATTGTTTTTCAAGACATTGGCGATCATTTCCTTTTCCTGTTCTTCCAAAGCAATAAATTCTTCCGGTTCCCTTGCCAGGAATAACGTTTCTTTATCAGCAGTTTTGATTACGGAGATAATATCTGCCGCATCATCGATCCGCGGCTGCCTGATCGTCACTTTATCGCCGTTTTTCAAAGTATACTCCATTTTAACCTCCATTCCTGTTGAGCCTTAGAACTTCTTCGCGAAACAGCTACTGCTGTTGAGCTTTAGAAGTCCTTCTCACACTAACCCCCATGATTCCGCTTCGCGGAATCTCAAATCAATGTGGAGAATGCCGCATTTCAGGCATTCTCCTGCGTGAGAAAAGTCAGCTTGGCTGACTTAGAACTTCTTCGCGAAGCAGCCTCTGCTGCGAGTGATTAGAAGTTCTTCTCACGCTACATTCTATCATACATGCAGGAAGATTTCTATTCATTAATAGTTGTACGCAGCATCCATCATATGTATAATGTAATGGAAGCGGATGTGCTTCCGGCGGTAGGCGGACAAAATATCCGGATACAGAATATTTTTGAAGGAGGAAAAGGACGTGAAGGCGGACATTGCAAAAAAAGTTTATAAGGAACGGCTGGAAAGACATTTTGATGAGCTGCGCTGGCTTTATATGGAATTGTATGATAATAGTTCTATGTTTGTGGAATTATGTGACAAGATGGAAGCGTTTTATCAGGAACGGGGCAAGGGTTTAAAGGCCTTGGATGAAAAAAGGGAAAAGCATCAGGACTGGTATAAACAAAACGATATGCTTGGCATGATGTTTTATATTGATAATTTTGCAGGCGATATGAAGGGTGTAAAATCCAGGCTGGATTATATCGAACAGTGCAATGTAAATTATATCCATTTGATGCCTTTTTTGGAAACGCCGAAAGGGCGTTCCGACGGGGGCTATGCTGTTTCCGATTTCAGGAAAGTGCAGGAGGACCTGGGAACTATGGAAGATCTGGAAAAACTGACGGATGCCTGCCATAAGAAAGGGATCAATGTCTGCATGGATTTTGTGATGAACCATACCTCGGAAGACCACGAGTGGGCGAAAAAAGCCAGACAGGGGGACGGGGAATATATGAGCCGCTATTTTTTCTTTGAGAATTCTTATATTCCTTCTTTGTATGAGCGTACAGTGCCGCAGGTGTTCCCTACTACGGCGCCCGGGAACTTTACGTATCTTCCGGAAGAAGACCGTTTTGTCATGACTACTTTTTATCCTTACCAGTGGGATTTAAATTACAGGAATCCAAGGGTTTTCAATGAAATGATGTACAATTTCCTTTATCTGGCGAATAAGGGGATCGATATTATACGGATTGATGCAGTGCCTTATATATGGAAGGAACTGAATACATCCTGCCGCAATCTTCCTCAGGTACATACGATCGTGCGTATGATGCGCATGATTGGGGAAATTGTCTGTCCGGGCATTCTTTTGCTGGGCGAAGTGGTGATGGAGCCGGAAAAGGTAGTGCCTTATTTTGGCACGGTGGAGAAGCCGGAATGTCATATGCTTTATAACGTAACGACGATGGCGACCACATGGCATACGGTGGCTACCAGGGATGTGCGACTTTTGAAAAAACAGTTGGATATCGTGAATTCCCTGCCAAAAGATTATGTCTTTTTAAATTATCTGCGCTGCCACGATGATATTGGCTGGGGGCTGGATTATGGGACTCTGATGGCGGAAGGGATTGGGGAACGTTCTCATAAGAAATATCTGAATGATTATTTCCAGGGCTATGCCGGGAACAGCAACAGCCGGGGCGAATTGTATAATGCGGATCCGGTGACCGGGGACGCCAGGTTCTGCGGCACGACGGCTTCTATGTGCGGTGTGGAAAAAGCCGGTTTTGAACAGGATGAGGAAGCTATGGAGAAGGCGGTTCAAAAAGATGTGATGCTTCATGCTTATATGTTTATGCAGTCCGGGATACCGGTGCTTTACAGCGGGGATGAAATCGGCCAGGTCAATGACTATACTTATAAAGAGGATCCGGATAAGGCTGCCGATTCCAGATATATCCACCGTGGGGCGATGAATTGGGAGCTGGCAAAGAACATCTCCCAAAAAGGCACCGTGGAAGAAAAGATCTTCCACCGACTGGATCGATTGGAGCGGCTTCGGAAAAAAGAAAAGGCGTTTATGTCCAATGCGGACACATGGACGATTGAAACATGGGAGCCTTCGGTATTGTGCATGGGAAGGTATTATGAAGGGGAAAAACTGATCGGCCTGTTTAATTTCAGCGAGTACGATAAAACGGCATGGATCAATGAAACGGACGGCGATTATATAGACTTAATATCCGGCAGGGAAATCAAGCCCATAGGGGTCAATATACCGGCATTCGGGTTCTATTATCTGAAAAAACTTTCATGATAAGGGCAAGAGAAGACGCTAAGACTGTTAAAATGCGGTCTTGGCGTTTTTTATGCGGTAGGCCCTAGGCGTCAGATGATAATATTCTTTAAAGATGCGATGGAAATAACTGGTATTGTCATAGCCTGTCAGAGCAATAATGTCTTCGACCGGAAGGGCGGTGGTGGAGAGCAGGAAGGCGGCCTGGTTGAGCCTTTTTGTCTGCAAAAGCTGTTTAAAGGTATGGCCGGAATATTTTTTTAAAGTCTTGCTGACCGCGTAGGCGGGCATACGGAGCCGGCCGGAAATCTCTGTCAGTTCCGCCGTACGGTAATTGGTTTCGATGTATTGCAAAACAGTAAAAACAAGATGCTGTCCATATTGGGAGGAATCGTTTACATTGATCCTGTCCGTATGATTTAAAAGGTGAAGGAATAAGAGCCCCATAGTCGTCTGATTGATCCCCCGGCGGTTAGGCTGGCTGTTCAGCAAAGACCAGATCAGGTTTTCTATCAGGTTTTGTACCGGGAGGATATCGATGGATTGGAAATGCAAGTAATCGGCCACGTTTTTTTCCGGTCTTAATGTCCCGATAAGGAAATCCCTTAGCGCGTTCTTTTCTTCCAGCATGATAAGGACGCGGTCGAAGAATTCAGGAAGGATGATAAAATTCACGGCGATGTCATCCATGCCGGCAGGAAGGATCTCATGAGAGGTGTTTGGATTTAACAGCAGCAGTTCGCCGGTATGCAGCGTAAGGGAAGAGGAACCGTTGATGATATGGGTGGTGGAGCCGCTGCACATGTAAATCATTTCAATATAATTATGTTTATGGGCGGGAAAATGCACAAACCGGGTATGCGGACGTATATCGATCAGTTTTCCCCAGGCCAGCATCTTACGGCTGTCCACCACGAAATCAGGTTCATTCGTATATAAACTTTTCTGGACGTTTTTTTCCCCTTCAAGAAGTAATTTTTCCTCTTCGGAAACGATTTTTAAATGTTGCAAAAGATTTGATTCAATCATAGTCCCTCCCCTGATCTGCGCTGATTTCCTTTTCTTTTCCTTAGTGTAGCATAAAAAGCCGGATGAGGCAAATAAGGACGGAAAATTAAGCAAACACCGTCCTTACAATATCCTTGTAAAAGAGATACAATAAGGCCATGGGAATCGAGTGGCAAAACAATGGGAAACTGTTTTACGGACGGATGGGAAGGAGAAGGATATGGGAGAATATTTTTTGGCGGTGGACATCGGGGCTTCCAGCGGCAGGCATATTTTGGGCAGCATACAAGGCGGCAAAATAGTCATCGAAGAAGTCTATCGTTTTGAGAACGGGATGGCAAAAAAAGACGGTCATCTCCAATGGGATGTGGATCATCTTGCAAAGGAGATCATAGCCGGTATGAGAAAGTGCAGGGAGGCGGGCAAGATCCCCGTTACCATGGGCATAGATACCTGGGGCGTGGATTATGTGCTGTTGGATAAGGATGATAAGATTGCGGCCAATACATACGGTTATAGGGATGGCCGGACGAAAGGGATGGATGAGGAAGTGTACCGTTTCATCCCGCTGGATCAGCTCTATGAAAGGAATGGGATCCAAAAGCAGATATTTAATACCGTTTACCAGTTGATGGCGGCTAAAGTGCAGGAGCCGGAGACACTGGAACGGGCGGACAGCCTGCTGATGATGCCGGATTATTTTAATTTTGTGCTGACAGGGATAAAGAAGAGCGAATATACCAATGCGACGACAGGGCAGTTGGTCAATGTGAAGACCAATGACTGGGACTGGGAATTGATGGATATCCTTGGTTTTCCGAAAAAAATCTTCCGGCCGCTTTCCATGCCCGGGACGGTGGTAGGGGATCTGAAAGAAGAGGTCGCTAAGGAAGTAGGATATCAGTGCAAGGTAATGCAGATCGCTTCTCATGACACGGCTTCCGCCGTGCTGGCTGTGCCTTCCCTGGAGGAAGAAAGCCTTTACATCAGTTCCGGCACATGGTCTTTGCTTGGAACGGAGATAAAAGAGCCGATCTGCACAAAGGAAAGCATGGAAAAGAACTTTACAAATGAAGGCGGTTTTGACTATCGTTTCCGTTATTTGAAAAATATTATGGGCCTTTGGATGATACAGTCGGTAAGGCATGAATTTGATGATGCTTATTCTTTTGCGGAAATCTGCAGCCAGGCGGAGGAAGAAAAAGGGTTCCCTTCCCGGGTGGATGTAAATGACGATTGTTTTCTGGCGCCTGCCAATATGACGAAAGAAATCCAGTCTTATTGTGAACGGACGGGACAGGAAATACCAAAGACGTTGGGGCAACTGGCAACCGTAGTTTATCAGAGCCTTGCGGAATGTTATGCTAAGGCTTTTGCGGATGTGGAAAAACTGACGGGGAAAAAATACCGGGCAGTCAATATCGTTGGGGGCGGCTCCAATGCGGCCTATTTAAACGAACTGACCGCAGTAAAGAGCGGACGCATAGTGTACGCCGGGCCGGGAGAAGCGACGGCGATAGGGAACCTGGCGGTACAGATGATGGAGGCAGGGGAACTGAGCGGCCTGCAGGAAGCGAGAAAATGTATTTTTGATTCTTTTGGAGTAAAAGAATATCAAGCATAGAAAAGTAGGAGGAAAAGAAGATGACAGGAAAAGAAAGGTATGAAGCGGCGAAGGAACAGTATGGGAAGCTTGGGGTGGATACGGATAAGGCATTGGAAGCTTTAAAAAATGTCCCGATTTCCATGCATTGCTGGCAGGGGGATGACGTGATTGGTTTTGACCATGACGGCCCGCTGACCGGAGGGATTCAGACGACCGGCAATTATCCGGGGAAAGCGAGGACGCCGGAAGAGTTGATGGCGGATATGGAAAAGGCGCTGAGCCTGATTCCCGGAAAGCATAAAGTAAATCTACATGCCTGCTATGCTATTTTTGAAGAAGGCGGGCGTGTGGACAGGGATAAACTGGAGCCGAAGCATTTTGCAAAGTGGGTGGAATTCGGAAAGAAAAACGGAGTGGCTTTTGACTTTAACCCGACTTGCTTCTCCCATCCGATGGCGGAGGATAGCCTTACGTTGTCCAGCCCTGACGAAAAGGTGCGTCGATTCTGGGTGGAACATTGCAAGGCATGCATTAGGATCTCCGAGTATCTGGCAACGGAACAGGGCAGCCCTTGTGCGATGAATATCTGGATTCCCGATGGGATGAAGGACGTACCCGCAGACCGTCTTGGCCCCAGGGCGAGATTCAAACAGTCCCTGGATGAGATCCTTTCAATCCCTTATGATAAAGAAAAAGTGCTGGTATGCCTGGAGTCCAAGGTGTTCGGCATCGGGATGGAATCTTATACGGTAGGATCCAGCGAGTTTACGATAAGCTATGCGGCGAAGAATGGGATCATCAGTTTGCTGGATAACGGGCATTATCATCCGACGGAAGTGGTATCGGATAAGATCCCTTCCATGCTTCTGTTCAATGATAAGATCGCTCTTCACGTAACAAGAGGCGTGCGCTGGGACAGCGACCATGTTGTCCTTCTGGATGACGAGACAAAGGAAATTGCTAAGGAGATTGTAAGGAATGACGCCCTTGACCGGGTATTGCTGGCCTTGGATTATTTTGACGCAAGCATTAACCGTATTGCGGCATGGGTAATCGGGATGCGCAATATGCAGAAAGCTTTGCTGTATGCCCTGCTTTCCCCTAATAAAAAATTAAAGGCCCTGCAGGACGAAGGGAAATTCACGGAGCTGATGATGCAGCAGGAAGAGGTCAAGACTTACCCGTTTGGGGATGTATGGAATGAGTTCTGTGAAAGGAACGGAGTCCCGGTTGGGGAAAGCTGGTTTGCAGACGTGAAAGAATATGAAGAAAACGTGCTGATGAAGAGATGAGTGTGAGAAGGGCTTCTAAAGCGAAACAGCAAGGGCTGTTTCGCTAAGAAGTCCTAGGGTTCAACAGAAATCCGGCAGCGGGAACCGCTGCCGGATTTCTATGTATGGTTTTGGACGTTAAGAAGCTTGCCTGTATCTTTATTTGGA
The DNA here is from genome assembly GCA_948470755.1 of uncultured Lachnospiraceae bacterium. Taxonomy (GTDB): domain Bacteria; phylum Bacillota; class Clostridia; order Lachnospirales; family Lachnospiraceae; genus Kineothrix. The sequence goes on along the minus strand of CAOKPU010000029.1, from coordinate 5,419 downwards.
AGATATTGGGAGCCCGGGCCGCAATAAGGAATCGCACAAAACAAATTTACCCTAAATCCAAAAATATTACGATTGTCCGTGCGCTGACGTCAAAGATATAATAAAGCAAAGAGCAGGAAATAGCAGTATTCCGGAGAAGTAAGAAGGAGGAGATGGAGTTGTCAGAATATGTACTTGAGCTAAAAGGCATTACCAAGATTTTCCCTGGCGTAAAGGCGTTAGATCATGTAAGCTTTCAGTTAAAGCCCGGTGAAATCCATGCACTGATGGGTGAGAACGGTGCCGGTAAATCGACCTTTATTAAAGTAATTACAGGCGTACATAAGGCTGAAGAGGGTGAGATGTATCTTGACGGGCAGAAAGTGGACTTTAAAGGGCCGAAGGATGCGCAGAAAGCCGGTATTGCGGCGATTTACCAGCATGTAACGGCTTATCCCCATCTGAGCGTCACTGAAAATATTTTTATGGGGCATGAAATCAAGAAACGCGGCATCATTCAGTGGAAAGAGATGAATGATCTGGCGGATTCTTATTTACAGGAATTAAATGCGGATTTTAAATCTACCGCAGAAATGGGCGCGCTTTCCGTAGCGCAGCAGCAGATGGTAGAAATTGCCAAGGCCATTTCCATGAAAGCAAGGATTATAATTATGGATGAACCTACGGCGGCATTGACAAAAAATGAGTCGGAACAGCTTTATAAGATCACGGAAAAGCTGAGGGATGATGGCGCTTCCATTATTTTTATTTCCCACAGGTTTGAAGATATGTACCGTCTGGCCACAAGAGTTACTGTTTTCCGCGATTCCCAATATATTGGCAGCTATGATGTGAATGGCATAACCAATGCGGATCTGATCAAAGCGATGGTAGGGCGGGAAATCAGCGATATGTATCCGAAGCCGGAAGTAAAAATTGGGGAAGAAGTGTTCCGGGTGGAAAAACTCACGAGAATGGGTTACTTCAAAGATGTGAGCTTTAACGTGCGGAAGGGCGAAATCCTGGGGCTGACAGGCCTGGTAGGGGCCGGAAGGACGGAAACAGTCCAGACGATCTATGGGGTGGAGCATTATGATTCCGGGAAGATGTACTTAAATGGGCAGGAAATCACGGTGAAAAACCCTTCCGATGCATTGCGTCAGGGGATTGGGCTTCTGCCGGAGGATAGGCAGCATCAGGGGCTGATTCTCGACTGGGGCATCGGACGCAATATTACATTGACGGAAATTGCCAGCCTGGGCAAGAACGGGATGACGGATGAAAAATCGGAACGGGCAAAAGCAAAGGAACTGGCGGAGCGGGTGGATACGAAGGCAGTGACCATCTTTGATAAAGCAAGCTCCCTTTCCGGCGGCAACCAGCAGAAAATCGTAGTGGCGAAGATCCTGGCTTCCGATTTAAAAGTAATTATTCTGGATGAGCCGACCAAAGGCGTGGATGTAGGGGCGAAGGCGGAAATATATGAGATTATGGGAGAACTGGCAAAACAGGGCTATGCCATCATCATGATTTCTTCCGAGATGCCGGAAATCCTCGGCATGTCCGACCGGATCGTGGTTATGTGCGAGGGTAAGGTAACGGGCGAGTTAAAACGCGGAGAAGCGGCGCAGGAAGAGATTTTGAAGTTTGCGATGGCAAGATCACCGAAAGCGGCAAAGAATTAGGAGGGCTAAGGATGGAAAAGAAGAAATTCGACTGGAAAAAAATCACTGGCTCCCGTGAAATGAGTTTGGTGATTGTACTGATTGTTTTATGTTTGTTTGTTCAGATAAGAAACAGCTCCTTTTTAACATCGGAGACATTGGAGGATATGTTCCGTAACTATGCGGTTATATTTATCCTGGCGCTTGGGATGATGTGCGTACTGCTTACCGGGGGGATTGATATTTCCATCGGTTCCACGCTGGCGTTTTCGGGCATGGCGGCCGGGCTGGTGATGAGGGATTATATGATCCCCACCCCCGTGTCTTTTCTCCTGTCAATGGCGATCGGCGCAGGGCTTGGCCTGGTGGTGGGCATGATCATTACAAAAGGGAAAGTGCCGCCGATTGTATGTACGCTTGGTTTTATGAATATTTACAGGGGTCTTACCTATTTGATCGCGAAAAGCCAGTGGGTAGCGGCTTATCAGTTTACGGACAGCTTTAAAAATTTTGCGCTGACTAAGTATCTTGGTTTTGGTTTAGTGAACAATATGATCGCAGTAACGATTTATTGTTATATTATCTTTTTTGTAGTAATGAAGTGGACTACTATTGGCCGGCGGGTATACGCGGTGGGTTCCAATGTGGAGGCAGCGGCGGTATCCGGCATCAATATCGGCCATGTGAAAATCGGCGTTTATACTTTGATGGGATTCTTATGCGGGCTGGGCGGAGCCCTTTGGACGTCGCTTTATAAGTCGGCGCAGGGCGATATGGCTACCGGCATTGAAATGGATGTTATCGCAGCCTGTGTTGTAGGCGGGGTCAGCCTGACGGGAGGCCGGGGTTCCGTAGTGGGAGTGTTTTTAGGTTCACTGACAATAGCCATCATCGGCAAGGCGCTTCCGTTAATCGGGGTATCCCAGTTCTGGCAGAGTGCGATCAAAGGATTGATTATCCTTGTGGCAGTTATATTGAATGTGCTGGCGCAGAGGACGATGGATAAAAATAATCTGAGAAGGAGGGAAATGTAATGGCAACGAAGTCAGGAAGAACGATTATTGCAGATCAGCCGTTTTCATGGAAAACATTTTTCCTGAAATGGGAGTGGCTCTTAGTCATCTTGTTTCTTGGCATTAATGTGATGAATGCCAGCCTCTCGGAGTATTATCTAAGCGGCGCAGGGCTGTTTAACGCGACCAACTCTTTTCTTGAGAAAGCATTTGTAGCATTGCCGATGGCCTATATCCTGGTATTAGGGGATATTGATATTTCCGTTGGTTCAACAGCATGCCTTTCGGCGGTAATGCTGGCTTATTTCTATAATTTAGGCGTACCGATGGGATTGTGCATTATTATCTGTCTTTTGACAGGTACGATCTGCGGTGCAATTAACGGGTTGATTTTAACGAAATTTACGGAGCTGGCCCCCATGATCGTTACATTAGGGACGCAGATCCTTTACAGGGGGATCGCGGAGGCGATGCTGGGAGATGAAGCAAGAGGCGGGCTGTCCAGCGTAAAATGGTTTTCTAACCTTTATTGGGGGAAGATCGGGATCGTGCCTATTATGTTGATCTGTTTTATCGTCTGCGCAGTGATTTTTGGTTTTGTACTTCATAAGACATTTTTTGGAAGAAGGCTGTATGCTATCGGCGCGAATAAGCTGGCGGCGGAATATGCGGGCATCAAGGTGCAGAAGATCAGGATGATCGTATTCACCCTTACCGGGACATTTGCAGCGGTAACGGCAATTTTCCTGGCTGCCAGGATGGGAAGCACAAGAGCGGATATCGCGACGGGATATGAGCTGGAAGCGATTGCTATGGCGGTGCTTGGCGGGTTCAGCACAGACGGAGGCAAAGGGAAGTTCCCGGGCCTGATTTTGGCAATTTTCATCGTAGGGATGCTGCGTTACGGGCTTGGGCTGGTCAATATGGCCTCCCAGTTTATGTTGGTGGTAATCGGGGCATTGCTGATCATTACCGTTATGCTGCCTAATATCAAGTCGATGTTTAAAGTGAAAAAGAAAGCATGAGATGGGCAAAGATGATTTTTAAGAGGGATTTTGCATGGGCTTTGCTAAATGCAGACCGTTTACGGTACTTTGCAGGAAAACCATAAGGGCAGAGGGGTATGCCATGGGAAACTGCTTTGTATAAATCAAATTTATTATAATAAAATGGGAGGAAAGAAGAAATGAAGAAAAAAGTATTAAGCGTGTTACTTGCAGTAAGCATGATTGGCGCAATGCTTGCAGGCTGTGGTTCCGCATCGGAACAGGCGGCGGCTCCTGTTGCAGAAGAAACGGCTCCGGCAAAAGAAGAAGCTCCGGCGGAGGAAGCGGCGCCTGCAGAAGAGGCGGCTCCGGCAGAGGAAAGCGGAGCAGCGGGGGAAGGTACATTTGCCCTTGTTACCAAATCCGCAGGTAATCCTTACAATGAAAGAGAAGCGGCAGGGTTTGAAGAGGCGATGAAGGCAATGGGGTATTCCGACAGTCAGATTATTATCCGGCATCCGGAATCCGCAACCGCTGATGCACAGATTACAACGATCAATGAATTGATCGCACAGAATGTCAGCGCGATTGCAATTGCAGCAAATGACCAGGATGCTTTACAGCCGGTTTGCGAGCAGGCGGCTTCCCAGGGCATTAAGATTATCTCTTTGGATTCCACGTTGAATGCAGCAAGCCGTTTGACGCATGTAAATCAGGCGGGTACGCAGATTATCGGCCAGACGCTGATGGACGCCGTAAAGGATCTGGCAGGCGGCGAGGGCCAATGGGCGATCTTGTCCGCAACCAGCCAGGCATCCAACCAGAATGCATGGATTGCGGCAATGAAGGAAGTGATGGAAGGCGAAGATTATGCAGGGCTTGAATTGGTAGAGGTTGCTTATGGCGATGACGAATACCAGAAGTCCGTTGACCAGACACAGGCATTGCTTACAAATTACCCTGACTTAAAAGTGATCTGCGCTCCTACTACCGTAGGCATTATGGCGGCGGCAGGCGTACTGCAGGATAAAGGTTCTGCTGTAAAACTGACGGGCCTTGGCCTTCCGTCCGAAATGGCGGATTATATCGGGACAGATAATGTATGCCCTTATATGTATCTATGGAACCCTATTGATGTAGGCCGTCTTGGTGCATATACATCGGTAGCTTTGGTAAACGGCGACATTACAGGAGCGGCAGGCGAGACATTTACTGCTGGTGAAATGGGCGGTTATGAAATCGTGGAAGCTTCCGACGGCGGCACGGAAATCATTGTTGGACCTCCTTTCGCATTTACGCCTGACAATATTGACGAATGGAAGTCCGTATATTAAAAGAGGCTGGAACCATGATAAAAACATTTAAAATGAAATTATATCCCGGCATGGAAGCGGAATATGAAAAAAGGCATAATCAGCTTTGGCCGGAAATGATCGACATGATCCATGAACATGGCGGTAAAAATTATACGATTGCACTGGATCCTGAGACATTGACTCTCTTTGGTTATATTGAAATCGAAGATGAAGGACTTTGGAGTAAAGGGGCGGATACCGCGATTAATCGTAAATGGTGGGATTTTATGGCGGACATTATGGAAACGAACCCGGATAACAGCCCGGTATGCCATGATTTAAAACCATTGTTCCATTTGGATTAAAAATGAAAAAGCATTCCTTGAGCGCATAGGCTTGAGGAATGTTTTTTTACCTTATAGGATCCGGGCGTCAAAAGGCTTATCCTGCGGCCCCGCCTGGCAGATGGCACACTAGATTTG
>CAOKPU010000028.1 GCA_948470755.1 uncultured Lachnospiraceae bacterium | reverse complement strand
AAAACTGAGTGTGTCCGATACCGGCAAGGGTATCCCGGAGAGCAATCAGGCCGCTGTTTTCCGGCGCTTCTATCGTGAGGAAGAAGTACACGAACAGCAGGGCGTGGGCATTGGCCTGTATCTGGCCCGCGAGATCGTAACGCGGCAGGGCGGCTATATCAAAGTGGTTTCGGAGCCGGGCAAGGGTTCGGAATTTTCCATTATGCTCCCTACAAGATAACACATGGCAGATGGGCATTCCCGGTTGCCGGCGCAGATTTTTTTGCAGCAGTATGCCGACAAAGCTGTCAGTGGCAGGCTTTCGGCTGAAATGTCCGAACCTTGTAACATTTCAGCCGCATTTTTATGCCGCTTCGGACATTTCTGTGACATTTGGGTTTTATAATATCCGAAGAACGAAGTCCTAAGAACTATGTTCTAAGAACTATGTTCTTTGTTAACGGGCAGAAAGCCCCGGAACGCCACAAGGGTATGCCTGTGTATCCTGGAATACAGGACAGAAAAAGGAAAAGGAGCATTTGATTATGAATGTATTACAAACAATTGATCTGAAAAAATATTATGGCAGTGAGCCAAACATTACCCGTGCGCTGGATGGCGTCAGCCTCTCTGTGGAACAAGGGGAGTTTGCGGCGATAGTCGGAACGTCCGGCAGCGGTAAATCTACCCTGCTTAACATGATGGGTGGGCTGGATGCGCCCACGTCCGGCAGCGTCATTGTCCGTGGGGACGAACTGGCAAAAAAGAATGACGAGGAGTTGACCATCTTCCGCCGCCGCAACATTGGTTTTATCTTTCAGAACTATAATCTTGTCCCAATCCTGAATGTTTATGAGAATATTGTCCTGCCTGTGGAGCTGGACGGCGACACGGCGGATGAGAAGTTCATGAATGAGATTGTGAGGATGCTGGCATTGGAAGATAAGCTTGGGCATATGCCGAACGACCTCTCCGGCGGTCAGCAGCAGCGAGTGGCTATTGCCCGTGCATTGATTACGAAGCCTGCTATCGTCCTTGCCGATGAACCGACTGGAAACCTGGATAGCAAGACCAGCGCCGATGTACTGGGGCTTCTAAAGCGTACCAGTATGGAGTTTAACCAGACTATTGTTATGATTACCCATAACAACGAGATTGCCCAGCTTGCCGACCGGATCGTAAGGATCGAGGACGGCAGGATTGTGGGATAAAGGAGGTGGCGGATCATGACATGGCCTTTTGAAAATGACACCAGCACGGTAATTAAAAAGCTGGCAAGCCGGAGCATGAAAGCAGACAGGCGGCGGAGTATTTTTGTCCTCATCACCATCGCCCTTGCTGTCAGCTTGATGGGCACCCTCTGCTTTGTCTATTCCGCAAGACAGATGCAGACCAGAGAACATATTCAGGGGCAGTATCAGGCTGGGTGCGAGGGGATGTCCTATGAGGAAATCGAGCGGCTTGTTTCCGCCGGAAAATTCGAGAAATGGGGATGCACCGCAGGTTCTGCCTCTATCCGCTATGGGTACGGCAATCTGTCCGTGAGCTTTGTGGATCCGGGCATGATTGATCTGATGGGCTATGGCAGGATTACCGGCACTTATCCGCAGAGGCCGTATGAACTGTGTGTGGAGAGTTCCTTTTTAGACCACTATAAGCTGCCCGCCCGGATTGGCCAGACCATCACACTGGATCTGGGGCGCGGGGAACACATCTATACCGTTACCGGCATTCTGGAGGGTATATCCGACAGTGCAAGTCAGTTGTCCGACATCTGGATTTCGGAGCAGGAGGCTCTTTCTGCTGGCAATCCGGCCCCTTATGAGCTGCGTTTCCGTTTTGCCGGAAGTCAGATGGCGGAGCCGGGGCAACTGCGGATAGACATTGCCGCTTTTTTCCGGGAGATGGGAGTTCCCGAAGAACAGGCCTTTTACAGTTCCAACTATTTTGATGCGGCAGAACTGGCGCTTGGAAGCGGCATTGAGATCTATGCTCTGGCTGTTCTGATTGCCCTGATCTGCGCAATCGTTATATATAATATCTTCTACATCTCCGTAATGGGAAAGATGCGGGAATATGGCCGGTTAAAGGTGTTGGGGGCCACACCCAGGCAGTTGAAGCAGGTGGTGAAAAGGGAGCGGCGGATTTTAACGGTTACAGCGATCCCGTTGGGACTGCTTCTGGCTGGCGTTGTCACCCGGGCGGTCCTGCCCGGCTACTGGTCCTGGGGAGACAATTTCCTCTATGCGGCGGCGATTTCCCTTGTAACATATCTGGTAGTGCTCATCGCTACAAAAACACCTTTGAAGTTGGCGGGGAGTGTCTCCGCCATCCAGGCCGTCCGGGCGACGGCTTACACGGAGCAGCAGGGACACAGCTTTTCGAGAAGGCTGCACCGGCATCTGACTATGAGAAGGCTGGCATGGATGAACTTCGCCCGTAGCCGGAAAAAGGCTGTTGTCACTGCCATTTCCTTAAGCCTGACCGGTATCCTGCTGATCTGCGTTGCGGCCTACGCGAATTCGGTAGATGCAAGGGAAATCGCTCTGGCATCCTTTGGCGATGGGAGCGATTATCTTCTGATGCAGCACGAAGATGCCTTTGGAGAGGCCTTTGTGGAAACCCAGGAAGAAAATCCCCTGGGGGAAGATCTGCAGGAGCGGATTGCCGCCCTTCCCGGCGTGGACTACATTACTGCATACAGCTCAACGTCCATGGAAATCCCTCAGATTATGGAGGATGAACCTTTTGACATTCTGGGACTGACCAGAGAGCAGATGTCCGGGATGTATGTGGGTGATGCGGTGTTGGACGGGACCGTGGACTATCAGAAGCTGGTGGATGAGGACGGTATCCTCGTTTCTTCCTGCGGGAGTACGCTGAAAACCGTATACGGCGCAGAATTTCAAGTAGGCGACAGGATAACCCTTCGCTGCTATAACGGGCAGAACAAAACTTACACCGTTATGGGCATTGTGGAGGAGGTTCACGTTGGTTCGGGGCAGTTTTTTATCCTGCCGGAAGAGGAGCTGCATGGACTCTACCCGGAGATCGGGGACTTTACCGCCTACCTGAATATTCATGCCGGGCAGGACAGTGATGAACTGCGGCGGGCAGTCTATGATGCGGCAACGGATACAAGGATCAATGTAGTGGCCCTCGGGGATATCGTTTCCGAAATGGAGGCAAGCCTGCGGGGTGAGCTGACTATGTTTTATGGTATTTTGATTTTTATTTTTGTCTTTTCATTGATCAATCTCGCCAATACGTTGATCACCAACCTCCTGTCCCGCCAGCAGGAATTTGGAATTTTCCAATCCGTGGGCATGAGCAGCCGTCAGCTCTCTAAGATGTTGTCGTTAGAATGCCTGATTTATGCCGGGACGGCTTTGCTTGTCACATTGACGATGGGAACGGTATGCAGTGTGATCGTCTGCAAAGTGTTTGAACAGTTGGGAACGTTCGGGAAAATCACCTACCATTTTCCGATCCCGGAAATGTTGCTGTTTGCCGCTGCGCTGCTATTAGTACAGGGGGTGTTCTCCGTCGGTGCGGCGCGTTATTTCAGGAGGCTTTCCCTTGTAGAGCGGATCAAATCGGCAGACTAACCATTTAACCCTATCAAGGAAGCCCCCCGTTTCTAAGTTGCGGAGACGAAAGCGGGGGTGGGGGACTTGCCCCAGTCAGGTGGGGTGCAAGCCCTATCTGACAAGCTTCGGCAGAGGCATAGGGTCATGAGTAAGCAGCGAAAGTGGATTGCGAATATCCGCTTTGACAATAAGAGAGGTGGCATAGGGATGCCCGATGTGATCTCCCTGAAAAAACTGCCGGAATTTACACAGGTAGGCGAATACTATCTGCCGGGCCAGGAGAATTCTTCAAAGGGGTACAATGTGTCCTATGTGTACTACGACAGCGAAAAGATGTATATTGCCCGTGGGCAGATGGAATAGATTTTGTCTGTCCGGATAGCCCGCAGGCAGAAAAAACACTCTTTGATGGAACAGGACAATCGACCCCGATTGAACAGATTCGTCTGAATGGTCAACATTCCATAGCATCCAGAAAACATTTTACGGCAACAGAATTGCTCTGATATTACAGGCAGGTTATAATAAAATATTAGGTTTGTATGCTATCTAAAAGGCAAAAATAAGAAAGAGGTGTTATCCTTAATTTCTGGTGTATGGTGGATTTCTTATGTGACGGCCGGAAATAAAATGTTTGACAGGCTGATTGGGGAATAACATAGCGGGACCGGCAGGGCAGTTCATGGTACAGGCCATGCATAGTGAGATGCCTGGCCGGGAGGAGGTGGTACATTGATCCATATAGCAATCTGTGATGATGAAAAATATATATCCGACAATATAAAAGCGTTTGCCTCTGATTTTTTCCGTAAAAAGAACAGGGAGATCCATCTTAGGACATTTTCAAGCAGCGAGGAGCTTCTTACCTATGACGGGCAGATTGACATCCTGTTTCTGGATATTCAGATGAAGGGCATGGACGGTATCGAAACAGCAAAGCGGCTCCGGGCAGGAAAGTTCCGGGGATTCCTGATTTTCATCACGGTGCTGCGGGAGATGGTTTTCCAGTCTTTTGAGGTGCAGGCCTACGATTATCTGGTCAAGCCGGTTAAGGAAACGCAGTTTGAAAAGACAATGGAGCGCCTCTACAATTCCATGCGCGATGCCAGCGAAGACAGCCTGCTCGTGCAAAAAGGATATGAGGGACGCATCATCCCAAAGGGTGAGATTGTTTTCTGCGAGATCATAGACCGGAAAATCTATCTGAACCTGGTTTGCGGAGAGGTCCTTGATTATTATGAGCGGATTGAAAGTCTGGAAACGAAGCTGGGGGATCGTTTTTTTCGGTGTCACAGGAGCTACTTGATCAACCTTGGGCATTTAAAAGGCTATAAAAACGGAATCGCATACATGGATAACGGCAGGGAGATTCCCGTATCGCGGCTGCGGAGCAAAGAGTTTTCCGGTGTCGTTCTGCAGTATATGAAAAATATGTAAAAGTTTTTACATATGGAGGCAAGTGCAATGATTGCGTATTATGATTTTTTCAATATATACATTATGGGCATCGTTGAGACGTCCTTCCAGTTTTATTTTCTGGTAAAAATCCTGAAAAAGAAACTTTTGATCCCTTTTTATTTCCTGTTTGCGGTATGTGCGGTGATCGTCAATAATCTTCTTCCAGTCAGTACGCTCATAGGATTTGTAGCGCTTGTCTTTCTGCTTACGGTATGCGGGGCGTTTGTCTGCCATGCAGATCCGAAATCCTCTCTTTTGTATGCGGCCCTGACAACGGAGATCATGCTGTTATGCTATGGAATTACACAATCCATGATGAGCCTTGCAGCCCCATTCTTGCCTACGGCTTTTTATGATATGGCAGGTATCCCATTCGCACTGGCCAGCCAGGCGGCGGCGCTGGCGTTGGCCGGCTTCTGCTATTATATGGTGTACTGGTATTTTTCCAACTATAGTACGATGGAAATGCAGCAGATGTTTCTGGTCTTCATTCCTATCCTAATGATATTTATTATGAGTAGATATGTGAATACGATGCAGTTTGACTTCCAGTATGCGCTTTCGTCGGAGGAAGAAATTTCCGAGTATCTGTTCAGTCACTGGCAGTTGCTGGCCATGCATTTTCTGGGACTTGCCAGCCTGTTCTGTATTTTGTTTTTCTTCAAGAAGCTGCAGCAGAATTTCCGTCTCAGCACAGAATTGTCACTGCTTGCGCAGGAGGAACATTCCCTGAACCAGTACGTAGAGGAAGCGAAGGCCCGTTATGACAGGACAAAATCGCTCCGCCATGATATCAGGAACCATATCGCGGTGGTAAAAGACCTCTTGCGGGGTGGGAAACTGGAGGAGGCGGTAAGCTATATGGAAGATCTGGACGATATGGCGGAAAAAATGTCATTTCCCGTAAGCACCAATAACCCGGTAGCGGATATCCTGGTGGGAAACAAGCTGGGAACCGCAAAAAGCATGGGGATTGATATGGACTGTTCCCTCCTCCTGCCGTATCCCTGCGGCCTTAGAGACATTGACATCTGCATTGTCCTGTCAAATGCGCTGGATAATGCCATCCAGGCATGTAAGGGTCTGGATGCCGGTACCGGGAAACAGATTCATGTGACCGGGCGTATCCAGAGCGATTTTCTTATGATGGAGATCCGAAACAGTTTCCGTGGGAAAGGTGCGTTCAAAAAAGGGACAGGATTATCAAATATAGAAAAGGTGGCTGAAAAATATAACGGTGCCATGAGCATAGAGATACGGGAAAATGAATTCATCCTCCATGTGCTGCTGGTTATTCCACAGCATTCAGACGACAGCTTGCAGCAAATGGATTAATATGTTGTTTCCTGTATTCAAACCGGCTCCCTCCCATCTATTGGCTTTCGGATATGTAGGACTAAGCGGACTTAGGGAACCTTTGGCGAAAACAGCATACAGGGTATTTTTGAAATATCCGGACGGAAGCGAAAAACCACAGCAGAAGCCCGGGTTCAAAACAGGGAAGGAAGCAAAAAAAGGAAAGAGAGAAGACCATCGCAGGATTATATAGTGGCGCGTATGTTGTGTTCTCAAAGGTTAATGTTGCTGATTTTATGAGATTCTGGCTTGAAACGGATTTGAAAAAGCGTACCGAAAGCCACGAAACTTATTATAATTATTGTGGAATAGTAAAGAATCACCTTATTCCCATTCCGGGTAAGAAGAAAATGATGGATGTTACCCGAAGAGACATTCTAAAATTGTTTAATGCCAAGGCAGGATATTCAAGGGCGGTAGCGGGACTGGTAAAAACAATCATGAATGTCTCTTTTCGTTATACGGTAACGGGCAATGTATCCTCCAACAGCCCGGTGGATGGAATAGGGTTTCCCAAAACAGGAGGCGGCGTCAAAGCTTACGGGGCATGCTTTATGGTTTGTGGTATGATAAAAAAATTCTTTCCGTGCTGTTTTGCCCATGTGGAATTACAGAGGTATGCTGTGTAGCAGAAACAGCAGATTGTGAACAGAATTCGTCGCGGGCCTGTTTTGAGCCGGTTTGAAAAAATGCCACGACGAAAATAAAATGTGCCTCGACGAATTTGTGGCGAATAGGGGTCTTTTTTTTACTATGAGAAATGCGAGGCAAAGCTTCGCATAGGAGGTGAGCATTTAGTGCAAAATTTTTCTGCGAAAAATGAACAAAAAATCTTCAAACTTCATTCGGAATACTCCCCCACCGGCGACCAGCCCGCAGCCATAGCGGAACTGGTAAAAGGTTTTCAAGAAGGCAACCAATTCCAGACTTTACTGGGGGTTACGGGTTCCGGAAAGACCTTTACCATGGCGAATTTAAAGAATTCTTCCCGGAGAACGCAGTGGAATATTTTGTCTCCTACTATTACTACAAAAATTTGAACGCAAGATATAGATGTGATTGGGAGTAAAAGACCTATATATAGTATATTTGAGAACAGCGAGAATGATATGAACAGAGTATGCCAGTAACCATGATTCGTCGAGAAAGCAGCGGTGAAAGTAATACAGTTCAGCGTGAGAAATGGTTATAGAAAACGGTAGTGTAAATTATTTGATTTCCTGCTATAATAAAAGACAGGAAGATGAAACAAGGAGAGATGGAATGTCAGTTATTGTTACATTTTGCTTATATGATGGCATTGTCATGGCAGCAGATAGTCGGACTACTTTTACAAAATCCTATCCAGATGGGCGGCAAGAAGTATCACATAAAGATGGAATCAAGAAGATTTTTCAGTTTGGTGATAGAGATATAGGTATATTGTGGTGTGGAAATGCTCAGGTAGGGGATGAAGATGTACCAGATTATTTGAAGGGACTTTTTAATAGACTTAGCAGGACGGCGACAATAAAAGAAATTGCTGAAAGAATAAATGAAGAATGTAATGAAAGAGTACAGGGTGAAACAATACGTTGCCATATTGCTGGATATGAGAATGGAGTGCAGTGTTTCTACCAGGTTGTAGATGGTGTTGTTACGCATAAAAACATGAATCCAAAGTTGGGCGTACCTACAATATGTGTTGTATGGGATGGGCAAAGAGATATATCAAAAAATATCATTCGCAACAGTGAAAAGCTAGATATAGGTGGAAAAATGGTCGATGAATCAGAGGTTCCTCATTTTACACTGGATGAAGGTGTAAGATTTGCTGAAGCTATGTTGAAACGGTCGTGTGAAGAACGGGAGGAGTGTGGTGAACCAATATATTCTCTTGTTATAACAGGCGCAGGGCTTCAATGGATACATAAATAAAAGGATAGGTGTTAAGGTGGTGAGAAGATGACAGAAGAAGAAATACTGCAGGATAATAAAACAGTAGAGCAGATTGTTGATGATATGAATTTATTTGATGATGATCTGATGTCTATGGTTTTTGATGGTAATAATGAAGCTACTGGACTTTTGCTAAAGATTATTCTGAAACGAGACGATATTGAAATAATAAGTGTTGTTGGGCAAAGAGAGTTTCAGAGTCCTATTGTGGGTGGCAGAAATATCCGTTTGGATATCTTAGCAAAAGATCATACAGGAAAACACTACAACATCGAGGTGCAGAAAAAACCAGAGGGAGCACATGTACGACGGGCTAGATTTAACAGCAGCATGATGGATTCCCGGATGCTAAAAGAGGGACAGGAATTTTCAGAATTGCAGGATTCCTATATGGTATTTATTACAGAGACAGATATATTTGGTCACGGATTGCCGATTTATACGATAAACCGGCATTTTGAGGAAATTGATGATGAATTTGATGACGGTTCTCATATTGTATATGTAAATGGCAGTTACAAAGGTGATGATGCAGTTGGCAGATTGATGCATGATTTTGGATGTAAGAAATCAAAGGATATTTATTATCCTGAACTGGAAAAGGGTGTAAAACATTTTAAAGAGGAGGAAGGAGGTCGAAAAGTTATGTGTGAGGCTGTTGAAAAATATGCAAAGAGTTATGCAGAAAAATATGCAAAGAGTTATGCAGAAAAATATGCGGAAAAAAGGGCTGTAGAGGAAAGAAATATACTTACAAATATAGTCAGTGCGTTGGCAGCCGGTAAAGATAATGAAACTATTATAAAAGAATTAAATTGTACATTAGAACAAATAATTCCGCTTCGTACTGCAATGGGGAAGTAGTGTAGTGTTATAACTGCTGAACTAGAAGGGAAACTTCAGATTATGTGTAATTTGTCAGAGAATATTATAGAACGGGAAAGAATTGATTCTATCAAGAGAATGATCAAGGCAAATGCAACGAAAGTACAGATTATTTCTTTTGGATATACAGAATAGATGATAAAATATCTTTTCGCAAATGTATGTTAGCCGATGGAGATGCATTAGTGCATGGTGATTGCACAAATGCATATACATATGGGGCTAATTGGAAAAATTATTACTGCTGCAATCAGGGTGGGATTCATTATCATTGTACAAAACATCCCGAAATTGAGTTAGAAATCGTTTCAAACGAATATGGAAATGCAATATATAAATGTCCACGCTGCGGAAGTGATATCGAAATAGAGAATCCGCATGAATTAAAAAGTAAGTGTTTGAGAATGCTTAATATTCCTAAATTCAAAGGAGCTAAACTGATTAGACTGGATGACTGGTATGTGCCAGAAATAAAAGAGAAGAAAAAAACGGGATCAGGTTATTGGATTCACACAGATGTAAAAACTGATAAAGATGGAGATACGATAATTGTAGTATATGTAGGGCATAAAGATAGTAAAGAAAAAGTTCAATATTTTATTAAACCTGAAAAATGTCAGCTAACGAGTGATCACAAAGATTTAGATCCGGCAAAGATACTTTCAAAAATTGAAGTTCAATTAAAAGGTAGAAAAATAATACAAGAATATGATGAAGAATAACTTGTAACAAGTATTCTTGGCAATTTATTGTATGATAGTGTTTTATTATTGAATAATAATGAATATGAAATGACAATCCCATGCTGAATAAAGTAAAGTAAGGGGCTGTTGCAGAATAGATGATAAATCAGCTATTCTGCACAGTCCTATTTTGTGCTAAAAACAGAAAACGAACTCCGAGGAATCCGCCATCCATGGTATAATTAAGATATGACAAGTAACTTAAGACACCATAAAAATTATACCGAACTTGGCATAACTTATCAACTGGTTTTGCCATTAAGTTTGGAAAACGTTGTATCCGAAGATGATTCTGTCAGACTGCTAAGCCAAGAATTGGAGGAATTATCCAAAGAAACAGTCTTTATTGACGGTACAAAGCTGGAGGCCTGCGCTAATAAGTATATCTTTGTCTTAGAGTAAGACTTGAGATTCTTCTGCTGTGTTTTGGTTATAACATCAATAAACTACACGCAAAAATCCAAGGATGGCGATAGTGAAAACAATCTGCAGGATATTATGGCTGATGTGGATAGATATTTGCCGAAAAGGAAAATATTGGGAGAAGAAAATTCAAATTAAAGTTTACATAAGAGTGAAGAATAAGAAAACGAACAAATGTTTGCTCCGGTATAGACAAACGGAGGGCAATATGGTATAATCAATCTCGATTTATTTCTTAAATTTATGATACATACGGGGGAAAAACTTGATGGGATTTCTTGAGTTATCCATAGGAGTTTGCAATTTCCGTATGGTTCAGAAAATAGGATTCAATAACTAAAATTCGTCGAAGAACCATTTTTCGGAAAATGGAATATGTGCCTCGACGAATTTGTGGCGAATAGGCGTCTTTTTTACTATGAAAAATGCGAGGCAAAGCTTCGCATAGGAGGTGAGCATTTAGTGCAAAATTTTTCTGCGAAAAATGAACAAAAAATCTTCAAACTTCATTCGGAATACTCCCCCACCGGCGACCAGCCCGCAGCCATAGCGGAACTGGTAAAAGGTTTTCAAGAAGGCAACCAATTCCAGACTTTACTGGGGGTTACGGGTTCCGGAAAGACCTTTACCATGGCGAATGTGATCGCACAGCTTAACAAACCGACTTTGGTAATCGCGCACAATAAGACATTGGCGGCCCAGCTCTATGGCGAAT
This sequence comes from uncultured Lachnospiraceae bacterium, assembly GCA_948470755.1. Taxonomy (GTDB): domain Bacteria; phylum Bacillota; class Clostridia; order Lachnospirales; family Lachnospiraceae; genus Kineothrix. Next base: position 27,736 of record CAOKPU010000028.1, on the reverse strand, counting down.
TTAAAGAATTCTTCCCGGAGAACGCGGTGGAATATTTTGTCTCCTACTATGATTATTATCAGCCCGAGGCTTACGTCCCTTCTTCGGATACGTATATCGCAAAGGATTCTTCCATCAATGAAGAAATAGAAAAGCTCCGCCTTTCGGCTACGGCATCCTTGACGGAGCGCAGGGATGTGGTAGTAATCGCAAGCGTATCCTGCATTTATGGCTTGGGAAGCCCTGATGAATATCAGGATATGATCGTATCCCTGCGTCCGGGGATGGTTAAGGACAGGGACGAAGTGATCAGGGAATTGATTGAGATTCAATATGATAGAAACGATATGGATCTGGGCAGGGGATGTTTCCGGGTGAGAGGGGATGTGGTAGAGATTTACCCGGCACAGGGCGGCGATTACCTGATACGGGTTGAGTTTTTCGGGGATGAAATAGACAGGATTGCGGAGACGGACCCGCTGACGGGGCAGGTTCATGCGGATCTGGGGCATATTTCCGTTTTTCCGGCTTCCCATTATGTGGTATCCCAGGAAAAGATCCAAGCGGCCTGTAAAAATATTGAAACGGAACTGGAAGAGAGAATCCGCTTCTTTAAAGGGGAAGACAAGCTGTTGGAAGCCCAGCGGATTTCCGAAAGGACGAATTTTGACATAGAGATGTTGCGCGAGACGGGGTTTTGCTCCGGCATAGAGAATTATTCCAGACATTTGAATGGAATGCCGGAGGGGGCGACGCCGTTGACGCTGATGGATTATTTCAAAGATGATTACCTGATCATTATTGACGAATCCCATATAACAGTGCCGCAGATCCGTGGGATGTATGCGGGAGACCGTTCCAGAAAGAATACATTGGTGGATTATGGTTTCCGGCTGCCGTCCGCATTGGATAACCGGCCGCTGAATTTCCATGAGTTTGAGGGACATATCGACCAATTGCTCTTTGTTTCGGCAACTCCTGCCGAATATGAGAAGGAACATGAACTTTTACGTACGGAGCAGATTATCCGCCCTACCGGGCTGCTGGATCCGGAAGTGATAGTGCGGCCTATAGAAGGGCAGATTGACGATTTGATTTCCGAGATAAACAAAGAAACGAAAAAACACAATAAAGTGCTTGTGACTACGCTTACGAAAAGAATGGCGGAGGATCTGACCGATTATATGAAGGAAGTGGGCATCCGGGTTAAATATCTGCATTCGGATATCGATACGTTAGAAAGGGCGGAAATTATCCGGGATATGCGTCTGGACGTCTTTGATGTGCTGGTTGGGATCAATCTGTTAAGGGAGGGGCTGGACATCCCGGAAATATCTTTGGTAGCAATACTGGACGCGGATAAGGAAGGCTTCCTGCGTTCGGAGACTTCCCTGATCCAGACGATCGGACGTGCGGCCAGGAATGCGGAAGGCAGGGTCATTATGTATGCGGATAATATGACGGATTCTATGGATGCGGCCATTACAGAGACTAACAGGCGCCGGGAAATACAGCAAAAATATAATAAAGAAAATGGGATTACGCCACAGACAATAAAGAAAGCGGTCCGGGATCTGATCAGCATTTCCAAAGTAATTGCCAAAGAAGAAGTGAACTTTGAAAAAGATCCTGAATCTATGAGCAGGGAGGAACTGGAGAAGCTGATTGCGAAGATACAAAAACAGATGAAACAGGCGGCAGCCGATCTGAACTTTGAGGCAGCGGCGGAATTAAGAGATAAAATGGCGGAATTAAAACGGCAGATGGAGGATAGGTAACGATACGGAGTCCTGCAAAATTCTGCATGATATGAAAGAATGCTGACAAAAATAAGAAATGGATAAAAGATGGAAGAAAGATGGAGGGAACCGAGTAGGATGGATGATGCAAATAAGAAGATGCTGCCCCGCAGGGAATATATAAAAATACGGGGAGCGAGCGAACACAACTTAAAAAATATAGATGTGGATATACCCAGGAATGCATTTGTCGTCCTGACCGGGCTTTCCGGTTCCGGGAAATCTTCGCTGGCCTTTGATACGATTTATGCGGAAGGGCAACGGCGGTACATGGAATCATTGTCTTCTTATGCGAGGCAGTTCCTGGGCCAGATGGAAAAACCAAATGTGGAAAAAATCGAAGGGCTTTCCCCTGCGATTTCAATTGACCAGAAGTCTACGAACCGCAATCCCCGTTCCACGGTAGGGACGGTAACGGAGATATATGATTATTTCCGGCTGCTATATGCCAGGATTGGCATTCCCCATTGCCCTTCCTGCGGAAAAGAAATTAAGAAACAGTCGGTAGACCAGATGACGGACCAGATTATGGCGATGCCTGAAGGGACTAAGATCCAGATTCTTGCGCCTATTGTAAGGGGGAGGAAAGGGGAACATGCCAAAGTCTTTGACCGTGCCAAAAAAAGCGGTTATGTGCGTGTGCGTGTGGACGGCAATCTGTACGAACTGTCGGAAGAAATCAAACTGGACAAAAATATAAAGCATAATATTGAAATCGTGGTTGACAGGCTGGTTGTAAAAAGCGGGATTGAGCGGAGGCTGACGGATTCCATTGAGAATGTCCTTGCGTTAGCCGACGGCTTATTGGTCGTGGATGTGATAGGCGGGGAGCCTGTTAATTTCAGTCAAAGTTTTTCCTGCCCGGATTGCGGAATCAGTGTCAGCGAGATTGAACCCAGAAGCTTTTCCTTTAACAATCCGTTTGGGGCCTGCCCGGAATGTTTTGGCTTGGGATATAAGATGGAGTTCGATGTGGATCTGATGATCCCGGATAAACGGCTGAGCATTAATGGCGGGGCGATTGCCGTTATGGGATGGCAGTCCTGTAATGATGTGTCCAGCTTTACCAATGCCATTTTGCAGGCGCTGGGAAAGAAATATGGCTTTGACCTGGATACACCGTTTGAGGAGTATCCGGAAAAGGTTAAGAACATTATTATATACGGCACCGGAGGCAAGGAAATAGAGGTGCATTATAAAGGGCAGCGGGGGCAGGGCGTTTATCCGGTGGCTTTTGAAGGGCTGATCAAGAATGTGGAACGCCGTTACCGTGAAACTTCTTCGGACGTAATGAAACAGGAATATGAGACTTTTATGCGTATTACTCCATGTAAAGTATGCAAGGGGATGAGGCTGAAAAAAGAATCGCTTGCCGTAACGGTATGCGATAAGAATATTTATGAGATAACTTCTATGTCGATAGGGAACCTTCATGGTTTCCTGCAAGGAATGGAATTGACAAAACAGCAGCAGATGATCGGCAGGCAAGTTTTGAAAGAGATTAGGGCGAGGGTAGGATTCCTGATTGATGTAGGGCTGGATTACCTGTCTCTGGCAAGGGCGACAGGGACTTTGTCGGGGGGAGAGGCACAAAGGATCCGTCTGGCTACCCAGATCGGTTCCGGGCTGGTGGGCGTGTGCTATATTTTGGATGAACCCAGTATCGGCCTGCATCAGAGGGATAATGATAAATTGCTGAATACATTGGAGAATCTAAAGGATATGGGGAATACCCTGCTGGTGGTGGAACACGATGAAGATACAATGCTTGCGGCCGATTATATTGTGGATATCGGCCCTGGGGCCGGTTCCCACGGCGGGGAGGTAGTGGCGGCCGGAACGGCGGAGGAAATCATGAACGTGCCGGAGTCCATAACCGGTCAATACCTCAGCGGGAGGATGCAGATCCCGGTTCCTGAAAAGCGGCGTAAGCCTGTCGGGAAACTAACCGTATTAAAAGCGGCGGAAAACAATTTAAAGAATATTAACGTGGATTTTCCATTGGGCGTACTTACCTGCGTCACGGGCGTATCCGGTTCGGGAAAGAGTTCCCTGGTAAATGAAATTTTATACAAACATTTGGCGCGGGATTTGAACCGTGCGAGGACAATCCCTGGTAAACATGCGGGAATAAAGGGGATTGAACAGCTTGATAAGGTGATCAATATTGACCAGTCGCCGATCGGGAGGACGCCGCGCTCCAATCCGGCCACATATACAGGAGTGTTTGACCAGATCAGGGATTTGTTTGCTTCCACTGCGGACGCTAAAGCAAAAGGCTATAAAAAGGGACGTTTTAGCTTCAATGTAAAGGGCGGAAGATGTGAAGCCTGCAGCGGCGATGGGATCATTAAAATAGAGATGCATTTCCTGCCCGATGTATATGTGCCTTGTGAAGTGTGTGCGGGAAAACGGTATAATAGGGAAACTTTGGATGTGAAATATAAAGGGAAAAGTATTTATGATGTGTTGGATATGACGGTAGAAGAAGCCGTCGGATTTTTTGAAAACGTGCCGTCTATCCGTCGTAAAATAGAAACATTGAACGATGTGGGCTTATCTTATATTAAATTAGGACAGCCTTCCACCACTTTGTCCGGCGGCGAGGCCCAGAGAATAAAGCTGGCTACGGAACTGAGCAAAAGAAGCACCGGGAAAACGATATATATCCTGGATGAACCCACTACGGGGCTGCATTTTGCGGATGTGCATAAATTGACGGAAATCCTGCAGAGGCTGGCGGACGGCGGCAATACGGTAGTGGTGATTGAACACAATCTGGACGTAATCAAAACAGCGGATTACATTATTGATATCGGCCCGGAAGGAGGGGATAAAGGGGGGACGGTCATCGCAAGCGGCACGCCTGAGGAAGTTGCCGGGAATAAGGATTCGTATACGGGGATCTACGTAAAGAAAATGCTGGAACGCGCCCGTCTGTAAAAATGAGGAAAATATCCAATCCCCCTAAAGTTTCTTACGAAAAAGGCCGATGTAATTATCGTACTGCATAATGGAAAACAAGATAAATTTTAAAGTGCATGGATGCGGCGGATAGGGCAGAAGGATCTGCTCTTATTTGCCGTACCGTTTCGTTTAAGATAATCGTTCTGTTTTTAATGAAACGGATTTCGTTTTTCCGGCAGAGGAGGGAAAAAGGCCAAATATTAATCTTTTAAAAAAAATAAAGAAATCTCTTTGAAAAACTCTTTCTTTGGGTTATAATGGTTTTGTATGTTTAGTTTATTGACAATTGGAAAATATTAAAATAGATATGCAGTGAAAATACAGACCAAGAAAGAAAGGGGCTTACCATGCAGTACACAGATATCGGGATCGACTTAGGCACAGCTAGCATTTTAGTATATATAAGAGGAAAAGGGGTCGTATTAAAAGAACCTTCCGTAGTTGCTTTTGACAGGGATACGGACAAAATCAAGGCGATCGGCGAGGACGCCAGGCTGATGCTGGGAAGGACGCCGGGGAATATTGTGGCAATCCGGCCACTGCGCCAAGGGGTTATTTCCGATTATAAAGTAACTGAGAAAATGATGAAGTATTTTATCCAGAAAGCGATTGGGAAAAAGACATTCCGCAAACCACGCATTGCTGTATGTGTGCCGAGCGGCGTAACAGAGGTGGAAAGGAAAGCAGTGCAGGATGCTACGGAACAGGCAGGGGCCAGGGATGTTTTCATTATAGAAGAACCCATCGCGGCAGCAATAGGCGCAGGCATTGATATTTATAAGCCGTGCGGGAATATGATCGTTGATATCGGGGGAGGGACTTCGGATATTGCGGTGATTTCGCTGGGGGGGACCGTAGTCAGCGCATCCATTAAAATTGCAGGGGATGATTTCGATGAAGCGATCATCCGTTATATGAGGAAAAAACATAATCTGCTGATCGGCGAGAGGACGGCGGAGGATTTGAAAATAAAAATAGGTTCAGCATTCAAACGCAGCGAAGTGGATTACATGGATGTCAGGGGGCGTAATCTTGTGACAGGCCTTCCGAGAACGGTTAAAGTTTCGTCTGAGGAAACGGAGGAAGCCCTTAGGGAAACGACGGCCCAGATTGTGGAAACCATCCATAGCGTGCTGGAGAAGACCCCGCCGGAATTAGCGGCGGATATTGCGGACAGAGGGATCGTCCTTACCGGAGGCGGAAGTATGCTGAGGGGATTGGAGGATTTGATTGAGTCCAAGACAGGGATCAATACGATGACGGCAGAAGACCCAATGACTGCAGTGGCGATCGGCACCGGAAAATATGTGGAATTCCTGGCAGGATACAGGGAAGAGTAACTAATAAGCAGGGGAGCATAAAAAGAGGAGGAACAAAATGCTGAAAGGGCTATATACCGCGTATACCGGTATGTTGAATGAGCAGCACCGGATGGATGTTGTTACAAATAACTTGGCGAATGCCAATACAAATGGTTATAAAAAAGAAGGGGCTACCAGCCAGGCCTTCAGCGATGTGATGGCGTATAAATTAAAAGACACATCGGAAGCGGCAAGGACGACAAGGCCGATTGGCATTAACAACCCAGGAGTAAAGATAGGGGAAGGGTATACCGATTACTCCCAGGGGCCGATAAAGGGGACGGAGAATGAGTTCGATTTAGCGTTATCCGGCCCGGGCTTTTTTGCAGTATCTTATACGGACAGGAATGATGAGTCTTCGCTCAAATATACAAGAGACGGGAGTTTTATGATTAACCCTACCGGTTATCTGGTGACTCATGACGGTGATTATGTGTTGAACACAAATGGAGGCCGTATCCGGCTGGATCCTCTTTTGGATTTCAGGGTAGATACAAGCGGCAATATTATGCAAGGGGACGACAACGCCCCGGTTGCCCAGATACGTATCAGGGATTTTAACGATTATAATTATTTGGAAAAGTTTGGAGAGAACTATTACCGTCCGGTACAGGGGGCTACTTTTACGGAAGCGGAAGCGAAGGTATACCAAGGTTATCTGGAGACCTCAAATATTTCTGTAGTTACCGAGATGGTGAATATGATTAATATATCAAGGGCATATGAAACAAACCAAAAGGTGATTCAGACTTATGATCAGACGCTGGAAACGGCTGTCACTCAGATAGGAAAGTTATAGGAGGGTTAAATTATGGTTAGAAGTTTATGGACTGCTGCAACCGGGATGAATGCGCAGCAGACGAATGTGGATACGATCGCAAATAATCTGGCGAATGTAAACTCTGCCGGCTATAAATCACAGAATGCGCAGTTTAAGTCTTTGCTGTATCAGACGCTGCAGACGGCAACGACTACGGCAAACGGAGACCCCAAACCGGTAACTTCCCAAGTGGGCTTAGGCGTACGGACCGCCTCGATCAACCAGATGTTTACTCAGGGAAGCCTGCTGGCCTCCGACAGCGGTACAGCGTTTGCTATTGAAGGAGATGGCTTTTTTGCTGTCCGTAATGCTAATGGCGAAATTAATTATACAAGAAACGGCGACTTTACATGGGCAATGGGCGAAGGGAACCGTATTATGCTGACGACATCGGACGGCCTTCCGGTTATAAGCACGACAGGGCAGAATATCACATTGGGCGGCAATCTGATCACGAATAAAATAACGATCAGCGCAGACGGGACGTTGATGTATCCTGATGAAAATAACAATCCGCAGTCGCTCGGCATGACGATCGGCGCTTTCCAGTTCAGGAATCCGGCAGGGCTGCAAAGGGTAGGGGATACTATGTATGCGGTGACTGCGGCCAGCGGGGCTGTCATTAACGAGGCAACGAATCCGGATGTAAGAAGGAGCAAGCTGATACAAGGGTATCTGGAAGGATCTAATGTAAAAGTAGCCGATGAAATGGTTAATTTGATTGTGGCGCAGCGCGCATATGAAATGAATTCAAAAGCGATTACCACCACGGATGAGATGCTTCAATTAGCGAACAACCTGAAACGATAAATCATAAAAAATAAATCATAAATGATAAAATGTATTATGTTAAGTGCATTGTACAGGGAGGAATCATGATGGAAATAGGCAGTAACGCTTCTTTGGCATATACGAATTATATATCCTCACAGGCGGGGGCTTCTAAGTTGGACGGACAGATCAGGAAAAAGGACTATACACAGTCTTCGGAAGATGAATTGTTGGCGGTCTGTAAAGAGTTTGAAGCCTACTTTGTAGAACAGGTTTTTAAAGAAATGCAGAAAACAGTTGACGTATTTAAGGATGAAGACTCTAATCCCAATGACACGCTGGTTGACTTTTTTAAAGATAATGCATTGCAGGAACTGGCCAGTACTTCGACGGAAAGGGAAGGGTTAGGGCTGGCTCAGATGCTTTATGAGCAGATGAAAAGAAATTATAATCTGTAGTATGGATAAGGCTGCTTGTTAAAGCAGCCTTTTTGTCATATAGGATTCGGGTGTCAAAAGGCCCATCTGGCGGCCCCGTCTGGCAGATTGCACAAAAGATTTGTGCGCACTCTGTTGCACGGGACATTCCGATGAGCCTCGGAAAGCAAAAATCGTGTTCAGCAGAGGCTTCCACGATTTTAGAGTCTCCTCTCCATCGTGCAAAAGCCGTTTGCACAAATCTAGTGTGCAATCTGCCAGACGGGGCCGCCGGATGGGCCTTTTGACACCCGAATCCATATAGGAAATCGCTATAGGCTTTTGGGAAGGTATTATAAATGGAGCAGGTAAAAGGTTATGTAGAGCATATCATTTACCGTAACGGGGATAATGGTTATACGGTTATGAACCTGGTAAGCGGGGAAGAGGAGATTGTATGCGTGGGTAGTTTCCGCATGATCGACCAGGGGGAAACAGTGGAGCTAACGGGCAACTATATCGAACACCCCATATATGGTACACAGTTAAAGGTGGAAAGCTACCGTATGACGGAGCCGGACGATGAAACCGGAATGGAACGGTATCTGGGTTCCGGGGCCATTAAAGGGGTGGGGGCTGCGTTGGCAGCAAGAATTATAAAAAAATTTGGAAAAGATACTTTCCGGGTGATGGAAGAAGAACCGGAGCGTTTAGCGGAAATAAAGGGGATCAGCGAAAGGATGGCGCAGGAAATTGCAGCTCAGGTGGAAGAGAAAAAGGATATCCGCAGCGCGATGGTGTTTCTTCAAAAATATGGCATATCGGGGGCTTTGGCCATTAAGATATACGATACTTATGGTTCGGGGATTTACGGGGTGATGAAGGAGAACCCGTATCGGCTGGCGGAGGATATAGGAGGGGTAGGTTTTAAGATCGCCGATGAGATTGCCCGCAAAGCGGGGATCCATACGGATTCCGATTACCGTATCAGAAGCGGGATTTTATATATATTGCTGCAAGCTTCCGCAGAAGGGCATATCTATCTGCCGGAAAACATATTGTTAGAAAGGTGTACGTTGCTTTTGGAATTGGATGAGAAGGCAGTGGGGCCTCAGATTGCCAATTTGGCAATGGATAAGAAGATTGTTGTCAGGCTGGCTGACGAAAAGAGGATTTATGCGGCGTCATATTATTATGAAGAATTAAATTGCGCGAAAATGCTGCATGATTTAAATCTTTTTTTATCTAAGGAAAATGGATGGCCTTCATCCGAGGAAGTACAATCGCGTATCAGGACGTTAGAAGAAGTACAGGGGATTAAACTGGACGAATTGCAGAAAAATGCGGTGGTAGAAAGTATAAAAAATGGCATTTTGATTTTGACTGGAGGGCCGGGAACCGGAAAAACCACAACGATTAATACGATAATCCGTTATTTTTCGGAAGAAGGGATGGATATTTTTCTGGCGGCCCCTACAGGGAGGGCTGCAAAAAGGATGACGGAGGCCACCGGCTATGAAGCAAAAACTATCCACCGCCTTTTGGAATTGAACGGCGCTTCTATAGAAGAAAAACGAGCGGCCAAATTTGAAAAAAATGAAGATAACCCATTGGAGGCGGACGTTATTATTATTGATGAGATGTCCATGGTGGATATTCATTTGTTCCAGGCCTTGCTAAAGGCGATAGTCCCAGGAACAAGGCTGATTATGGCAGGGGACATGGATCAACTGCCATCGGTAGGCCCCGGGCAGGTATTAAGGGATCTGATAGACAGTGGATGCTTTCCGCAGGTGATGCTGCAGAAGATTTTCCGGCAGGCTGAAGAAAGCGATATTGTAGTGAACGCCCACAGAATTAATGAAGGGAAAGGACTTGCGCTGGATAATAAAAGCAAGGATTTCTTTTTTTTGGAAAGAAATGATGTAAATGTGATTTATAAGCATATGATCCAGCTTATCCGGGAAAAACTGCCGCCTTATGTTAAATCGGGAAGCAGTGATATCCAGGTATTAACCCCGATGCGGAAAGGGAATCTGGGGGCGGAAACTTTAAACGGGATTCTGCAGCAGTATTTAAACCCTCCGGATGCCTCTAAAGAAGAATATTCCTATGGGAAAGGCATATTCCGTGTAGGGGATAAGGTGATGCAGGTGAAAAATAATTATCAGATTGAATGGGAAGTGATAAGCAAATACGGCGTTCCCGTGGACAAAGGGCTGGGAGTGTTTAATGGCGATATGGGGATCGTGCGGGAAATCAACCATTTTTCACAGGAGCTGGTAGTGGAATATGATGAACAAAGGAGTGTCACATATCCATTCCATCAACTGGACGAAATCGAACTGGCTTATGCCATCACGATCCATAAATCCCAAGGCAGTGAATATCCCGCAGTCATTATGCCTTTGCTTTCCGGGCCGAAATTGCTGTTTACACGGAATCTGCTGTATACAGGGGTTACCCGTGCAAAATACTGCGTGACGATATTGGGAAGCAGGCAGATGGTAGGGGATATGATTGCCAATCAGTACCAGAACCGGCGGTATACAAGTCTATGTGACAGGATAAGAGATATGGCGGCTATGGATCAGGCCATGTAATGGACTCTTGCCCGGAGAAACATTACGGAGGAAAATGAAAAGAAATTATGAATTAAAAAAAGCGGCCCTGGATCTTTTGTTTCCCGGAAGATGCCCGGTGTGCGACGGCATTGTGGGATTTGGCCGGGGGGATATTTGTCAGCCTTGTATGGAAAAAGTAAAGCTGATCCGGGGGCCGGCATGTATGAAATGCGGGAAACCTGTAACGGAGGAAGAAGAATATTGCCATGACTGCAGCAGAAAAAAGCATGTATACCAATGTGGGATGGCGGCGTTTGAATATAAAAGCGTAGCGCCTGCCATATATCGGTTTAAATATAAAGGAAGGCAGGAATATGCCGTCTTCTTTGGAAGATGCATGGCAAAAAAGTTGGAAGAAAAGTTTATACAGTGGAAACCTGAGGCCTTGATGCCGGTACCGGTCCATCCTTCCAGAAAACGGCAGCGGGGATACAATCAGGCAGAACTTCTTGCATGGGAAGTCTCGGCACGGACTGGCGTACCGGTATATAGCAATATAGTGAAAAGATGGAAAAAAACAGCTCCGCAGAAGGATTTGGATGATATTCAAAGACAAAATAATTTGAAAAGGGCTTTTAAAATCCATAGAAATGATGTAAAATTAAATACGATTGTAATTATTGATGATATTTATACAACCGGAAGTACGATTGACGCTATGGCGGCTACCTTGCAGGCGGCAGGGATAAAAAATATATACTTTGCAGTGCTGGCAATTGGCCGGGGACAATGAAGTGGAGGACTTATATATGGATGTACGGAATTGTAAGAAATGCGGAAAAATGTTTAATTATGTGATGGGGCCTGTAGTATGCCCGGAATGTAAAGACAGCTTGGAAGAGAAATTCCAGGAAGTGAAAAAATACGTCTATGATCATCCAGGATGCGGCATCCGTGAAGTGGCGGATGAATGCGATGTTTCCACTCAGCAGATCAAACAGTGGCTGAGGGAAGAGCGTCTCGAATTTTCTTCGGATTCTCAGATTGGTTTAAACTGCGAATCCTGCGGCGCACCGATCCGCAGCGGACGTTTCTGTGATAAATGCAAGATGAGCATGACCCAGAATCTACAGAGCGCATATAAGAAGCCGGCTGTGACGGTGGCACAAAAGCCGAAAGATACAAAGGATAACCCCAAGATGCATTTCCTTGACCGATAGGAGAGAGACTATGCTGAATCAGGAAAGAATCATCTTGATGACGAAGATGGCCTCTTATGAGGAAAACGAAGGAAAAAAGAATGATTCCATTATGAATTATTTCAGGGGTGATTATGTCTGGCTGCAAATATTGAAATCTTTTGTCTGTGGGACGATTGCATTTGCAGTCGTATTTGGGATGTACATTTTTTACGATTTTGAAATTTTCATGATGGATATTTATAAAATGGATTTGATGGAATTTGGCAAGTCCGTTTTAATGAAATATTTACTTGCAATAGGAATATATTCCATAATCTCTTATGCGGTATATTGCTATCGGTACGCCAAAGCAAAGAACGGCGTCAAGCTGTACATGAATAATTTGCGCAGGCTTGCCAGCATGTATGATAAAACATAAAACAGGGCTGATAAAGCCCTGAAAGGAAATTACTATGACATCATTACTTGTTGCAAAACAATATTTAAAAAAATTCTATGGGAAGTATGACGTATACCTTATGCCCCTGTGGAAGTTTATACTTGCATTCATAAGCCTTATGCTGATTAATTATAAGCTCGGGTTTATGGAAAAGATTGATAAGATAGAGATAGTGTTAGTGGCAGCATTAATGTGTTCTTTTATGCCGATGAATTTTACCATTATCGTTGCGGCGGCATTTGTGCTTCTGCATGTATATGCTTTGTCTTTGGAGTGCGCTGTTGTTGTGCTGGCGGCGTTTCTGCTTATGTTTTTGCTCTACTTCCGTTTTTCCCCAAGGGATACGGTGGTAGTCATATTGACGCCAATTTGTTTTTGGATGCATATACCATATGTAATCCCTATTGCCATGGGGCTGTTGGGGACTCCCGCTTCTGCGGTATCGGTAGCTTGCGGGACGGTGGCATACTATCTGTTGGCATATGTGAATGAAAGCACGACTACATTGGTTTCCATGGAAGCGGAAGAGATTACTGCCAAATTCAGGTTTATCATTGATGGTATGATGGATAATCGGACGATGGCGGTAACGGCCGCGGCGTTTGCGGTTACGCTGATCCTCGTATATCTGGTCAGGAGGCTTCCCATCGATCATTCGTGGACGATTGCCACGATAGCAGGTTCCTTGATAAACATCATGCTGCTTGTTGTAGGCGATTTAATGTTTGATACGAATGTGGCTATCGGAGGGGTCATACTTGGCAGTATAGCAGCCGCATGTATAGCGGCCGTGATACAGTTTTTTGCTTTTAATGTGGATTACAGCAGGACGGAGAAAGTCCAGTTTGAGGACGATGAATATTATTATTATGTGAAGGCGGTGCCGAAGGTTACGGTAGCAACGCCGGAACGCAAGGTAAAGAAGATCAACCAACAAAAGAAAGCACGCCCTTCCCAGAAAAGCATGGAAGGGAAAAGAGCAGGCAATTCTAAATTAAGTGATTAATAATTAAGACTGGAATGAGTTAAAATGCAGCAGATTCAAGAATTTATGGACACATACTTTAGGCATATGCCGGATGTTAGCTGGACGGATATTGTAGAGATAATCATTCTCTCATTTCTGATGTACAATATTCTGTTATGGGTGAAAAATACAAAGGCATGGTCGTTGCTAAAGGGAATTGTTGTAATCGCCATATTTTGGCTGATAGCAGCAATTTTTAGCATGGATACAATTCTATGGATTGCTCAAAACCTGGTCGGTATAGCATCTACGGTAATTATTGTGATCTTGCAGCCGGAACTTAGGAAGGCGATGGAAGAACTCGGCAGGAAGAATCTGATAGCTTCTATTTTACCGTTTGATTCAGGGAAATCCAATACCGGCCTTTTTTCTGACCGTACAATTAACGAGATAGCGAAGGCGTGCGTGGAAATGGGGAAAGTAAAAACGGGCGCTTTGATTGTTATTGAGAAATCTCAGCCGTTAGTGGAATACGAAAGAACGGGGATTGATATTGACGGCATCGTTTCCAGCCAGCTTTTGATCAATATATTTGAACATAATACGCCGTTGCACGACGGTGCGGTGATTATACGCGGGAACAGGGTGACTTCCGCAACCTGTTATCTTCCTTTATCCGATAATATGCTTCTAAGTAAAGAACTGGGGACAAGACACAGGGCGGGAGTAGGTATTTCCGAAGTGACTGATTCTATGACAGTGATTGTATCCGAGGAAACGGGAAGGATCAGCATTGCTTACGAAGGGGATCTGGAAAGGAACCTGAATGGGGATGCGTTAAAGGAAAGGCTGCGTGAAATCCAGGGGAAACCGGAAGAAGAAAAGCGCCGTAAGCTTTGGAAGGGAAGGGAAAAGAATGAAAAAGAAACTGACTGACAACCTAGGGCTTAAGATAGGTTCTGTTCTTTTTGCCGCCCTTTTATGGCTCATCGTAACGAATATAAATAATCCTGCCACTACCCGTAGGAGTACGAATGTCCCGGTAACCATCATCAATGATGAAGTTCTTATCAGCCAGGGGAAAATGTATGAGATATTGGATAATTCCAATATTATCGGATGGGTGTCGATTACGGGGCCGAAAAGGGTAATGAGCAATTTAGATGAAAAAGACTTGATCGCTATTGCAGACATGAATAAACTGACAGAAGATAATACAATCCCCATCGAATTGTCAACGGCTCAATATAATGACAGCCTGGACAGCATACGGGCCAGCTCGGATGTAGTAAAAATCAAGGTGGAAGACAGGAAGAGCATTTCGATACCGCTAAAGGCCGGGACATACGGGACTTTGCAGGATGGCTATATTGTTGGGAATGTAACTACTGATCAGAACCTGGTAAGAGTATCCGGGCCGGATTCGCTGGTATCTATGATTGAAACGGCGGAAGTTAGTGTTGGGATCGCAGGATTTACAGGTGATATTGGCACGAATGCAGAAATCAAACTGTATGATTCCAAAGGGGAAGAAGTGCCTAAAGACGGGCTGACATTAAATATTAATACGGTAGGCGTCAATGTGGAAATCCTGGCAACCAAAGCAGTGCCGGTGCAATTTACGGCATCGGGAACGCCTGCGGACGGCTATAGGGCAACCGGCGTCATAAGCAGCGAGCCGGGCAGTATTGTGTTGGCAGGGAAAGGGAGTGTATTGCGGAATCTGTCGTCCATTGACGTCCCGGATACGGCAATCGACCTGACAGGGGCCGTCGGGAATGTAACGACGGTAGTAGATATCCGTCCTTACCTTCCGGGTAATGTAGAATTGGGCAATGCAGACTTTGACGGTAATGTTTCGGTTACTGCATATGTGGAACAGGAAGTGGTCAGGACGATTATGCTTTCGGAAGAGAATATCGTGATAGAGAATCTTCCGGAACAGTATGAAGGAGTGGTGTCCACTTATGAAGAAGAATTCCCGGTACAGATCAGAGGCCTGGCAGAGGAAATCAATGCTCTGGATGCAAATCAGGTCAGGGGGGTAGTAGACATCAACCGCCTGCTGGAAGCCGGCATTATAGAAGAATTGGGAGAAGGATATTATGATGTAAATTTATCCTTTAATCTGCCGGAAACGATAAGCTTAAGAGAAAATGTAACAGTTAGGCTTAATATAAGGGAAAAGGAATAAAACAGGAATGGAGGATGTGTATGGGCAGATTATTTGGCACTGACGGGGTAAGAGGGGTTGCAAACGAAGAACTGACGCCTGTGCTTGCCATGCAGCTCGGGCAGGCAGGGGCATATGTGCTGACAAAAGAAAAAGAGCATAAACCTACGATCATGGTAGGGTGTGATACGCGTATATCCAGCGATATGCTTGCGAACGCGCTGATGGCAGGGGCTTGTGCAGTAGGGGCGAATTGTGTATATGTAGGAGTCCTTCCGACGCCGGCTATCGCCTATTTGACAAGAAAGTATAAAGTGGATGCGGGCGTGGTAGTTTCCGCTTCACATAACCCGGTGGAATTTAACGGGATTAAGTTTTTCGACGGTGATGGATATAAACTGCCGGATGAATTGGAAGATGAAATCGAGGAACTGATTAAAAATGGGATGAAAGATGTGAAGTTTCCTACAGGAGCCAGTGTGGGGAAGATAAAATACCGTACGGATGCGAGAGAAGAATATATCAACCATTCGATAAAGGCCGTTAATGTAGATCTGCGCGGGTTAAAAATAGTAGTGGATTGTGCGGAAGGGGCTTCTTATTATACATCGGTTGAGGCTCTTAAAGAGCTGGGAGGGGAAATTGTGGCTATCCACAATAATCCGGATGGAACGAATATTAATGCGAATTGTGGATCTACCCATATGGAGGAGCTTCAAGCCAGAGTAGTGTATGAAAAGGCTGATATAGGGCTTGCATTTGACGGTGATGCGGATAGGCTGCTGGCGGTGGATGAATTAGGGAATATCATTGACGGGGATCAGGTGCTGGCAATCGTGGGCAATCATATGAAGACACAAGGCAAACTGAAAGGCAACAGAATTATCGCTACCGTGATGAGCAATTTGGGTTTCTTCCTGATGGGGGAAAAGAACGGGATCCGGATTGAGCAGACGAAGGTCGGCGACCGATATGTGCTGGAAAGGATGAAGGAAATCGGCGCGAGCCTGGGCGGGGAGCAGTCGGGACATATTATTTTCCTGGATGAAAATACTACCGGGGACGGCCTGCTTAGCGCGCTTCATCTTCTTCAGGTTATGGTAGAGACGAAACAGCCGTTATCCGAACTTTCCAAAATTATGGAAGTGATGCCTCAGGCCCTTGTTAATGCGAAGGTGCCGAACCATAAAAAAGAGCATTATATGGAATACCCGGAAATTGCAGAGGCTATTGCAACACTGGATAAGAAATTTGCCGGCGAAGGGCGGGTGCTGATCCGTCCATCGGGAACGGAACCGAAAGTGCGCGTGATGATTGAGGGAAAAGACAAAAAACAGATTGATGCGGAAGCAAAAAAACTTGCGGAGCTGATTCAGAATATTATGCTATAGTAGCCAAAGATATATTGCTTTAACTTTAAGAAGAAGGCTTCACAAGTGAAGAAAAAGATGGTATAGTAATAAGTAGGACATATGCAGTTATCACATATTCAGGCATTCTAAGTGAAGGGCTGATGGGCAGTTAGTAAGAAGATATTAACAAAAGCATATGAAGTGAAGGAGAAGAGGGTATGGTAAGCCAAAAGGTAACTATTAAAAACCCCACTGGGCTACATCTAAGACCGGCAGGCATTCTATGCAAAGAAGCGATGCAGTTTAAATCATTAATTACATTTACATTCAGGGAGAATACGGCAAATGCGAAAAGCGTGCTAAGCGTGCTTGGCGCGTGCGTAAAATGTGGTGATGAAGTTGAGTTTGTCTGTGAGGGCGAGGATGAAGAAGAGGCGTTAAAGGCTCTGATTCATGCAATTGAAAGCGGCCTTGGGGAGTGATCGTTAATTGTGGATAAAGCAACAGGAATCAAAACAAGCCGGCTCTTTGAGCCGGCTTTTATATGCATATGGGCGTCTCAAGGAAAATGTCGGCAAGCCGGCGGGTGGCCGGCGCGCGAGTAGGAGAAAGGCCTTTCCCCTACTCGATTATCATAAATACCTTATCAAACAAAAATGGAGGAATGAAACATGCTGAATTATGGAAGATACCGGAGAAATCCGGTAGTGATTTATCCGGAACGGGAATGGCCGGGCAGGGAAGTGGAAAAAGCCCCCATATGGTGCAGCGTAGATTTGCGTGATGGGAATCAGGCCTTGATCGACCCTATGGTAGTAAGTGAAAAAATTGAGATGTTCCAGTATTTGATCAAGCTGGGATTCAGGGAAATTGAGATCGGATTTCCTGCAGCCAGCCAGATTGAGTATGATTTCCTGCGCCAGCTCGTGGACAGGAAGATGATACCTGATGACGTATGGGTTCAAGTGCTGACCCAGTGCCGCGAAGAACAAATAGAGAGGACTTTTGAGTCCATCGAAGGCTGCAGCCAGGCGATCGTGCATATTTATAATTCTACATCGACCCTTCAAAGGGATGTGGTGTTTGGCATGGATAAGAAGGAAATTATTGATATCGCCGTACAAGGCACAAAATGGGTAAAGGAAAGGGCGGAAAAATTCCCGGGAAAGATTATATTGGAATACTCCCCGGAAAGCTTCACGGGAACGGAATTGGATTTTGCATTGGAGATATGTACCGCAGTCCAGGAAACCTGGGGGGCGACGAAAGAAAACCCAATCATTATAAATCTGCCGTCCACTGTGGAAATGACAACTCCGAATGTATATGCGGATCAGATCGAATGGATGAATAAGCATTTTAAGGACAGGGAAAGCATTATTTTAAGTGTCCATCCCCATAATGACAGGGGAACGGGGGTTGCAAGTGCAGAACTTTCGATCCTGGCAGGGGCGCAAAGGGTGGAAGGAACGCTTTTTGGCAATGGTGAGAGAACCGGGAATGTGGATATCCTGAATGTTGCCTATAATATGTTTTCTCAGGGGATCAATCCGGAATTAAATATAGAAAAAATCAATGATATTATTGAAATATATGAGAGATGCTGTAAAATCCCGATCCATCCCAGGCACCCGTATGCAGGCAAGCTGGTATTTACCGCGTTTTCCGGCTCCCATCAAGATGCGATCAATAAAGGCATAAAAGCGATGAAAGAAAGAAAAAGCGAAATATGGCAGGTGCCGTATCTTCCTATAGATCCTGCCGATATCGGAAGGGAATACGAACCGATCGTCAGGATCAATTCCCAGTCCGGAAAAGGCGGCGTAGCCTTTGTGATGGATACTTACTTTGGATTTAAGCTTCCGAAAGGGATGCATAAGGAGTTTGCAAATGTGATTCAAAGAATATCGGAAAAACAGGGTGAAGTATCCCCGGATGAGATTATGCAGCAGTTCAGGGAAGAATATCTGGATCGTAAAGAACCGATACACTTTAGAAGGCTGCGAGTAGATGATCTGAGCGACGAGACGACTTCCGAATTTGATACCCGCGTAACAGTCATTTATACGGATCATGGCATGGAAAAAACGTTTGAAGCGGTAGGGAATGGGCCGATTGATGCAGTAAAACGGGGGCTTCAGGAAGTCATCGGAGAAGAAATGAAGATTCTGGATTATGAAGAACACGCCCTTCAGAGCGGCTCCAATTCCCAGGCGGCAGCTTATATCCACTTGCTGGATGTGGACAACGGAAGCGTAACTTATGGCGTAGGCGTAAGTTCCAATATTACAAGGGCTTCCGTAAGAGCTATTTTCTCGGCGATTAACAGGCTTGGCATTGGGGGCGGGAAATAAAAATAGGAATAAAAAAGTGTGCGTCCTGACGCACACTCGCGCCGGAGCGCGGCTGCGGCAGCGGCCATTTTCCTCTTGCGCGCAGTGCGCATCCTCCCGGAGGGTTTTTGTATCATAGAAAATTGCAGAGCAATTTCCTATGATATAAAAAAGGCGGCATTGCCGATTACAAAGGGAATGCCGTCTTTTTTAGCGCTATAAATTCTCTTCAAAAAACTGTTGCAGCTTGGCGCAGGCGGTTTCTTCGTCCGCACCGTCGCAGGTTATTGTTACATTGTTGCCGCATTTTACGGCAAGAGCCATCAGGGCCATTAATTTTGTCGCATCAATTTCTTTTCCATCTTTGGCGATGGTTATTTTGCTTTCGTATTTTTTTGCTTCTTTTACCAGCATTCCCGCTGGCCTTGCATGGATCCCCAAGGAATCCTTGATTACATATTCAAAACTTTTCATGTTCCATTCAACTCCATTTCTTTCATGAGACTGGGAATATATACTGTAGAGTCAAAACAGATGCCGCCGGAGTTATATCCAGCCAAAATGCTTTAACGCATGTGCAACGCCGTCCTGTGAAGCGGATAATGTGACATAATCCGCTTTCGCTTTTAATTCGGGCAGAGCATTGCCCATAGCGATGCAGAACCACTCGTCCGTAAACATGGAAAAATCGTTCTTTCCATCACCGAAGACCACCACGTCTTCATAAGATGCATGAAGATGATTCACGATATAGCGAATACCTTTGGCTTTGTCCGCCGGCTCTACAAAAATATGGGGACAGTCCCAGTAACGGCACCATGCCAGCTTCCCAAGAGTGGGCATCTCATTTTCATGGCCGGGCGGGCATAGAATGAACAATTTCATGGCTTGAGAGTAATCATCGAATTTCGTCCCTTCTCTTACGTATAAATCCAAATAGGATAATCCGGGGAAATCTTTATATGGAGTGATGCAATAGCATTCATCTTCCGGGGATATTCCCCATAGATAGCCGCGTTCTTCGCATTCCGCAATGAGCTGCCGGCATAATCCATAAGGAAGGGGTTCCAATGATACTAACTTATGATCCAGGACGATCCCGTTGCCGCCGTCGCATACCATATTGGCAAAGCCAAGAGACGTCCTGATATGTTCTGCTTCGCAATGCCCTCTTCCGGTGGCAATAGCGCAAAAATGACCTTTTCTCTGTACCTCTTCCAAAGCTTCCCTAACCTTTGGAGGAATCTCCTGACCCCCTGTTTCGGGGATCAGGGTCCCGTCAATGTCAAAGAAAAAGTACTTCCTTTTCATTAATCCAAATCCTCACCGTTGGTTGCAATTACCTTCTGATACCAGGCAAAACTGTCCTTCTTAATACGTTTTCCGCTTCCTTTCCCGTAATCGTCCAAATCGACATAGATAAAGCCATAACGTTTGCTCATTTCCGAAGATGAGCAGCTTACGATATCGAGAGGCCCCCATGCATAATAACCGCGTAAATCGACGCCGTCTTTTATAGCCTCTTTCATTTGGGCGATATGGGCGCGGTAATAATCAACACGGTAAGGGTCATGAATATGCCCGTCCTCCTCCAGCTTATCATAGTAGCCAACGCCGTTTTCCGTAATGTAAATGGGTTTCTGGTAACGGTCGTAGAACTCGTTTAGCAGAATGCGCAGGCCGATGGGGTCGATGCTCCATCCCCATGGGTTGGCCGGAAGCTCTTTGTTCCTGGACACGTTGTTGCCGTCTTCAAAGCTCTCTTTAGAACAAATCCTTGTATAATAATAAGAGAACGAGAAGAAATCAGCCGTATTTTTCAAATCTTCTTCATCATGTTCGCCGAATTCCACTTTAATGTTAAAATCTTCAAAGAAACGGAATGCGTATCCGGGGTAATAACCACGCAGCAATACGTCGCTGAAGAAGTATTCCATCTGATTATGTCGCAGTGTAGCCAGCACATCTTCAGGCTTGCAGGTAGCTGCGTAGGAAGGGCCGCCGCAAAGCATCATGCCGATCTGCATTTCCGGATATTTTTCATGCGCATATTTTGTTGCCCTTGCACAGGAAACCATTTCGTTATGCACTGCCTGATATTTTGCGGAAAGGACGTCATCCACCACATCCTCCGCCACGCCAAGGTGGTTAAACGATTCATGCACGATTAAGTTGATCTGATTAACGATGATCCAATATTTTACTTTGCCGGCATAACGGTCGAACACCGTCTTACAATATTTCTCAAAGAAATCAATGACTTCCCTGGAATACCATCCCTTATATTTCAATGTGAGATTTAACGGAATCTCATAATGGGAAATGGTAATCATGGGTTCCATGCCGTGGGCAAGGATCTCATCGAATAAATCATCATAAAATTTTAATCCCGCTTCATTTGGCTCCGCGTCATCCCCGTTTGGATAGATACGCGACCAGTTAATCGATGTACGGTAGGTCTTAAGGCCGAGTTCCGCCAAAAGTTTCAGATCTTCTTTATAAGTATGGTAAAAGTCAATGCCGTGCCTTTTGGGGAAAATGCGGTCTTTGGAAGCCATGGCTTCTTTTACGAATTGGGTTGTTACTTCCATATTATATTTCTGGTCAATAGGTACATCGTTTACAAATTCATTGATATCGGCCACACACCAGCCTTTTCCATCAATATCATACGCACCTTCCATCTGGTTTGCCGCAAAAGCGCCGCCCCACATAAATCCTTCCGGGAAACCTTTCGGTACTCTGTTTTCCATATAAATAACCTTGCTCCTTTCTCAACTTCTTAAATTTGCTGTTTTTATTTTTTTTCCAGTGCGTCAATACGGGCCTCTAAATGGCTGGATATTTTGATCAATTGCTTTGCCAGTGCAATTTCGCTGTAAATAGTCATCAATGTATCCTGTGCATGGGCAAAAAGGACATTATATTCAAATTCCTCCCCTCCAATTGCTCCCTGGATGCAGTCCGTCTGAATATGATGGGCCTCTGCAATCTCCTTATCGGCGCCTTTCATTTCTTCTTCCGCTTCCGCAGGCTTGCCTTCTGCCAGAAGATCCAATGCTTTTTTGCAGAATACGCGTGCATCGCCTGCATGCATAATGATATTCATTGCATTTTCAACAATTTGTTCGTTCAAAAGTCACACCTCGCTTCTAAAATGATTTATTTGCTTTCAGCAATCTTTGCCTGTTCTTCCTGCACCCTCTTTGCTTCATAAGCTTTAAAGAACGGATACCAGATGATGGAAGATACTGCAACGGAAATTACAAGGAAAATCAAAGCCCTGATCAATGCGCCGGCGCCCTGGCTCATAATATTCATGATCGTACCGATCGGATACGGCGCATACCAAAGTTCAAACTGTACCTGTGGGATTGGAGCCAAAGCGATTACTTTTGTAAAGAGATAAGTAAGTATGGGGATGATAATACCCTGCAGCCACATCGGCACCATTAAGTAGGGGTTCCATGCAATACATCCGAAGATAACGGGTTCATTGATATTGAAAAGCCCGGGAACGAAGCAGGCCTTTCCAAGGGAACTTAATTCTTTTGATTTGGAACGCATAAGCATGATAACCAAAGGAAGCGTACAGCCAATGCCGCCGACCCACATATAAGTACAGTATACAAGCCCTTCCGTATAAATCAGCATACTGGAGGCGGTAGCTGTTCCTGCCGCTACTAAGCCAAGGTTTGTGGTAATGGAAGCCAGCCTGACAGGCTCCCCTATAGGAGTCAATACCCAGCTTGAGATACCCATGGAGTAGATAAAGCAGGTAAAAAACATAAAGAATGTAAATCCGGGCAATGTATTCAAACCTTTTTGCAGAGGCATGAAAATGCTGACGATAATCTGGTACAAGTCCACATTTAAGATCAGGACAATGATCCAGCCAAGCACGATAGTCAAACCAATCGGAAGCAATGCATCAAACCATTGACGTACAAAATCAGGAATAGCGGAATCATCTTTAAAGAAAGAGAATTTAGCGAAAGCGCCGAAAATCAAACTGGTGGCGATACCGGTAAGGATTGCTACGAACATACCCCCTGCCCCTAAAGCATCATGACCGAACCCAACGGTGCCGTCTGCAATAAATTCCGGTGTTACCACCATCATAAACAACAGCAAGCCTGTCAGGCCGGCAATAAGGCGTTGTTTCCTGTAACGCTTCTTTTCGCAGTAATTAAACGGAATCAGGAATGCAACCAAAAGGGAGATTTTGCTCATCGTCCAGCCGAACGGAGTCCAGAAGGAAAATGGCAGCGTAACATAATTCTCAATAATTGCCAGACAGCAGAAGATGGAGCCGAGGAAAATAAACGGCAGCGTCTGCATAATGGAATCTTTTAAAGTAACTACCCATATATTGTTATTTACTTTGCTCATCTTAGGGGCAAAGCTGTTTTCAAGCCAACTAATCAGTTTATTCATATTAATAACCATGCCTTTCTTTTATCCTGCAAACTTTGGGCCGCAGGCGCAATATTTGCAGGACAAACATATTTATTTAAACAAATTTATTTTTCGCCGAACATTTCAAGAATCTGATCGACGGCCAGATCCCCGTTCAGTTTGGAGTAGGCTTCTTTTGTCAAAAGAGCTACCTTGATATCATATCCATCGCAGTCTTCTTCAATTGCGCCAAGGTTGGATTCCAAGTGAGGGCCTACCATCAGGCAGTCGATGTCTTCTACATAATTCAAAATTTCAGATTCGCTCCTTGCCGTTACTTTCCATTCCAATCCTCTTGCGGAAGCTGCTTTGCGGATATTTGCAGCCATGAAACCGCTGCTTGCACCGGAACCACATACTAATAAAATGTTATGATTTGCCATACTCTCCATCTCCTTTACATATATACTCTCACGTTTTTTTTTGCGGGCGGCGCAATCCCGGGCTGGCCGTCCCGTTTATTAACTATAGTGTGAAGGATTTTCCGTTAAAAAGCAAACCGTCCTTTTCACCGGTACGGTGCAAAAGATAATTTGCACGGTGAAGTATGTCAGTGATTTAATAAGATAAAAGGAAAGAAAGCGGGGAACTCTTACATAAAAAGGATTTATAAAGATTCGGAAGCCAAAAGCCTGTCAAATAATGCTGTCCGGCTGCTGGCGCAAAAATGATAGGTAGGATGGGAAAATAAGGATGCAGACGAAATATTTACCATTGTTAAAACAATTATTTGAAGCAAACACATGGGTGACCGCTGTTTCTCTGGCAAACGCGTTGGGCATATCCGCCCGGACGGTGAAAACTTATGTCAGTGAATTGAACAGCAGCTATCATGGAATTATTTCTTCTTCCCGCAAAGGTTATCATATTGACCCGGAAATCGGCGCAAAAGCATTAAAAGAGGCGAAATCCTGCATCCCGCAGACGGCCAGGGAGCGGGTTGCTTATATTATGAAGAGGATCAGCCATGGCCCGGTATCTTTTTACGACCTATGTGAAGAACTGTTTATCAGCAGTTCTACTTTGTATGCGGTGCTTCCGCGCATCAGGAAGCAGTTGGAGGGCTTTGACCTTACGCTCCATATGGCATCGGATATTTTGGAGATCAAAGGGTTGGAAAAGAATAAAAGGAAACTGCTCAGCCAGCTTTTGTATCATGAGTCCAACGAAAATTTTGTGAATCTGGAGACAATACAGAGCGCTTTTCCTGATATTGATGTTATTTTTGTAAAAAATATTGTGTTGGAGACGTTAAGCGAATACCGTTATTTTATCAATGACTATTCTTTAAGCAATCTGGTGCTTCATATTGCGATTGCAGCCGACCGCATTAAGAATAATGCGGGGTATGGAGAATACGACCAGACAATGGAAACATTGGAATTGCTGCCCCATGAGTATGAATTGTCGCAAAAGATTGTGGAGCGATTGGAGGAGCATTTTCAATTGAAGTTTTCCGCCGGGGAAGTGCAGGAGATGACCCTGCTTTTGATATCCCGCGCTACGTCTTTGAACTACAACAGCATTACTATGGATAATCTGGCCGATATTATAGGGAAGGATTGCATTGATCTGGTTTATGAACTGGTGAACGCGATTGGTTCCTATTATTATATCAATTTAAACGAGCCGGAATTCCTGATCCGGTTTGCCCTGCACATAAAAAATCTGTTGATCCGGGCGCAGAATGAACATTTTTGTAAAAATCCTATGGGGGATACGCTGAAAGCTACTTGCCCGCTTATTTATGATGATGCGGTATGCTGTTCGAGCATTATCAAAGAGTGGACCGGCATTACGATTAACGATGATGAGATTAGTTATATCGCTTTTCATCTGGGAAGCACGCTGGAAACACAAAAAGCGCTTGCCAGCAAATTGTCGGCGGTCATTTACTGCCCTACTTATTACATTATGAGCAACCGTCTGCTGCAAACGATAAGCAGCCGTCTGGATACGGAGCTGCTGATTGCCAATGTGATTACCGAGGAAGCGGACTTGGATAAGATTACCATGCCTGATCTTATCATTTGCACAGTGCCGGTCAACCGCCCTTTGGTTACTCCTTTTGTCCAGGTGCAGCCTTTTTTGATGGAGTCGGATGTTACGGCGATCCGGCAAAAAATTGATGAAATCCGTACTTCCAAAAAACGGGAGAAGTTTACCGCATATCTGCGTCAAATTATCCTGCCGGATTTTTTTGAACGGGGGGAAGGGTTCGGCAACAGGGAAGAAGCCATCCATTATCTTTGTGAAAAATTCCGCCAAAAAGGATATGTAGGGGAAGCGTTTGAAGAAGAAGTGCTGGAGCGTGAGGAAATGTCTTCGACCGGGTTCCAGAATTTCGCTATCCCGCATTCTATGCGTATGCGGGCGAACAAGACGGGGATGTATTTATATTTGTGCGATACCCCGACGGATTGGAACGATATGCCGGTTTCTTTGATCATCTTGCTCTGTTTTAACAGGGATGAACGTTATATTTTTAACGAGATTTTTGAACCTTTAACGATGATATTGACGGAACCTAATAACTTGAAAAAAGCATTGACGTTAAATGAATATGAAGAATTTATTGAGTTTTTAAGCGATTGCCTGTGAGATATAAAAAACGCTTCTGGAGTGAAAGCCAGAAGCGTTTTTAAGTCTTATTTCGATTTCAAAGCCGTTCCGTCAACATTAAAGGAGTCGCCGTCTTCTACGATGCAAATCATCGTTTTCCCGGTATTCACTTCAATTTCATTGCCGTCGTCGTCATAGAATTTCGTAGGTTCATAATCCGAGCTCTTCTTCCATGTTACATGGATGCCTTTCCCGTTTGTGAAGAAATAGCCGTCTCTCGTCGTATCGTGAACCTGGAAGATCAGATATCCCTTTGCATCCCTTACTTCATGATATGTAAACTGGATCAGCACATTCTTGAATGCAAGCTGCTGGTCGCCGTTGGCGGCGTCCACATCCGGTTTGCCATACATGGAGCGATAGTATAGGCCGTCGCCTTCGTTGTAGGTAAAGGAAGTCTTTGTGATCGGGTAAGCGGGAGTCATATCGATCTCTTTTGCAGCGATGGCATCGCTGTACTTTTCTAATGTATTCGGTTCCTTGGAGGAAGCGAATTTAAAATGCTCTTCGTTATAATATCCATCCCTGTATGTTTTGGAAATCCCCAGTTTGTTAATTCCTTTGTTGATGCCTTCCGCGCTTGCGTATGCATTCTGAGGAGCCTTTTTGTCGGTGGAGCGGTAGAAAGTATCTTCATATAAACCGTTCGTCCTCTTATCGCCATAAGCGCATCCGGTAATGTGGTCTGTATCTTTCCGTTCAATAATTTCATTTATATAGTAGGGGCCTCCAAAATGCAGATAAATGGAATCCCATTCAAAAGCCCAATATACAAAGTAGTCGCGGCAGCTTCTTACATTGCCGATACGGTCAAGGTTCTCCCAGTCTTTGATAACAGCCATGCTTCTTGTGATATTGCCTTCTACCGGGCATTCATATAAGATGTCTGCCCTGGAAAGGTTGTAATGGGGCAGGGCGGCGGAATCATTGGGAACCATAATGGAAATAGGGCGGGCGTCTTCCAGAGAGCCGTCAATCCATTCATTTGTTAAGGTGCTTCTTACCATGCCTTCCGCAGGAGGCGCTTCATCCTCCGCATCTTCCTCTTCGGCAGGAGCTGTCTCTTCGGGCGTTTCTTCCAGTTCCGGTTGCTTTTCAATAACCTGTGCAACTGCAGGCTCATCAACTTCTTCTTTTTTCCCGCATCCAAAGAGCATAAATGTGGATGCCAGACTTACAAGAAGAAGCGCTTGTAATCGTTTCATGGATAATCCTCACTTTCATCAATAATGGTATTCATATAATGGATATAGAATAAAGAATCCTATAAGCAGGATTCTTCGCCTGCGGCGGGTCGCTCGAATGGTATGATTCCATACCGCCGCAATGCGATAAAAAGACCACAATCGCAATTATAGCATATAAAATAAGGATAGTCACTAGAATAGGGAAGAAAAATATGAACAAAAATCTTAAGAATTTATAACAATATTGTTACATATCGTGGGGGATGGAGGACAGGACAAACGCATGAGTAAATAAATTATGAACAAAAATGAAACACCGTTGTGAT
>CAOKPU010000027.1 GCA_948470755.1 uncultured Lachnospiraceae bacterium | reverse complement strand
AGCTTGCAGTTTCGCTGGATTATTCTGTATTTTTGATTCACCGTTTTGAAGAATGTCGGAAAGAGGCGGCGGATGTACAGGAAGCTATGATAGACGCCTTATGCAAATCCACAACGTCTATTCTTTCCAGTGGATTGACAACAGTGATAGGTTTTTTGGCGCTGGTGTTAATGCAGTTTCAAATTGGGCCGGATTTGGGCCTTGCTCTGGCAAAAGGCGTGGCGGTAAGTCTTATTATAGTGTTTCTGTTTATGCCGTCCCTGGTTTTAGCTGCTTATAAGTTCTTAGATAAATCAAAGCACCGTCCGCTTATGCCCAGTTTCAGGAAATTTGGGGCGGCAGCGGGCCGCATGGCAGTCCCTATGGTGTGCTTGTTTGCTATTATTGTTATTCCGGCGTATCTGGCATCAAATGCAAATGAATATTATTACGGTTCATCAAAGATTTTCAATGAGGAAACACAGCTTGGCAGGGATATGGAATCTATTGAAAAAGTATTCGGACAACGTGATGCCTATGTATTGCTTGTTCCCCGTGGTGATACTGCCACAGAAACAGCACTTTCGGATGAGCTCCATGAACTTCCTCAGATTACAAGCATTATATCCTATGTTGATATGGCGGGGGCAGAAATCCCTTTGGAATATTTGGACGAAGATACCCTGTCCCAGCTAATGAGTGAAAATTACAGCCGGATGGTGCTTTCTGTGGATGCCTTCTATGAAGGAGAAGAAACATTTTCACTTGTAGAAACAATACGGGACATTGCACAATCCTATTATCCAGATACATGGCATCTCGCCGGGGAAGGAGTGAGTACATATGATTTGATGGATACGGTAACAGTAGATATGGTGAAAGTAAATCTGACTGCTATTGCTGCTGTTTTTATCGTCCTTCTTCTGACAATGAAATCCGTTACTTTACCCATCATTCTGGTATTGAGTATAGAAACGGCAATCTGGCTGAATCTGTCCTGTCCGTATTTTATGGATCAGACTATTTTCTATATCGCATACCTGATTATCAGTTCGATTCAGTTGGGTGCGACCGTTGATTATGCAATCTTAATGACAGACCGCTATAAAGAGAACCGACAGAGTTTATCGAAAAAAGAAGCTGTGAGACAGACGATTTCAGATGTTATGGTATCTATACTTACATCGGGCAGTGTCCTGACAGTAGTTGGATTGCTGCTTGGGTATATCTCTACAAATCAGCTTTTGGCACAGCTTGGTATTTTTGTAGGCCGTGGGGCAATCTTTTCTTTAGCGATTGTGCTGCTGGTTCTTCCGGGGCTGCTATTTCTATTTGATAAACTGATTACAGGAACGAAGAAAAAGCATGAACGTAAAAAATTTTTGTTTCATAGGGAGGGAATGAACCATGAATCACTTTAACTTAAAAAGGACCACATCCGTATTTCTTGTATCTGCCCTTCTCGTATCGGCTTGGCCGGTTTCGGCATCTGCTATGGAAGCAAATACAGACAAGGAGGAAGTTGTCTATGTAAACTTGGGCAATGATGGATCTGTCAGGGAAATCAATGTTGTCAATATCTTTGGAGGGAATACGGAGGGCATAATTGTTGACTATGGAAAATATCTGGATGTACGGAATATGACAACAACCGACGAGATTGATTTTTCCGGTGACGTTATAAATATCAATTTGTCTGCCGAAAAGCTGTATTATGAGGGTAAACTTGAAAGCACTCTGATGCCGTGGGATATTCGGATGCGTTACTTTTTGGATGGCAAAGAATATCCGGCTGAGGAAATTGCGGGTAAAAGTGGAGAGATGAAAATAACAATCTGTATTACGCAGAATACAAAATACCAAGGTGATTTTTACGATAATTATGCTTTGCAAGCCTCTCTGTCATTCGATACAGATAAATATAAAAATATTGTGGCTCCGGATGCTACAGTTGCAAATGTTGGAAGCAATAAGCAGCTTACCTACACAATTTTGCCCGGAAAAGGAGCGGATATTGAAATAACGGCGGAAGTGTCTGAATTTGAAATGGACGGAATGTCAATCAATGGAATCCCGTTGAACCTCAATGTTGAAGTGGATGACGAAGAATTGATGGGGCAGGTTACGGAACTGCTGGATGCCATCAGCAAGTTAGACGATGGAGCGGCAGAATTGCATGACGGCGTCTCCGATTTACAGGATGGCGCACAGTCTGACCTAAAAAACGGTGTGAATGATTTGAAGGATGGAGCCGAGCAGCTTCACAGAGGTGCCGCCGATTTAAAAGATGGAGGAAGCGTTCTGCAGGATGGAGCCGCCAATTTACAAAATGGCGTAAATGCGCTGGGCCAAGGAATCCATTCTCTGAATAGCGGAATCGGTCAGATGCAAGAGGCATTAAACATTCTGAACCAGCAATCGACGGAGCTGGTGAATGGTTCAGAATCTTTTAAGGCAGCACTTTCAAAGCTTCAGGAAGCATTAGGCGGGGTATCTCTGGCAACAGAAAATTTAAGTGCATTGACAGATGCGTCTTCGGCAATTAAATCTGGTATAAATGACCTTGTAAATGGGATAACTTCCTTACAGAATAATGTGAATTTTGATGCATACAAAGATATTATGTCTCAAAACGGCTTGGATATTGACAGTCTGAGGCAAAAAAATGAGTCTGCAATCAGCGGCTTGGAGGAACTTATTTCATCATTATCCACACAAATTGAAGGCCTAAAAAATGCCGGAGTAGATACATCCGAGATAGAGTCACATGTTCCGCAGCTTTCTGATATTATTTCGTTATTAGGAGCTAACAATGCAAGCATAGGTGGAACGGAAAGCTATTTGACGACAGTAAGTTCCAATTTACCATCCTTACGGCAAGGCGCGACAGCCCTACAGGAGAATTATGGGACTTTTGATAGGAAAATCGGAGAGCTGGTAAATAAAATCGGAGGTCTGGCATATCAGATGTCAGGGCTTTCATCCGCCATAAATACATTAGTTTCTGAATATGGGAAACTGGATCAGGGGATTAAAGGTTACACAGAGGCGGTCGCTAAGATTGTTGCAAGCTATTCACAGATCACAGATGGCGCAGCCCGGCTTGCTACCGGAAGCGGCGCATTAAAAACAGGCAGTGAAAGTTTATATAGTGGGATAGGAAACCTGCTTTCCGGCATTGTGGAAATATATGATGGAACGGGAACATTGAAGGACGGGACTGGTGCGTTGGATGATGGTGTTGCAGAGCTTTTATCCGGCATTGCACAGCTTTATGACGGTGCTGGGGAATTGAAGGACGGCACTTCCACAATGAGGGAAGAAACCGCAGGCATGGATACGGAGATTACGGATAAAATTGACGAATTAATCAAAACAGTTGCAGGAGGGGATTTTGAAGTTACTTCTTTTGTATCGGACAAAAATACAAATATTCAAAGTGTGCAATTTGTAATTAAGACGGATGGCATTCAGATGGAGGGGCCAGGTGAGGTAATGGAGGAAACGCCAAAGAAACTTACGGTATGGCAAAAATTCTTAAACTTGTTTGGATTATATCGTGAAAATTAGCGGAGGACAAAGCTATGGAGGTGATTAAGGAAAACTATTCCTTGTAAAAAGGTCAATCCGCCTTGTGTGGATTCATTGCATTGTCCGCTTTTAGGACCCTGAACGTTGCTTCCGTCGCCGCATTGTCATAAGGGCATCCTTTCCGGCTCGGAGAGCGTTCTACGTGGAAGGCTTCCAAAAGCTTTTCGACCGTCCGGTTATCCTTTCCGTGAAAAGAACCGGAATAATCCGTCTGTTCGACCCATTTGTCAAAGAGCGAATGGGAGATATCGTATTCCCGGCGGATATCGCATCTGCGTTTGCCACAGCGGTATAAATCAATTAACTGCTGCTTAAATTCATCTGTATACTTACGGGGTTTTCTCTCCTGTCTTGTTTTTTATGAGGAATCCGATATAATAAAAGAGAAAAAAACAAGGAATAGATGGAAGGAAAAGAATTATATGAATGAAAAAACGGTATTTAGTTCAGGTTCCTTTTTTCATGGGACGAAAGCTGATTTAGAAATAGGAGACTTATTGGTCGCAGGGATAAAAAAGAACTATCAGGATGACAGAAAATCAGAATATGTATATTTTGCCGGGACTTTGGACGCAGCAATTTGGGGAGCGGAATTGGCAGAGGGAGACGGTAAGGAACGGATATATGTAGTTGAACCGACAGGGGATTTTGAGGATGATCCGAATCTTACAGATAAAAAATTCCCCGGAAATCCAACGAAATCTTACCGGTCGAAGCAACCGTTAAAAATCGTTGCAGAAGTAACAAAATGGGAAGGGCATTCTCCTGAAATTTTAAATAGTATGATGGAAAATTTGAGGCGGTTGTCTGAACAGGGAATAAAAGCAATAGACTGATTGTTATGGTAGAAAGGTTCCAAATGTCATTGGAGGAGGGTGTAAAGGCTTTTGAAATTGCGGATTATCTCATTAAGGAAGCTATGGACAGGTGAGAAAAAGTTTGTCCTTTTAGTATTTTTTGGTAAGAGGATTATATCAAAGCGGAGCGGCAGGGACATTTTTCAGCCAAGAGGACAAAGAGGACTGGGTTCAAAGATTTGGGGAGACATTCCCGGATCTGGAAGTGATTTATAATCCGCTGTCTTTCAGCAAGGGCTTCATCATTTTTGCGTACACCAATTACGACGACAATCATGACGCTTGATTGGGCAGTCCGAAATGGCGGAGGTACAGGAAGTGTGTATGATGATGGAAGTTTTGGTATTCTGATGTGGTGTGGATTGTGGTATATTGAGAAAAAGATATTTTGAGTTTATAAGGGGGATGGAATATGGTATTAACTACAGAACGATTGCTCTTAAGACCATGGGAAAAAACAGATGCGGAGAGTTTATATGAATATGCAAAAAATCCGGAAATCGGGCCGATTGCAGGGTGGCCGCCACATAAAAATATTGAGGAAAGCCGTGAGGTTATACAGAATGTTTTTAACGGGAAAGAGTGTTATGCTGTCTGCTTGAAGTCAGACAACCGGGCGATTGGCGCGATCGAATTAAAGCTGAATGGAGCTACGGATATGACGGATAAAGAGAATGAGTGTGAACTTGGTTATTGGATAGGCCGGGAGTTTTGGGGGCAGGGACTGATTCCGGAAGCTGCCGGAGAATTACTGCGCCACGGTTTTGAGGATCTCGGAATGAATATCATATGGTGCGGATATTATGAAGGGAATGTGAAATCAAAAAGAGTGCAGGAGAAGGTTGGCTTTATTTATCATCATACATGCAATGATGTGCCTGTGCCGCTTATGGGGGAGACAAGAATCGGGCATACAAACTATATGACGAGAGAACAATGGGAAGCTAATGGATAGTGGCAAGTATTATATATGTAATAGTGGAAATTGTTGTTATGGATTTAATTACAATTATTATTCGTGGAAATACAATATGAAGAAAGTGTTGTGGCTATAAACATGATGTTGATGGAAGGCTGATGATTGATGAAGGCATTGCGGTTGGCAAAAAAGATGCTCCGGGGTAAATGACAGAAATTGCAAAGCGTTATTTTAGGCTGCAAAGCCGTCCGCTGCAAGTATGCCAGGACGTACTTGAATAGGTGAAAAATCAGCATAATTGAAAAAAAGGAGGAACCTGATATGGAATTTAGATGCAAAGTCACTGTTTTGGATAAGAAGCTGTATCCGGAATTGCAGCAGCAGTATTGTGCGGATCCTGACAGCGGTAAATGCGCCTGCTATAATGTGGGCGATGAGTTTATGTTTTATCGCAATAATGAAAGGGACGATTACTGGCATATGGGTGCCGGTACGCTGGTAAAATCGGGCCGGCCGGATGAAGGTGTATTGATTTCTCCGGGAACGATGCATTGCGGTATGGACGGGGTGCCGTTTTGTTCCGAGGCATGGGATGCTATCAGCCGGTATATTTACACGGCCCTTCAGGGAGGAAGCATCATGCATGGCTGGACGAATGATGATCGTGTGATGATTGCTTGCTGCAACGATGGGACGAGGCCGGTTATTTTTAAGATTGAGCGGATAGATGTGGAGTAGATTGATAAAATGAGTTTGATAGCTGATTTTTCAATCGGTGATTTGCTCGCAAACAGCCTTGTTGGCAGTCGCCTCTTCGCAACAAGCCGTAAACGCGTACATGGCATAAAAAAGAACCTCTTGACCTAAAGCCAACTTTAGGTAGTATGATGAATAGGAATAGCAGACAACGCAGCCTATGGTAAGAGGTATGGATGTAAAAATTAATGGAACAAAGCAAGGAGGAGTTGGACAATGAGTAGAGTGTTGGTAGCATATTTTAGCGCAAGTGGGGTAACTGCGGGAGTGGCGGAACGGCTGGCCAAAGAAATTGGTGCGGAACTGTTCCGGATTGAACCGGAAGTGCCGTATACGGATGCCGATCTTGACTGGCGGGATAAGGGGAGCAGAAGTTCCGTTGAAATGAATGACAGGGAATGCCGCCCTGCAATACGTTCCGGAGTGGAGGATATGGATCAGTATGACGTCATATTTGTCGGTTTTCCGGTATGGTGGTACAGGGAGCCGTCCATTATTGATACTTTTATGGAGTCTTATGATTTCAGCAAAAAAAAGATCGTCCCTTTTGTGACTTCCGGCGGAAGCCCGGCCGGCAGCTCCTCGAAAAATATGCAGGATTTGGCGCCAAAAGCAAACGTAATGGAAGGAAAAAAGTTTGCTGCAAACGCATCGGCGAAGATGCTTGCCGATTGGGCGTCCAAATGGCTGTAAATCCGCTTTTAAAAGAGGTTTTGCCTATTGGCCCGGGAATGGCGGAAGACAATGCAGGCGCTATGAGGATCGGGGATTGAAAACGCAGTTGTAGAATAATTAATGATAGACAACGGACAGCGTTTACGGTAAAATAAAGTAGATTCTTAACTCAAATAATCCAATGGCATATCATAGAGAGGTGGGACATGTCAACGACTTTTGAAACAGTCATTCTTCGTTTTAGGGATTTGGTTACCGCAGAAAATGAAACGATAGCAAAACATTTGGCTGTGAT
Organism: uncultured Lachnospiraceae bacterium; assembly: GCA_948470755.1. Classification (GTDB taxonomy): domain Bacteria; phylum Bacillota; class Clostridia; order Lachnospirales; family Lachnospiraceae; genus Kineothrix. The sequence goes on along the minus strand of CAOKPU010000027.1, from coordinate 31,968 downwards.
CGGCCAACATGGATATGTATGGTGGGCATGGTGGAAAAAAGGCAATGAAAAAACACCCAAGAAAGAATTTGCCTATTTAAGCATAGAAGCCAAATCCCAACCTCTTGATATATTTCTCGTTGATTCCGGTCAGAGCCTGGTTTATCGGGCGACATGCAGTGGTGTCGAATTGACGGCGAAAGATAAGATCCCGTCGCCGGAAAGGGATAAAACACCGGAATATTACTGCGATCAGGAGTATTATGCATGGTTTAAGTTTACTAAGATTGAACCTTGTGACGAATCTGATTTGACGGGATTTTCCTATGTGGGCTGTGACTCGCTGTTTGGCGATGATAATGCTGATTACAGTCAGTTTAACGACAAAAGAATATATTCTATCAAAGAAATCATCCAGCAAAACCGTACCGTGTGGTTTGCCAGAAAGGCAAGGGATTCCGACCGCAATAATGAAATTATACTTTTAAATGCTGATTTTATCCAGCCGTCGCACTTTAGTGCGAAGTATTATCAATCATCGGGGGATACTATTGTCTGGCTGTCTGATCTGCATCTTTATGATCATTTGTTTGAGTCGGAACGGGGGAAAATCCGTCAGACCTTAGCGCAGCATTTACTAAGATGCCTTGATAAACGCAGGGTGGCAGGGCTGTTGATTACCGGCGATATCACATCTTTTGCAAAAGAATCAGGATTTGATGAGGCGCAGCGCCTGTTGCAGGATATTAATTATGATGTTGCCGGCCTGAATGCGGAGAACATCCTGATTTGTCCGGGCAATCATGATTTTGCCTGGGAAGGCCATGACTTGCTTAAGGATGCACAACCGGCATTTATTTATGACAATCTGGAGAATGCGAAAGGGTTTTCCGGGTTTTACCATTCCATCTATAAGATATTTCCTAATAGATTTTTTGCAAGCGGCAAGAAACTGTTGCTTTCTTCAGGGCATATTCTTGAAATTGCCGCCTTAAACAGCCTGTTGCTTCAACAATATCCGAATTTTGAAAGCCATGGATATCTTTCGCAAGAGCAGTTGGATTATGTTGCCCAAGAGATGGGGTGGGACAATAGTGATAATCAGAATGCGATCCGTATTGTAATGATGCATCATCACTATTTGCCGGCCTGCTATACGGAGGTGATTGATGTGACCAGAGCCAGCAGCGCCGTATATGATGCGGATCGTTTGATGAACTGGCTGGTGAAATACGATGTCAGGCTATTATTGCATGGGCATAAACACAGGACTTTTGTTTCTGAGGTCAACTATCCGGTAGAACCTGAAAAAGATGTTGCCGTAGGGAGTATGCGGCGTATAACGGTTGTCGGAATGGGTGGAACGGGAGCGGCCGGTGTTGAGAATAAGTTTGCAACTATACATTTTAGCGGAGACGAAGCAGTGATTGAATTCCATAAGATCCACAGCGATGATTCTTCGGCAGATGCTATTTGTCAAAAAATAGAAATCCCTTATAAGTGAGCAATAAAATATGATTAAATTATTTATAACTGATTTGGATGATACTCTCTATTCATGGATTGGCTTTTTTATTCCTGCGTTTTATGAGATGGCGGAAGAGTTGTCCCATATCCTGAAAAAGGATAAAGAAGCGTTATTGGAGGAATATAAGAGGATCCATCAGGAAAAAGGAAGCGTGGAATACCCGTATGCGACGGCTTATCTGCCTTCTGTCCTTAACGCGTATCCCAATTATACGAAAGAAGAGCTGCTGCAGGAACTAAACCCTGTCTTTCATAGGTTTAATTCAACCCGCAAGAAACAGCTTCAACTGTATCCGTATGTGAAAGAAACGTTAAGTAAAATAGCGGAAATGAATATTAAAATTGTAGGCTATACAGAATCGGCGGAAGAAAATGGCTTTTACAGGCTGCGGAAACTGGGGATAGAAGATCTGTTTTGCCGGGTCTATGTTTCTGGCAGCCAGTTTGAACGGCCAGATTGTTTCCCGTCATCGGCAAAGACCCATGCCGTTTTAGGCAAGAAACCGAACCCGGAATTGATTAGCCAAATCTGTGAATGTGAGTCTGCATTGCCTGACGAAACGATTTATGTCGGGGATAGCTTGACGAAAGACATTTACATGGCAAAAATGGCCGGAGTAGTTGCCGTATTATGCAAATATCCTTGCGATCCGGAAATGGCAAAAGAGTTATATCAAAAACTGGTGGCTATCTCCCATTGGACAGAAACCGATTTTCGGCGGGAGGATGAACTCAAAAAGATGTGCCGGGAACAGGGCATATGTCCGGATTATACGATTGATTCCTTCGACCGTCTGATTCCCATTATTCAGACGCTCAACAATTTATAGTATGATGGCTGAAAAGCATGAATGCCCGGGGTAAAATCTATACATGACATACAGTTGTCGTGTTAAGTATGATATGATTACGGAAATAGAGGAAAAAAGACAGGGTTTTCAAGGAGGCGGAAGATGTCGTTTGATTACAAAAAAGAGTATAAGGAATATTATATGCCAAAGAATAAGCCGGAAATCGTAGATGTCCCGGAGATGAAATTTATTGCATTGCGGGGGAAAGGAAATCCGAATGAAGAAGGCGGGGAATATAAGGCGGCTATTGGTTTGCTTTATGGAATCGCTTTTACCATCAAGATGAGTAAAAAAGGAAGCCATAAAATCGAAGGGTATTTTGACTATGTGGTGCCCCCCTTGGAAGGGTTCTGGTGGCAGGAGGGGATTTCAGGGGTGGATTATAGCAGAAAAGAGGATTTTTGCTGGATATCCGTAATCAGGCTGCCGGATTTTGTAACGGAAGAAGATTTCCGGTGGGCGGTGGAAGAAGCGACGGAAAAAAAGGGGCAGGATTATTCAAAAGTAGAGTTTATGACAATACGGGAAGGGGTGTGCGTGCAGTGTATGCACATAGGGACATACGACGATGAGCCGGCGACGATAGCTTTGATGGACCGTTTCCTACAGGAAAACGGATATGTAAACGACTTTTCGGCAGAGAGGATGCATCACGAAATTTATCTGTCGGATGCCAGACGGGTAGCCCCGGAACGGTTAAAAACGGTGATCAGGCATCCTGTGAAAAAGGCGGATGGGTAAAGAGACGGCGCCATAGGAGTTGGACTGCATGGATGAGGAGATGCCGGAGTCAATAACCTGGCCGTAAGCGACGGGTATTAAGCTTCCAATGCGGTAAAACATCGGGCTATGATCATCGCTGTATTCAACAAATGCGTAAGCAAGAATGCCTGCCTGGCTTATTGTCACGGGAATCAAAGAGGAAAGCATAATGGCATGGAATGAATGTAAATAAAAACCGGAACAAAGAAAATTGAATAGCCAATCTTGAAATCCCCTCCTGCGAAGAGTATACTGTAGTCAGTAAACAGGGTAAAAATGGAAAACGGCATAAGTGAATAAGGCTGACGGAAATATAAGTACATAAAAGAAAGATATTCAAAGCAGGAGGAACCAGTTATATGGCGAGCATCAGAGAGGTTGCGAGGCTGGCGGAGGTTGCACCCAGCACAGTATCGCGGGCCTTGAACGGGAGCGGTTATGTAGCCGAGGAAACAAAAGAAAAAATCAGGCAGGCTGTATCGGAACTGGATTATGTGCCGAACCAATGGATCAGGAATCTTTATAGAAAGAAAACGGGGATTATAGGGGTGCTTGCGCCGGAGCTGATACATCCGTATTTTTCGGTATTGTGGAGTTATCTGGAAAATGAACTTCACAGACATGGATACAATATGATGCTATGCAATACCAGCGGAGATCCTTTGATAGAAAGGGAGTATTTGGATACTTTGAAGAGGAATCTTTTCGACGGTATGATCATCGGAGCTGCATTTCTCCCGGATGAGAACTATACGGAAATGGAAAAACCTATGATTTCATTGGATCGTATTATTCCGGGGATCCCGTTGATCACATCGGATCATGTACAAGGGGGAAGGATCGCGGCTGAGAAGATGATAGGCGCCGGATGCCGGAAAGTGCTGCAGTTGTCGGATCCTGAAGCAAAAACAATATCATCATCAAAGGCGGGAAAGGAATTCATTCGGAAAATGGAGGATGATGGGGCGGAGGTAATTACCGAAGGCTTTGCATGGGACGATGTGATCCATTATTCAAAAGCGATGGAACGGGCGCGGACGATATTGGCGGCTTATCCGGGGCTGGATGGGATTTTGGCGAACGATCTATGTGCGGCGGCCTTTTTAAAGATTTCCTGCGAAATGGGGATATGTGTACCCAATGAACTGAAAATATTATCTTATGATGGGACTTTTATAACGGATTTCAATTACCGTACTTTATCGACGATCGTGCAGGATATGGAAGGCATTGCACAAAATGCGGTGGAAGTGCTTTTAAAGCTGATGAACCATCAGCCGTTAATGAGGAGGGAGATATTCGTACCGGTTCATTTTAAGGAAGGCGATACGCTGTAGATGCCCTGTATGAAATGATGCCGGTTGGCAGAAGAGCCGCAGATTTTCAGGAATTTGGCAATTACATAGGCGGCGGTGTGAAAAAGAGATAAACGACCGAAGCGGGGAGTTTTTCTCTTTTTTTGTGTTTTATTGTAAATTGGATAAAAAGAAGGGGTTTGTATATATCGCACAAAATATAAAAAGTCATTTTGTTAAAAACAATGATTTTGAGATAAATAGGCAAAATATATTGACTACATGTGTGCATAATTGTATATTAATGACATGAAACAGTTCCACATATAAAATTGAAAATGGAATCGTCCATAAGGATATATTTTTTTACCCCAATATGGAACAGTTCCATAAAAAGGAGGAAAAGAAACGACATGAAAAAAGCAGTAGCATTTGTAATGGCAATGGCAACGACATTATCCCTGCTGGCAGGATGCGGTTCACAGGGAAGCGGTGCGGACAATAGCAGCGCGTCCGGAGAGAAAGTAACAATTACAATTTATCAGAGCAAGATTGAGGCTAATGAAGGGTATAAGAAGGCGATCGAAACATATCAAAAGCTTCATCCCGAAGTGACGATCAATTTGGAAGCGGTGACAGGCAATGATTTTTCCGCTTCCCTGAAAGCGAAGATGCAGTCGGATCCGCCAACCATCTTTTCGGTAGGAGGGTTTCAGGATTTAAAGGATTATAGCGATATTTTGGAAGATTTGTCGGATCAGCCGATTTTAGAGCATGCGCTCCCGGGAACAAAGGATATGTTCACTATGGAGGACGGAAGGGTGCTTGCAATCCCGCTCTATATGGAAGGATACGGGTTTGTGGTGAATCGTCAGATGTTTGAGGATGCCGGAGTGGACTTCAACTCTATGATGACTTTCGAGGGAATGAAGGCCGGGTTTGATACATTGAAAGCGAAGATTGATTCAGGAGAGATGAAGGAAAAATATCCTTTGTTGGAATCCGTAATGGAATATCCTACAAAAGAACTTTGGATTGCAGGAGATCATGATGTGAATGTAGCCCTTACTCATGATTTTTCATCGGCAAAAGAAGCTTATGACGCAGATTCCCTTCCTGGAACAGGGTTCGCGGATTATAAGACTATGGTGGATTTCCAGGCAAGTTATACCACCAATGCGGACAATACGGCGAATCTGAATTCTGTGGATTATACCACTTCCCTGGAAGGCGGGCTGGCAATCGAGCGTGTGGCGGCAATCAAACAGGGCAACTGGGTGGCTCCCGCAGTTGAGACGACGGATCCGGAAGTCCTTGCCAAATTGGATATGCTTCCTTATTCCATATCGGGATATTCGGACGGCAAATACTTTGTAGGCGTTTCCGGCTATTGGGCAATCTGCAATAAGTCCAGCGAAGCGCAGAAAAAAGCGGCAAAAGACTTCATTAACTGGTTTTACACAGATCCGGAAGGGCAAAAGATTGTAGTGGAAAACTGTAAGTTTGTCCCTCCATATGATAATTTCGGCGATTTAAAAGCAACGGATCCTTTGGCGCAGAGAATCATGGATGCAAACAGCGAAGGGAACACTATGGACGGATGGGTATACAGCGGCGCGCCCAATACTTGGGGACAGCAGGCGGCAGGCGTAATGGTGCAGAAGTATCTGGCAGGCGAGGCAACATGGGAAGAAGTAACACAAAGCAGCATTGAACAATGGGCAAGCATGCGTACATCGCAAAAATAGTGATAAGGATGGTGATATGGCATGAAGAAAAGTAAATGGAGATTTTGGCTGTTTTTGCTGCCGGCATTCATTTCCTTTGCAGTGGTAGTGTTGATACCTATGCTGATTGGCTTTTTCTATGCCTTTACGGACTGGAACGGGATTGTTGGGAGCGGGATAGATTTTGTAGGAGTTCGGAACTTTATAGATATTTTTACAAGGGATGATTCGTTCCTGCATGCATTTGGATTTACGGCTTCATTTTCAATATGCGCGGTGATCCTGGTGAATCTGGTGGGATTTTTGCTGGCTTTGCTTGTCACGCAGCAGTTTAAGGGAGCCACTTTGCTTAGAGGGATATTCTTTATGCCGAACCTGATCGGCGGTTTATTGCTTGGTTTTACATGGCAGTTCATATTTGTATCCATTTTTGAAGCGCTGTCCAAGTCTACCGGCTGGTCGTTCTTAAGCGGATGGCTTTCTAATCCGGAGACAGGGTTTATTGGGTTGCTGATCCTGACGGTATGGCAGCTTTCCGGATATATGATGATTGTCTATATCGCGCAGATCCAGCAGATTCCGGAGTCGGTTAAGGAGGCGGCGCGGATTGACGGCGCCAATGGGTGGGAGATGTTAAAAGGGATCATCCTGCCGCTGATGATGCCGGCATTTACCATCGGATTGTTTTTATCCATATCCAATTCCTTTAAAATGTTTGACCAGAACCTGGCATTGACCCAAGGCGGGCCATACAAGTCTACGGAGATGCTGGCTCTGAATATTTATAACTCGGCATTTGGAGCCAACGAATTCGGTTTTGCCCAGGCAAAGGCTATCGTATTTATGATCCTGGTGGCGGCCATAGGAGTGACGCAGCTTGTCATTACGAAAAAGAAAGAGGTGGAAATGTAATGAAGATGGAAGCGAAAAGAAAGGATGGGAAGCGGGCGAGGAAAATAGCATACACATTGACGGGAATTCTCCTCGGATGCCTGTTTCTGTTTCCGATTTATATTCTCGTATTGAACTCTTTTAAAAACACAAAGGGAATTTTTACGGATGTGATCGGGTTCCCTGATGCGTCTACCTTTACAAGCGAAAATTATCCGAATGCGTTTGAAGCGTTAGATTACATACGGTCTTTTGGTAATTCGCTTTGGATCACGGTAATCAGTACATTGTTGATTCTTTTGATTTCGTCTATGGCGGCATGGGTGTTGGTGCGGTACAAAACAAAAACGAGCAAATTTATTTTTCTGCTTTTTGCGGCAGCCATGTTGATACCCTTCCAGTGCGTTATGCTTCCGTTAGTAGGATTTGCCAGCAGGATTCATCTTATGAATCCTGCCGGGCTGGTCTTTATGTATATGGGATTTGGAACGAGCATGGCGATTGTAATGTTTCATGGTTTTATTAAAAATATTCCGGAAGAACTGGAAGAGGCGGCCACTATCGACGGCTGCAACAGCGTACAGCTTTTCTTTATTATTGTAATTCCGCTGATGCGGACGATATTAGTTACAGTGGCAGTGTTGAATGTGATGTGGATCTGGAACGATTACCTGCTTCCGTCCCTGATTATCAACAAGGTGGGATGGCAGACGCTGCCGCTTAAGACATACTTGTTTTTTGGACAGTTCGCTAAGCGCTGGGATCTTGCTTCATCAGGTTTGATCATGTGCATGATCCCAATCGTTATCTTTTATCTGTTCTGCCAGAAATACATTGTAAAAGGAATTACAGACGGAGCGATTAAGTAAAAGGAAGGAAAAGATAAAATGACAGGGAATGGGCAATGGTGGAAGAATGCTGTGATATACCAAGTTTATCTTAGGAGCTTTCAGGATAGCGATGGGGATGGGATTGGTGATCTTAAGGGAATCGAGGAAAGGCTTCCCTATTTGCAGGAATTAGGGATTGATATTATCTGGATCAGTCCCATGTTCCAATCTCCCATGGACGACAACGGATATGATATTTCGGACTATTATAAGGTGGATCCGATATTCGGCACAAACGAAGATATGTACCGGCTGATTTCGGAAGCCGGAAAAAGGGGGATTAGGATTATCCTGGATCTGGTGGTGAACCATTGTTCGGATGAACATGAATGGTTCCGGCGCGCCTGTGAAAATGAGGAAAGCAAAGAGGCGGGGTATTTTTATTTTAAGAGGACACCGGACGGCGGGGAACCGAATAACTGGCGTTCTAATTTTGGAGGGAGCGTATGGAGCCAATTGGAGGATGGAAGGTGGTATTATCATACTTTTTCCCCGAAACAGCCGGATTTAAACTGGGAGAACCCTATACTGCGCAAAGAAATCTATAAAATGGTCAATTGGTGGCTGGATAAAGGGATTGCCGGATTCCGGATAGATGCGATCACTTTTATTAAAAAGGATTTATCTTTTGCATCGGTGGAAACGGAGGACGGAAAACGCTACCCGGTGGAAAATTTCGAGAACTATGCGGGGATAGGCAAATTCCTGGCTGAGCTGAAACAAGAGACGTTTGACAGATATGACTGCTTTACGGTGGCGGAAGCGCCGGGAGTGGAGCAGGGGGATTTTTGTAAATATGCCGGAGAAGATGGATTCTTTTCCATGATTTTTGATTTTACATGGGAAAGCATGGAAGGGGAAAAGGATAAATCGTCTTTGGCAGCAGTGGAAAGGCTGAAAAAGAAGCTGTTCGACAGCCAAAAGTTTGCAAACAGGCATGGATGGTGCGGCGTTTTTCTGGAAAATCATGATCAGGCCCGTTGCCTGAATCGGTATCTGGAGGAAAAAGACAGGAACTACTACAGCGCATCGGCATTGGCCACTCTCTATTTTTTTCTTCACGGGACTCCTTATATTTATCAAGGGCAGGAGATTGGCATGGAAAATGCGGTGTGGAGCAGTGTGGAAGAGCTGGCCGATACGAGGGCTAAGATTACTTGGGAAGAAAAATTAAGCCAGGGGGAGGACGGCGGGGGACTTTTGCAATATTTCAATGATTGGGGAAGGGATAACGCCAGGACTCCTATGCAATGGAGCGATGAAGAAAACGCGGGCTTTACCGAAGGAAGGCCATGGCTGAAGGTGCAGGAAAACTATCGGGAAGTAAATGTCAAAAAGCAGCAGGAAGAGCAAGATTCGCTGCTATCCTATTATAAAAAACTGATCCGTATCCGTAAGGAGGAGGCTTTGGCAGACGTCATGTGCAAAGGGGGATTTGATCCATTGCTGGAAGAGGAACAAGGGGTGATCGCCTATAAAAGGCATTATGAAGGAAAAGAATTGATTGTGCTTGTGAATCTGCAGAACGGAAAGGCCGCTCTGGAGCCGGAACAGTGCAGGAGGGCTTTAGGAGACGCTTTTGGAAGGAAACCATTGTTGGGAAATTATAGACAGGTGGAAATGGAGGGCGGGAAAATAATGCTGCTGCCTTATCAGGCTCTGGTAACTGCCGTTGGAACAGCAGCAATCCGGGCGGATGAGCCTGCCTGACTTGTGGACTGTAAAGATAATTTCATTGTAAGTGTAAATATTCAAAAATCAGACAAAGGACAGCGCTTTGTCTGATTTTTATTTCATATCATAGGAAATTGCTCTGCAATTACCTATGATACAAAAACCCTCCGGGAGGATGCGCACTGCGCGCAAGAGGAAAATGGCTGCTGTCGCAGCCGCGCTCCGGCGCGAGTGTGCGTCCTGACGCACACTTTTTCATAGCAAAGGCCTTGCCGGCGCCGTGGAGCCTCTTTTAATGTATTGCGCCCGTAGCATCGTCCGGCTGATGGAAACATGATTGATCAGGCAGTTCAATGCAAAATAGCCACATTTTCCAAGTTCGATCCGATCCTGGCGTATGGTAGTCAACGGGGGGTTAAGACGGGCGGAAAACGGCAGATCATCGAATCCTATGACACTGATATCTTTTGGTACATGCAGCCCCTGCATTTGACATTCCGTGATGACGCCGGATGCTAAATAGTCGTTGCTGCATATGATTGCGGTTGCCCCTTCTTCTAAGAAGCCAGGTACATAGTATTTGGCGTTTTCAACAATATAATAACTATAGGCCGTCAGTTTCTCATTATACTCCAGGTGATGGGAAGAAAGGCTGTCAATATAAGCCTGCAAACGTTGATCGGAAACCATAGAATTAGGAGAACCGTTTAAAAAAGCAATTCTTTCGTGGCCGAGCATTACCAGATGTTCTATTGCGGAATCAATGCCTTCAAAACTGTCGGTTCCCACATAAGCTACGTTTGGGTTCTTCTTAATATAATTGTCAAATAAGACGGTAGGGATAGTAGTGGCAGCCAATTGGGCCATCCACTGATCCTGCAGGGTAAAGCCTACGAGGAAAGCGCCGCTGTACCCATTTTTTAGCATAAAGGTATCGTACTTTTCTTCCATCTGGAAGGCAGGGTTAATCGGGAATACGATAACGTCCCAATTATCCCTGTAGGCGGCCTGCCTAAAGCCTAAAATGATTTCATAACCGAACTGATTGCTCGTCTCGTAATCCATATTCTCAACAAAGATACATAATTTCTTATGCTCTTCCTTTTTCATTTTTTTTGTAGTATAGCCCATCTCTACGGCGGTATCCAACACAGCCTGGCGCAGCGCGTCGCTGATATCGCTGGCCCCGTTTAAGCCTTTCGATACCGTGCCGGCGGAAATGCCTAATTTTTCTGCAATATCTTTAATTGTAGCCATTTTATATCTCTTTCTTTCAGCCTTTATAGGTTGTAATAGGAACGTTATATTCCAGTATGCGGTAAATTGAGGCCGCATCTGGCCTGGCCGCACCCTCATTCAGTATATAGATAAAAGGCGAGGATTGCAAGGGCCAGCCCTGGAAATACAGGGGGATATTTATTTGTTGGAAAGGGGGCGGAAGATGGTCATTCTCCCTGTCCATCCGACAATCCTTACGATGATGATCCCAATGAAGATTCCGATGCTGTCGATGGCTACGTCCCTTTTGGACGGGCCTCTGCCCCTGACAAAAGACTGGTGGTATTCATCAAAGGCGGCAAAACCTACGCAGAACAAGCCGGCGACCAGCATGAGCGGGATTCCCCTAAGGCCGTAGACATAGAGAGGGAAGGCGACGGTAACCGCCAGGATAAAGTATTCCGTCACATGGCCGAGTTTACGTACGTAATGGTGGATTTTATCGGCGTAATGTTTGATCTGCTCATCGGTAAAATCTGTTTTTAACAGTTTATCGGCGGTGACGACAATTTTATTGCTTACTTTCAGGCTAAGCTGGCTGCTGGTCATCCCGTCCTGGGCGGAAAGCCGGAAAATCATGTACATCACAAAGATGGCAGGGACGAAGGAGAGCGGCTTTAAGACAAAGCGTAAAGTTTTTTTGATAAATAATAAAATATATTTCATATAAAAATAATTCCTTCCTAAAAAAGTATACTCCATAGCAGTTTACTATGGAGTATACGCTTTTTTTCCCGTTATGAAAATAGGATTTCCTGAAAATAAGTATTTCTTAAACAATTTTCATTTTTTCTTCATAAATACGGCCCCCGTTTTAGTCTACCGGGTTTTTCGCCGGTTTTACTAATACGAAGGAAATAATGAGGGCGACGGCGTAAAGGACGGTCGTCACATATAATACATTCGTAAAAGACCTGGTCTTACTTACGATAAAGGAACTGAGCTGGTTGCCGGAAAGCCCTGCAAAGGCCCATGCGGAAAGGGCAAGGCCATGAATCTGGCTAATGCTCTTCATGCCAAAGCGGTCGGAGAGCAGCGTGGGAAGATTGCTGAAGCCGCCGCCGTACCCTGCATTGATAATGCAAAGAAGGGTAATGGCAAGGAATACGATTTTATTGTTGATGCCGTTGGTTAAAATCATGATGACCGAAAAAGCGATGGACAGGATGAAAATTAGTTTATAAATGGTATTCCTGTCTTTTAGTTTATCGGCAGCCGCCGAGAAACCCAGCCTTCCGCCTGCATTAAAGATGGCGGTTAAGGATGAAACTACGCTGATGGTAACGGCGGAAACCCCCATTGTCGTGAGGATATCCTTTTCCTGGGAAATCAGGGCAAGGCCGCAGGTGATATTGATATAAAACATCAGCCATGTGCCGATAAAGGTCGGATTCCTGAAAATATCGGATACCTTTGTGGCGGATTCCCCCTGATCCTCCACCCAGCCGTCCGGCTTCTTTAATAAAAGATGTCCAAGGAACATCATGACAAAGTAAGCGGCGGCAAGCACATAGAACATATTGACAATACCCACTGCGCCGATCAAGGCCGTCATGATGGGACTTGCGATCACCTTTGCCAAACCGAACCCGGCAACGGCAAGCCCGGTGGCCAGTCCTTTCTGCTCGCTGAACCAGAGCATCAATGTCTTAACCGGAGAAAGATAACCGAGGCCAAGACCGATGCCCATGATTACCCCATAGCAGAGATAAATCCCAATTAATGATTTAAAATGGACGCATAAGCCTGTTCCCGCAAAGCCTGCTGCAAAACAAATTGCAGCAATTAAAGAAGACTTGTGGATGTCTTTTTCCACAATACGACCGGCAAAAGCGGCGGACATGCCTAAAAAGAAAATGGCAATACTGAACGCCCATTCCACTTCGCCTTTGGAACGGCCCAGATATTCGACGATGTCGCCTTTTAATAAAGACCAGCAATAGACAGTACCGATACTGCAATGAAGCAGCAGAGCCGGGATGGCGGCCCTTACCCATTTGTTGTTTGGTAAACCTTTCATTATCTTTTCTCACTTTCTGTATGTAATTTTGAAAAACCCCACTCTTTATATTATACATCGGCAATGGCATATTTCAAGTATGAAATACGCGGGAAATCCCGTTGTATGCAGGAGAACGGCAAAACCCAAAGGCAGAACCCGGCTGCCCTTGGCCTGCATCCTTATTTAACCCTCCAGGAATTTTTTCTGGTTGAGTATTTCATCGGGGATTGGTGTCCTGGTATTGTTGAGTTTTTGGCATAAATTATCAATATGATGGACTTTCTGCGATATTTTTAAATTATATTTTTCCAGCATTTCCTTGTACATGGGATTTGCCATGAGCCGGTCGCGGATTTCCTTGGAAAACGGGCAGTAGGCCGCGATGATGGTTCTTGCCACTTTATTCAAGCGGGGCGAACTGTTGCCTTCGTACATGATCCAGGTAATATAATCCCGGACAAACATTTCTTTATAACTGTTTTTCGCTTTCTGCATGGCGGATTTGATTTTGTCCTTGGCGTCTGCGGTAAGGTCATGGTTCTTTTTATAGAACTGGATATAGTCGAAATACTCGCTGGTAAGGGATGGTTCGGAAACATCGTTCCATCTGGGGCCTTGCACCCTGCGGCACATTTCCCAGCGGAATTCGCCGGTGAGCCTGGTCATGGTGGCGGTTAAGTCTTCCATCTGGAAGATCGGGACCATCATGCGGGCGGGGGTGGTGCGTCGTTTGCCTTCAATCTCCTGCCACATGACGCCGCGTATGCCTACGTTCGGCATGAGGATAACGTCCGGCAGCACTTCAATGCTGATATATTCTTTTGCAATGCCGATGGAGGAATTGGTATAAACCGTTTCACGGAAATAAGCCCCAAAATCGATAGAGCGGATGTTGTTGAGCGCTTCTTCCATTTTCTGTGCCGTGACCATTCCTTTTTCCAGTTCCTTCAATACGTTATGTTCGGAAAAAACCGGGCAGAAAGTGGTAATGCGGCCAAAAGTCATTTTGTTGACAAGAGGGAACATATTGTTCAGTTCAAACAGGACTTTTTCATTGTTGTCATCGACCATTTCCTTTTCCTGTGCGGCGGTAATTTTCCCGTTTGTTTTCAATTCACGGACATAGCCGGGGAAGTCTAAATCGAATTCATTACGGCTTGGTTCTTTTTCCCCAAGGTAAACAGCCTTCAGCCATTCATAGGCTGTGTAGACATGCTGTTTCGGATTGGAGGGGAAGTGTTCCGCGATGGAAGAAAGGTAGGAAGCGTTTTCCAATCCCGCAAGTTCCTCATCTACATAGCCGAACTGGAAGAACATCTTCAGGATGGTAGGGATATAGTCGTCTTCCATGCTTTTTTTGAAAGCAGCTTCGTATACTTTATAAAACGATTTGGTCAGATTCATGCGCAGTTTCCGGCTGGCGTCGTCGGTGGCGTTTTTGTCGATCTGCGCTTTATATTCTTCCACATATTTGCGGAAATTGCTGCTGGTTTCCTTGTCGCAGCCGGCATATTGCAGGATTGTGTTGATAGATCCGGTAAGGTCGCAGCTTTCTTGCCCCGGCGTATTTTTTTCGGATGGGTTAAGGCCGTGTTCTTCCCTGTCTGCCAGCCTTTTCTTATATTCCTGCACCCGGTTTTGATATAGCTCCCGGCTGATCGAACGGATTCCTTCCAAATGGATCATCATACGGCCGATGTCTGCGCTGATGGAAGTGGAATCTTCATCGTCCGGGCTGATGCGGAAGTAAAGGCTTGTATATAAGTCAAATAGATCCAGCTTGTCGCTGTTCATCAGGATCTTTGCTATGTCCGATTTGTAATAGTTCATGATGTGGCAGATGGATACAATATCGGAGATGTCCTGGCTTGTTTTCAGCAAAAGGCCGTTTAGGAAGCCGGAATAGGACGTCCGGCAATGGGGAAGGGTCTGTGCAAGGACGGTTGCCATATTTTCGTAGTAACTGCCCATCCACAAGGGGATGTCGTCTTCCAGTTCCAAAGGCTTTATCCCTTCCAGTTCAGGCAGCAGGCGGGGGGAAATGCGGTGCCGTTCGCATAAATTGCAATATTCCGTATAGCTTTCCGTGATGTATTGGTAAAGGCTGCTGCAGTCGTACTTGATTAATTCGTACACTTCCAGGATATGGTTTGTCTGTTTTAGGCAGGATTTGGCCGTAATCTGGGCAAAATCCGGCTGTCGGCCCAGCAGGGCTGCCAGCCCGTCTTTTTTTATGGGGAAGGAAGCGATGGTGACATCGTCCAGTGCAGTATAAGTAAAGATGTAATTTTGGCGGTATAAATCACATATGCCGATCACATCGCCTTTTTCCAGAAAATATTCACCGCCCGAATAGATAGCCCGGACAGTGCCTTTGACGATCATGTGTATGGAATCGGCCGGCTGTCCGCTTTGGCAGATAACCGTTCCCTGTTGTATTTCTCTTGCCATTGTGTCCTCCTAGTAAAAAATTTTGAATAAATTAATTATAACGATTTTTATATTCAAATACAACAGAAGAAATTGCTTTTTTCTAAGTGCTGCTGTACATTTCCTCATTTTATGATATACTTTATCTCAAAGAAATAAATTTTGGATGAGCTTAGGGAGAGTGGATGCCATGGAAAAAGATACGTTATATATGCATGAGGTTGCAAACGGATACCGCCCCGATGTGGAAAGGCTGATACGGTATATACCGTGGCTGGAATCAAAAGTAGGGAACAGTGCTTCCGATTTTTATAAAGGGAATGGGATTGGGGAGCATTCGATTGCTTTTCCGGTATATGACAGTACGTTGATGAGCCTTGTACAGGATGCGAGGAGGACGAAGCTGCTGGACCGGAATTACGCATATGTGTATTCCCGTAACAGGATCCGGACGGTGGAAGAGGAACAGCGCCTGATAGAGCGCGCTACCATACAGGATATGAACAACCTAAAAGGCATTCTGTCGAAATATATCTTGGGTGGGATGACAAAAGGGAAGATATGGTCGGAGGGGGTAAGCAACGGTTCTATCCTGAAGGTGCTGCTTAAGATGAAGGAGATATTGGAGTATTGGGATAAACCTATGGAAGCGCGGGCTGAAAAGATGTGGTTCCAGGTATAAACCGGTGCGGAAGGGAAGACAAAAGCTAAGGGGTTGTATAGATGGGTGAGAAGTCAGCGCAGAAGAAAAAGTATATTGTGGAAACGGCGAGGGAAGTCTTTACCGAAAAAGGGTATAAAAGCGTAACCATGAAAGATATCGTAGACGCCTGTGGGATCAGCCGGGGAGGCCTATATCTATACTTTTCAAGTACGGATGAATTGTTTATGGAAGTACTGAAGATGGAAACGGAAGAGGCGGATGACGTATTTGCGGGAAAAGTGGGGCAGGACGCGTCCCCTTCGGATATTTTGGCATTGTTTTTAAAGGAACAGAAAAAGGAACTGCTGGGCAGGAAGGGAAGCCTGACGGTAGCGGTTTATGAATATTTTTTCCAGAATAAAGTCCCAAGGAAAGATCATCCTCTCAAGCAGCAGTTTGACGCTGCAGTGAAAATCATAGAAAAGCTGATAGAAGCAGGGACAGAGGCCGGGGAGTTTTATTGTGAGGATGCAAGGGGCGCCGCAAGGAATATTATGTATGTTCTGGAAGGGCTTAAAATCGCTTCTAAGACGCGGGGCATCACGGAAGAAATGGTGGATCGGGAAGTATTTTACATTATGCAGGGCTTGATAATTGAAGAAGGATAGGCGGGCAAAGATGCTTCCGGGTGCGCGGCGGGGGCATCTTTTTGTATCATAGGATCCGGGTGTCAAAAGGCCCATCCGGCGGCCCCGTCCGGCAATGGCACAAAAAGATTTGTGCGCACTCTGTTGCACGGGACATTCCGATGAGCCTCGGAAAGCAAAAATCGTGTTCAGCAGAGGCTTCCACGATTTTAGAGTCTCCTCTCCATCGTGCAAAAGCCGTTTGCACAAATCTAGTGTGCCATCTGCCGGACGGGCCTTTTGACACCCGGATCATCATAGGAAATTGTCCTGTAATCTCCTATGGTACGAAAACCTTGCGGCAGGATGCGCGCTACGTACAAGAGGGAAATGGTTGCTGCCGCAGCCGGACGTTGCTGCGGGATGCAAGATTGTAAGGGAGGAATGGATGAATGGTAAAGACGGTGTTTTCCATCGGGCTTTCTACGGGGGAGAACCTGGTGATAAAAAAGAACAGACTGGAGGGGGAAGGCCTTCAGGGGAAGGGGAGGCGGGTAGCCATCGTATCCGGCATCCATGGGGACGAACTGGAGGGGCAGTATGTCTGCTATGAGGTAATACGGCGGGTAAAGGAAAAACCGGAATATCTGGAAGGGATTCTTGATGTTTACCCTGCGTTAAACCCTATTGGGATAACGGTGGCTGACCGGATGATCCCTAAGCTGGAGAAAGATTTAAACCGGATGTTCCCGGGAAGCGGGCAGGGAGCGGCGTTTGAGAGGGCTGCGGCAGCAATCATCCAGGATCTGGAGGGAGCCAGCCTATGCATTGATGTCCATGCCAGCAGCCGGTTTGTCAAGGAAATCCCGCAGGTCCGCATCTGCGAGGAATTTGCGGATAAATTGATCCCTTATGCGAGGCATATGAATGTGGATATGGTATGGACGAATGCGACGGAGACGGTGCATGAGTCCACTTTAGCCCATTCTATGAATGTGAAAGGGGTTCCTACGCTTGTGGTGGAAATGGGGCTTGGCATGAGGATAAACCGAAGTTATGGGAAACAGGTGGTGGACGGCATTTTCAGCCTTTTGTATGAAATGGGGATTTGGAAAAAGGAGCCTCATGGGATCCAATATCCGGTGCTTTCTACGGACGGGGAAGTGGAGTTCATCCGCGCGGAATGCAGCGGTATGTTTATACCGGCTATCGAGCATAGCCATTTTGTAAAAAGAGGGGATAAGATCGGGGAAATCATTACGCCTATTGAAGGAAGGACGGAAAAAGAAATCATAGCCGGGAAGGACGGGCTTGTATTTACATTAAGGGAATATCCGATGGTCAGCAAGGGGGCATTGCTTGCAAGGATATTGACGGATATACGGCCGAAGAGAACGAGGGAGGAAGAGTAAATGTTTGCGGAGGATATTTATACTTTGTCCTTGCCGTACAGGGAGGATATGGCGATTAAGGGGTATCGTTTCGGGAAAGGGGAACAGTCGGCCTGTATCGTGGGCCCCATGCGCGGGAACGGAGTGCAGCAGATGTATATCTGCGCTAAACTGGTGAAAGCGCTAAAAGAACTGGAAGCCAAGGGCTGTATCTGTTCCGGCAAGGAAATCATGGTGATACCGGTGGTAAACAGTTATTCCATGAATATAGGAATGCGTTTTTTCGGCGTAGAGGCGGCGGATATCAGCAGGCAGTTTCCGGGCCGGGAATGGGGGGATACGGCAGAGAGGATTGCGGCTGCGGTATTTAACCGCATTAAGGATTATAGCTTTGGGATACAGCTTACCAGCTTTCATACGGCGGGGGATTCGGTGCCTCATATCCGAATGATTGAAAACGGTTATCAGAATGCATCGTTGGCAAACTTGTTCGGCCTGCCTTTTGTAGTGGTGAGAAAACCCCGCCCTATCGACACCAAGACGTTGAACTATAACTGGCAGAACAGGAAGACGGCGGCTTTTTCCTTATATACCAACAGCAACGAGGCTGTTGATGAAGAGAGTGCAAAGCAGTCGGAAGCGGCTATCCTGCGGTTCTTAACGAGGATGGGGATGATCCGCTATGAAAGCCATAGCGGATATATCAGCCATGTGCTGACGCAAGAAGACCTGACGGATGTCAATACGATGTGCGGGGGGATATTCCGCAGAAAAGCCAGGGTCGGGCATGAGGTGAGGTATGGGGATGCGATGGCGGAGATTATCGATCCCTATAAGGGGAATGCAAAAGAAACGATTTTAGCGCCCACGGATGGGATTGTTTTCTTTGCCCATTCGGAATCGCTGATTGCGGAAGGGGATGTGGCTTATCAATTAGTGCATCGGCTGCATGAGTGAAGCGGCTGAAAATATTCGCGTGAAATATTCCAATCCCCATTGAAAAATGGGAGATATCAGTTATAATGGTAATTATTAAAAAAACGGAGGATAGTGGATTCATCATGGGAAATGTGAAGCGCATATATGTGGAAAAAAAGAAACCGTTTGCAGTAAAAGCAAGGGAATTGAAGGAGGAGATTCAAAGTTATCTGAACATCCCGAATGTGGAGGATGTCAGGGTGCTGACCCGCTATGATGTGGAGAATCTTTCCGAAGATATTTTTGAGGCAGCCTGCAGGATCGTCTTTTCAGAGCCGCCGGTGGATATCCTATATAGGGAAAAGTTTGATGTGCCTGCAGGCGGGCGGGTTTTTGGCGTGGAATTTCTTCCGGGGCAGTTCGACCAGCGCGCGGATTCGGCCGTCCAGTGCGTGAAGTTTCTAAAAGAGGACGAGCAGCCGGTGATAAAGACTGCGGTCACATATCTGATTACCGGGGATATTTCCGATGATGATTTTGAAAAAATAAAGGGGTACTGCATTAATCCGGTGGATTCCCGGGAAACGGATATGGAAAAGCCCGAGACGTTGGTAACGGAATTTGAGGAGCCGGGAGACGTTTCTATATTGGAAGGATTTAAAGGAATGCCGGAAGATGAGCTGAAGGAATTGTATCATTCGCTGGGATTAGCCATGACTTTTCAGGATTTTAAGCATATCCGGAAATACTTTTATGAGGAAGAAGACAGAGATCCCACGATGACGGAGATTCGCGTATTGGATACTTACTGGTCGGATCATTGCCGGCATACCACGTTTTCTACCGAACTGAAAAAAGTGGAATTCGGGGAAGGATACTATAAATCGCCGATTGAAACGACTTATCAGAGTTATTTGGATACAAGGGAGGAACTTTTTCAGGGAAGGAAGGATAAGTTTGTCTGCCTGATGGATTTGGCCCTGATGGCTATGAGGAAGCTGAAAAAGGATGGAAAGCTGGATGATATGGAAGAGTCGGATGAGATCAACGCCTGTTCCATCATCGTCCCGGTGCAAATGGATTATGGGGAAGGGCCGGTGAGCGAGGAATGGCTTGTATTCTTTAAAAACGAGACGCATAACCATCCTACCGAAATAGAACCCTTTGGCGGTGCGGCGACCTGTCTTGGGGGAGCTATCAGGGATCCTCTTTCCGGACGCGGTTATGTATATCAGGCTATGCGCGTGACGGGCGCTGCGGATCCTACCGCACCCGTCAAAGAAACATTGAAGGGCAAGCTGTCCCAGAAGAAGCTGGTCCGCGGTGCGGCAGGCGGCTATTCTTCCTATGGGAATCAGATTGGGCTGGCTACGGGATATGTGAAAGAAATCTATCATCCCGATTATGTGGCGAAGCGGATGGAGATTGGGGCGGTCATGGGCGCTGCGCCCAGAAGGAATGTCATCCGGGGAAATTCCGATCCGGGGGATCAGATCATCTTGTTAGGCG
Organism: uncultured Lachnospiraceae bacterium; assembly: GCA_948470755.1. Taxonomy (GTDB): domain Bacteria; phylum Bacillota; class Clostridia; order Lachnospirales; family Lachnospiraceae; genus Kineothrix. Next base: position 11,575 of record CAOKPU010000027.1, on the reverse strand, counting down.
GAAGGACGGGAAGGGACGGTTGCGGCGGCGCCACTGGATCTTCCAAAGTGCATACGGAAAGCTCTATTGAAACTTGCGGTGCGGAAGTGCAAAAAGGGAATGCGCCTACGGAGCGGAAGATACAAAGGCTTTTCAGGCGGGAAGAGGTCAGCCGCCTGATTAAAAAATGCAATGATTTCGGAGCCGGGGGCGTGTCGGTAGCGATCGGGGAGCTGGCGCCAGGGCTTATTGTGGATTTGGATAAAGTGCCGAAAAAATATGCGGGGCTGGACGGCACGGAGCTGGCTATTTCCGAATCCCAGGAGCGGATGGCGGTAGTGGTTTCGCCGAAAGATGTAGAAGCTTTCCTTGGTTATGCTGCGGAAGAAAATCTGGAAGCGGTGCCGGTGGCGGAGGTGACGGAGGCCCCCCGGCTGATCTTAAAATGGCGGGGAAAGGAAATCGTTAATATTAAGAGGTCTTTTTTGGATACCAACGGCGCACACCAGGAAACCGATGTCAAAGTAGATATCCCGGAAAAGGAGGAGAATTATTTCCGGAAGATTGCAATTAAAGAAGTGGAAGACCAGTTGCAAAAAGGGGACGTGAAGGCGGCATGGCTTGCCAGCCTGAACGATTTGAACGTATGTTCCCAGAAGGGGCTTGTGGAGATGTTCGATTCTTCCATCGGCGCGGCCAGTGTATTGATGCCATACGGCGGCAAATATCAGATGACGGAGACTCAGGCAATGGTGGCGAAGCTTCCGGTATGGAAGGGAAAGACGGATACGGTTACGATGATGAGTTATGGTTTTGACCCGTATCTGTCTTCCTGGAGTCCATATCACGGAGCGATTTACGCAGTTACCGAGTCGATGGCCAAGATTGTGGCCAGCGGCGGGGACTGTAGGAATATCCGCTTTACGTTTCAGGAGTATTTCCGGAGGATGACGTCGGATCCTGAACGCTGGAGCCAGCCTTTTGCCGCGCTGCTTGGGGCTTATGATGCGCAGATCGGATATGGCCTGCCTTCCATAGGAGGCAAGGACAGTATGTCCGGTACTTTTAACGATATCGATGTGCCGCCTACGCTTGTATCGTTTGCAGTGGATGTGGCAAAGACGGGCAATATCATTACGCCGGAATTAAAGCAGGCAGGCAATAAACTGGTTCAGTTCTGGATAGAGAAAGATGAATATGATATCCCGGTTTATGAAGATGTGTTGGAGCTTTACCATCAAATTACGGCATTGATAGGTGAAGGAGTGATTATCTCCGCTTATGCCGTGGATGCAAAAGGGATCGCAGCCGCATTGAGCAAGATGGCTTTCGGCAACAGGATGGGCATCCGGCTTTCGGAAGGCCTTTCCGTAAAAGAACTGTTTGAGAACGGGTTAGGGGATATTGTAGCGGAAGTGCCGGCAGACAAACTGGAGAAACTGAAAGAGGTGGAAAACTGCCGCGAAATAGGGGAAGTAACAAAAGGTGCAGGATTTGTGTATAAGGAAATATCTATCTCCATGGAGGAAGCATTAGAGGCATGGACTTCCAAACTGGAAAAAGTGTTCCCTACAAAAGCGGTAAAAGGGAAAGATCTTGTGGATTCCCCGATATACAAGGCGGACAAGGTTTATATCTGTAAAGAAAAAGTAGCAAGGCCTACGGTGTTTATTCCGGTATTCCCAGGCACTAATTGCGAATACGACAGTGCGAAAGCCTTTGAGCGCGCCGGGGCAAAAGTGGTCACTAAGGTGTTTAAGAATCGGACGGCGGAGGATATCAGGGAGTCTGTGGATATATTTGAAAAAGCCATTAATGGGGCTCAGATCATCATGTTCCCCGGAGGTTTCTCCGCCGGGGATGAACCGGACGGCAGCGCCAAGTTTTTTGCGACTGCTTTCCAGAATGCGAAGATAAAGGATGCGGTGATCCGTCTTTTATCGGAAAGGGACGGGCTTGCCCTTGGAATCTGCAATGGGTTCCAGGCGATGATCAAGCTGGGGCTGGTGCCTTTTGGGGATGTGACAGGGCAGGATGAGAATTCCCCTACGCTGACATTTAATACAATTAACCGTCTGATTTCCAAAATGGTATATACCAAGGTGGTATCCAATAAATCGCCGTGGCTGCAGGAAGCGGGGCTGGGTATGACATATGCAATTCCGGCTTCTCATGGGGAGGGGCGTTTCGTAGCCCCGAAGGAATGGGTGGATAAGCTGTTTGCAAACGGACAGGTGGCTACTCAGTATGCAGATTTTGACGGCAATGTTTCTATGGATGAGGAATGGAATATTAACGGTTCTTATGGGGCGATCGAGGGGATCACGTCCTTTGACGGCAGATGTTTTGGGAAAATGGCTCATGTGGAACGGCGCGGGGATGCTGTTGCGATGAATATTTATGGGGAACAGGATATGAGGATTTTTGAATCAGGCATCCGTTATTTTAAATAATGTGTATGTAGGAAACCGCTTCATAAGAGGCCCGGGAAAAAGCGGGCCGCTTGGAAGCGGTCTTTCATGGTTGCCGTGAAATGAAGGGCTTCCAACGCTTGCCATGGGGTGGTTTCGCGGAGAAGTTCTATGATGCGGTAAGAAAATAGCTTGCAGCCGCCGCTCTTTTTTAGCCTTTAGAAATAATATGTTGGGAGAGAATTTATGGATGTTAGAAAAATAAAAGCATTTGCAAATAGGTATATGGTAAATGTTTCGGTTCTTATATTGGCCTGGGGAGGGATGCTCCGCCGCTCTTTTAACTGTGATACGCTGACCCATATGCTGTATACGGAGGAAGATATCGTCATCATGATGCAGCATGGACGTTATCTGACGGCCCTGCAGGATTGGCTTTTGTATCAGGTAGGGTTGTCTACGGTGACCCATACGGGCGTGACGGCCATGGCGGAGATTCTGTTGTTGGCGTTTGCGGCGGGAATCGTACAACATTGTTTTGAAAAGAAGATTGGGAAACCTTCCGGCGTTTATGAAAAATTGGCGTGGATCTCAATTACGGCGTTGCTGTTTGTCAATGTCTTATTTGCAGAATCCTTTATGTTTGGCGAGTGCGCATTAATGTTCGGTATGGCATACCTTTTAGCTTCGGCCGGGATATGGGCTTTTACGGAAAAAAAATATCCACTCGCCCTGCTTTTCTTTTTCCTCTCAACCATGGAGTACCAGGCAGCAGTGATTTACGCGGCGATTATCTTGTCGGCATGGATTTTCATAGAAAATGAATGCATCATTACAAGAAAAACGGTGATTCAGGAGATCGTATGCGGATGTATCACAGTCGGTTCGGGCGTGCTTAACATTATCAGTTTGAGCCTTTTAGCGAAGCTGGGCCTGGTGGCTGAGGCGGGGAGGTCGGCAAGTATTGGGAATATAGCGCAAAAGGCAGGGATCTGTTTAAGGGATTTTGGTCAGATATTGATAAACAGTAGAGGTTTGCTGCCAAAAATCGGGCTGCCGCTTATCGTCTTATGTATGGGGGCGGCAGTTACGCTGGGAAAATTTGCAAAGGAAAGAAAATGGAAGCAGGCCGGGTATTATCTGCTTTTGGCAGCAGCGATGTTCGCAATGGTGTATATTCTTTCCATGACCCAGTATGATACAAGGACTTATCCCAGATTTATATGCACGTTCTATGTAGCGCAGGCGATGCTCCTTCTGCTTGCTTTTTGGTGTGCGTCAACAAAGGGGAGGGAGCTGTTATGCTATATATGCTGCGGTTATCTCCTGATCCAGATTTTGTTCTGCAACATTATTGTGTCCAACCATATGGTGAGCAATACGTTGGATAAGACTTATGCGATGATGGTTTATGAGAAAATCATGGAATATGAAAAGGAGACGGGGGAAAGCGTGAAAAAGCTTGCCGTTGCCAATGATATTGACTGTCCTTTCAGTTATAACAATGTATACTATAAAACAGATCAGATCAATGAGAGGGCGCTGGGGACAGTGACGAACACGCTGGTCAATGTGGTAAGCGGCAGATATTTTGAAAAAGTCCCTATGGATGAGGGCGTTTTTCAAACGTATTTTGAAGGGAAGGACTGGGATTACTTTGATGCATCCCAACAGTTGGTTATTATTGGCGATACTGCGTATTGGGTAATCTTTTAGGAAAATCTTGAAGCGGGTAATGCGATATGCTATAATCAAAGACCCCGCTGCAAGCAACGAGGTATCAGGATTGCGGCGCTGCAGGGCAGCGGGGTATTTGACCCTCGCGGCATTCGTCCAATATCCATGCAAGCATGGCAATTTTCCTCATTGCTTGTGGGAATAAACCAATTTTGGATAAAAATAAAATGCGGTAAAAGAAGCTTCCGGCTCTTAGGCCGCAAAGCAGGGTGCGCCGGAAAGGGGCGCAGGAATGGAGAAAAGATGCGTGCATTTTTAATTTTGGAGGACGGCGCTGTTTTTGAAGGAACGCAGATCGGCGCCAGAAAAGAAATTATCAGTGAAATTGTGTTTAACACTTCTATGGCGGGGTACCCCGAAGTGCTGACGGACCCGTCCTATGCCGGACAGGCTGTCTGCATGACTTATCCATTGATCGGGAATTATGGGATTTGCAGAGAAGATATGGAATCAAAAAGGCCATGGACGGATGGGCTGATCGTCAGGGAATTATCCCGGATAGGAAGCAATTTCCGCATGGATCTTACTTTACAGCAGTTCTTGGAGGAATATGGGATACCGGGGATTGCAGGAATAGATACGAGGGCTTTGACGAAGATTCTCAGGGAAAAGGGAACGATGAACGGTATGATTACGACAAACGAAAATTACTGTTTGGAAGAGATCCTTCCCCATTTAAAGGAATACCGGACGGGAAAAGTAGTGGAAAAAGTAACATGCAGGGGAAAGTATGAAAAAAAAGGGACAAGGAGGCTGGAAGAAAACGGGCCTTTGTCAGGGAGAGTCAGATTCTGCAAAAAAGATTATGAAGCGGGAATACATGAGAAAAAGCCGGGCTTGGTGCGGGAATTAAACGGCGCCGGGAAAAGAGTGGCCCTGTTTGATTTTGGAGCAAAAGACAATATTGTGGATTCCTTAGTAAAGCGTGGATGCGACGTAACGGTATATCCGGCGTTTACAAAAGCGGAGGAAATCCTGGCGGACAGGCCGGATGGCATTATGCTGAGCAATGGGCCGGGGGATCCGAAAGAATGCGCTTCTATTATAGATGAGGTCAGGAAGATATATGAATCAAATATTCCGGTGTTTGCTATATGCCTTGGACATCAGCTTATGGCGTTGGCTGCCGGGGCGGATACTTATAAAATGAAATACGGACATCGGGGAGGAAATCATCCGGTAAAGGATCTGCGGACAGGAAGGGTATATATTTCCTCCCAGAACCATGGTTATGTAGTGGACGCAAAGAAGCTTGACGCATCGGTTGCGGTGCCGGCCTTCGTCAATGTGAATGACGGGACCAATGAGGGGCTTGCCTATACGGGGAAAAATATTTTTACGGTGCAGTTCCATCCGGAAGCCTGTCCGGGGCCTCAGGACTCGGGCTATCTGTTCGACCGGTTTATGGAGATGATGGAAGGAGTGTGTGTATCATATGCCAAAGAATCCTAAGGTAAAAAAAGTGTTGGTGATCGGATCGGGGCCGATCGTCATCGGGCAGGCTGCGGAGTTCGATTATGCAGGCACACAGGCCTGCCGTTCGTTGAAGGAAGAAGGGGTTGAGGTAGTATTGGTAAACTCCAACCCGGCGACGATTATGACCGATGGGGATATTGCCGACAAGGTTTATATTGAACCGCTGACGGTAAAGATATTGGAACAGATTATTGAAAAAGAAAAGCCGGACAGCGTACTGCCGACTTTGGGGGGACAGGCAGGGCTGAACCTGGGTATGGAATTGGAGGAGTCCGGTTTTTTAAAAGAGCATCAGGTAGCCCTTTTAGGCACAAGCGCAAAAACGATCAAGAAGGCGGAAGACCGGTTGGAATTTAAGGAGACGATGGAAAAGATCGGGGAACCATGCGCTGCTTCCCTGGTAGTGGAAAACGTAGAAGACGGCGTGGCTTTTGCCAGAAAAATAGGATATCCGGTAGTGCTGCGCCCTGCTTATACGCTGGGAGGTTCCGGCGGGGGAATTGCCCATAACCAGGAAGAACTGGAAGAAATTTTAAAAAACGGACTTCGTTTATCCCGTGTAGGACAGGTGTTGGTGGAACGGTGCATTGCCGGATGGAAGGAGATTGAATACGAAGTAATGCGCGATGGAGCGGGCAACTGCATCACTGTCTGCAATATGGAAAATATCGACCCGGTAGGAGTGCATACCGGGGACAGCATTGTCGTAGCCCCTTCCCAGACGTTGATGGATAAGGAATATCAGATGTTGCGCAGCTCTGCATTGAATATTATCAATGAGTTGGAGATTACGGGGGGATGCAACGTACAGTTCGCCTTGCATCCTACCAGTTTTGAATATTGCGTGATCGAGGTAAACCCACGCGTCAGCCGTTCTTCCGCGCTGGCCAGCAAAGCGACGGGATACCCGATTGCGAAGGTGGCGGCGAAGATTGCGCTGGGTTATACGCTGGATGAAATTAAGAACACGGTGACTGGTAAAACATATGCCAGTTTTGAACCGGCGCTGGATTATTGCGTCGTAAAAATACCAAGGCTTCCTTTTGATAAGTTCCTTACGGCGAAAAGGACGTTGACAACGCAGATGAAGGCTACTGGCGAAGTCATGAGCATATGTACGAATTTTGAAGGGGCTTTGATGAAGGCCGTCCGTTCTTTGGAACAGCATGTAGACAGTCTTTTAAGCTATGATTTTTCCGCTTTGAACAGGGAAGAACTGGCAGACAGGCTCGCTAAGGTGGACGACCAGAGGATTTATGTAATCGCAGAAGCTTTGCGCAGGGGTATGGATTATGATACGATCCATGCGATCACACAGATCGACTGCTGGTTTATCGATAGGATCGCAGCCCTTGTGGAAATGGAAAGATCCTTAAAGGAGGAGCCGTTGACCGTCCCGCTTTTAAAAGAGGCAAAACGCATGGAATTCCCAGACAGCGTCATCGGCGCTTTGTCCGGGCTTACGGAAGAAGCCGTAAAAAAGATGCGGTATGAAAATGGGATTACGGCGGTATTTAAAATGGTGGATACCTGTGCGGCGGAATTTGAAGCGGCAACCCCTTATTATTATTCTTGTTTCGGAAGCGAGAATGAAGCGGCAAAGACTCATCCGGCTAAGAAGGCGCTTATTCTTGGTTCCGGCCCTATCCGTATCGGGCAAGGCATTGAATTCGATTATTGTTCCGTACATGCGACATGGGCTTTGGCAAAGGCGGGTTATGAAACGGTGATCGTAAATAACAATCCGGAAACGGTAAGTACGGATTTTGATATTGCCGATAAGCTTTATTTTGAACCGCTGACCCCGGAGGATGTGGAGAATATCGTCCGCATGGAGAAGCCGGACGGCGCAGTAGTGCAGTTTGGCGGGCAGACGGCTATTAAATTGACGGAAAGCCTTATGAAAATGGGGGTTCCGATCCTGGGGACAAGCGCTGAGAATGTGGATGCGGCGGAAGACCGGGAACTGTTTGACGCCATTTTGGAAAAATGCGGGATACCAAGGCCGGCAGGAGGGACCGTATATACGGCAGAAGAGGCGAAAAAGGTAGCGAACCAATTAGGCTATCCGGTTTTGGTACGTCCTTCTTATGTGCTTGGCGGACAGGGAATGCAGATTGCCATTTCCGATAAAGAAGTGGAAGAGTTTATGGAGATCATCAACCGGATTGCGCAGGATCATCCCATTTTGGTGGACAAGTATCTGCAGGGCAAGGAAATTGAAGTGGATGCGGTTTGCGATGGGGAAGATATCTTGATCCCGGGCATTATGGAACATATCGAAAGGGCGGGCGTGCATTCCGGCGACAGCATATCGGTATATCCGGCGGCCAGCATAAGCGGGAAAGTAAAAGAGACGATTACAGAGTATACAAAGAGGCTGGCTAAGGAACTGCATGTTATCGGCCTTATCAATATCCAGTTTATTGCGGTAGGGGAAGAGGTTTATGTGATCGAGGTCAATCCCCGTTCTTCCCGGACTGTGCCTTATATCAGTAAAGTGACGGGAATCCCTATTGTGGATCTGGCGACGGAAGTGATCATCGGCAAAACTATCAGGGATCTGGGATATGAACCGGGGCTGCAGAAGGAAGCGGGATATGTGGCGGTCAAGATGCCGGTATTTTCTTTTGAGAAAATCCGGGGAGCGGAGATCAGCTTAGGGCCGGAAATGAAATCGACCGGGGAATGCCTTGGAATATCCAAAACCTTTCATGAAGCTTTATATAAAGCTTTTTTAGGGGCGGGGGTACATCTGCCGAAGTTCCGCCGTATGATCCTTACCGTAAAGGATGCGGATAAAGGGGAGGCGATTGAGATTGGCAGACGTTTTGAAAAATTGGGTTATAAGATTTATGCCACCAGAAGTACGGCGGATGCCCTGAAAGAGGCGGGGGTAAAAGCCCGGAAGGTGAATAAGATACAGCAGGAATCCCCGACAGTCATGGATCTTATTTTAGGGCATGAGATTGATCTGGTAATCGATACGCCTACACAGGGGCGGGATAAATCCAGGGATGGTTTTTTGATCCGGCGTACAGCGATTGAGACGGGAGTAAATTGCCTGACCTCCCTGGATACGGCAAGAGCGCTGCTAACCAGCCTGGAGCATATCGGCGAGGAAGAAAAGCTGGATTTGATAGATATTGCTTTGTTACAGCGGAAAGATAAATGATGGGAAATGTCTGATGGCAGGGAAAATAGGAAATACAAGAAATTATGCAAAAGAACTGGAAAAGATTCTTGAGGAAAAAGACGCCGGAGGGACGGGGCGGGAAAGGAAGCCGGACCGGCTGCTGCTTCATAGCTGCTGTGCGCCATGCAGCAGCTATGTGCTGGAGTATCTAAGGGAATATTTTGCTATCACGGTATTTTATTATAATCCCAATATTACGGAAGACGGGGAGTACCGGAGAAGGGTTGAAGAACAAAAACGGCTCATCAAAGAATATAACAGGCAGGTGGAAGCGCAGGATTTCTCGGGGATGCATTCTACGAAAATGGCGCATAGGATAGAAATCATAGACGGAGACTATGAACCGGGGCGTTTTTATCAGATGGCAAAGGGGCTGGAAAACTGTAAGGAAGGCGGGGAACGGTGCTTGCAGTGTTATGAGATGCGCCTTAGGAAAACCGCGCAGTTGGCAGCAGGGCAGGGTTTTGACTGCTTTACCACTACGCTGACGATAAGTCCGTTAAAGAATGCGCAGAAGTTGAACGAAACCGGGGAGAGGCTGGGGGAAGAGTATGGTGTTTTATTCCTGCCTTCCGATTTTAAGAAAAGAGACGGCTATAAAAGATCCATTGAGCTATCCGTTAAGTTTGGCCTATACCGTCAGGATTATTGCGGGTGCGTTTATTCAAAAAGAGGAAAAGAATAGAAAGCGGCGATATATTCGCAAAGGGGTTGTTGACTGGAAGACTGCTTTTGAGAAAGAAGGCGGTAGAGCATAGATGGGAAAGAGAGGAAGAAGAAATGGATAAGATTCTGGATGTCATATCGGAAGAAATGAAAAGAGCATTTCAGGCGGCAGGATACGAGGCGGAGCTTGGGAAGGTGACTATATCCAACCGTCCGGATTTATGTGAATACCAGTGTAATGGGGCGATGGCGGGGGCGAAGCGTTATAAGAAAGCGCCGTTGGCAATTGCTCAGGATGTGGAAGCGGAGTTGAAAATCAGCCCTGTATTTGAAGAAGTAAGCACCGTTCCTCCCGGGTTCCTGAATCTGAAAGTAAGCCCTTTGTTTTTAAAGGATTATCTGGCTCAGATGAGCCGGGAACCGAAATTTGGGCTTAATATGCCGGAGAAAGCGAAAAAAATTATGATAGATTACGGCGGGCCGAATGTGGCAAAACCTTTACATGTAGGGCATTTGCGGTCTGCGGTTATCGGGGAGAGTGTAAAACGGATTGCCAGGTATGCAGGCCATGAAGTAACGGGGGATATTCATTTGGGAGATTGGGGCCTTCAGATGGGCCTGATTATTACGGAATTGCAGGAGAGGAATCCCGGGCTGGTATATTTTGACGAAAGATTTACCGGGGAGTATCCCCAAGAAGCGCCCTTTACGATTTCAGAGTTGGAAGAAATATATCCTACTGCCAGCGGCAAATCGAAGGAAGATGAGTCGTATAAAGAAAAAGCGATGGATGCCACCTTTAAATTGCAAAACGGGGTAAGGGGATACCGTGCGCTATGGAATCATATCATCAATGTATCGGTGACGGATCTTAAAAAGAATTATAAAAGGCTGAATGTGGATTTCGATTTGTGGAAAGGGGAATCCGATGTCCATGATCTGATCCCGGGGATGGTAGAGGAAATGAAAGCGGGGGGTTATGCTTATATCAGCGAAGGCGCTTTGGTGGTGGACGTAAAGGAGGAAACTGACACAAAGGAAATCCCGCCTTGTATGATACTTAAGTCCGACGGGGCGTCTTTATATAATACAACGGATTTGGCGACGATTAAGGAACGTATGGAAAACATTGGGCCGGATGAAATTATCTATGTGGTCGATAAGCGGCAGGAGTTATATTTTGAACAAATATTCCGTTGCGCCCGGAAGACCGGGCTTGTGCGGCCGGAGACGGAATTAAAGTTTTTGGGATTCGGGACGATGAATGGCAAGGACGGAAAGCCCTTCAAAACAAGGGAAGGAGGGGTCATGCGTCTGGAAAACCTGCTGGAGGAAATTAATGAAGTGATGTACGGGAAAATCGTGCAGAACCGTTCCGTCCCGGAAAAAGAAGCCAGGGAAATTGCACGGGTGGTCGCCTTGTCTGCGGTGAAATACGGGGATTTGTCGAACCAGGCTTCTAAAGATTACATTTTTGATATCGACCGGTTCACTTCCTCGGAAGGGGACACGGGGCCGTATATTTTATATACGCTGGTTCGGATTAAATCCATCTTATCGAAATACAAGGAGGCCGGAGGCCGGCTGGAAGAAACTTCCCTGCGGCCCGCCTGCAGCGGACCGGAGAAAGACCTTATGTTGCAATTAGCAGGGTTTTTAGGGATGATAGAAAATGCCTACGGGGAGTCGGCTCCTCATAAAGTATGCGCTTATATTTATGATATTGCCAATGCGTTTAACCGTTTCTATCATGAAACAAAGATTTTGGCAGAAGAAGATGAAGGGAGGAAAAAAGGCTGGATCGCCCTTTTGCTGCTGGCAAAGGATATTTTGGAGACTTGCATTGATCTGCTGGGCTTTTCAGCTCCTGAGAAAATGTAACATAGGGCATTTATGAATGGGCCGTTTCCATCTGGGAAAAGCGGCTGGACGGCCTTATCTAAAAAAACGGGGAGAAAAATAGTTTGAAAAATTAAAAAAATTTGAAAAAAATGTTGACAAGACTCACAATTTAATTGTATAATAGCAAAGCGGGTTGCAGGAAGCGACCCGGTGGAAAGGGATCTTAGCTCAGCTGGGAGAGCATCTGCCTTACAAGCAGAGGGTCATA
>CAOKPU010000026.1 GCA_948470755.1 uncultured Lachnospiraceae bacterium | reverse complement strand
TCGGAAAGCAAAAATCGTGTTCAGCAGAGGCTTCCACGATTTTAGAGTCTCCTCTTCATCGTGCAAAAGCCGTTTGCACAATATCCTTTTTTGCCATCTGCCGGACGGGGCCGCCGGATGGGCCTTTTGACACCTGAATCCTATATTTGGAATTCCTGCTGATTCAGAAAAGATGCCGGGGGATTGTAAAAGGCAGTCCGCATGTTTGAAAAAAGGACAGGATCTGTTCTTTCGGGCCGGAACAAGAGCCTTGTACCATCTGGCCGCTTCCGCCGCCTTTGGCCAAAACCTGCTTTTTCATCTGTTCGTGGAAAGGCCGTACGTCTTTTGTTTTTGAGGAGATGATATAGCGGTAGCCGTCTATATCATTTCCGGCAAATACGGCGCAGAGGCCGGCGCATTTCCCGGTCAGGAGATTGACATAATTTTTATGGGCGCCGGGATCCATATAGTTTTCCAGAAGGAAGATGTTCTCCTGATCCGGAGATATGGCTGCTGCCTTTTGTCCTATCAGGCTGTTTTGCAGGGAGATGATTTGGCCCTTTAAGGCAAAATTCTCATCTTTTAATTTGGCGGCGGCATCTGCGGCCGCTTCCTGCCTGGCTGATAAAAGGACGGATATGGAGTGGAGCTGCTGTTGTTTCATGCGGTAATCGTCCAAGGCCCGTGCGCCGCATTGGATGCTGATGCGGATGCCTCCTTTATATTTTATGGCATCCGTAATTTTTATAATGCCGATCTCACCGGTTTTTTTCACATGAGGGGCGCAGCAGGCGCAGATATCGTATCCGGGGATTGTGACAATGCGCACGGGGCCTTCCAGTTCTATTTTGCTGCGGTATTCCATGGAGGAGAGCCTGTTTTTTGAGGGATAGGAGGCTGTGATTGCCAGGTTTTTGTAAATAGCTTCGTTGGCAAGCGTTTCTATCATCTCGAGCTGCAGGTCTGTCAGGAAGCCGTTGAAATCTAAAGTGACGTTTTTTATGCCAAGATGGAAGCCTACGTTGTCATAGCCAAAATGAGAATGGATCAGCCCGGACATAATGTGTTCGCCGGAATGCTGCTGCATGTTGGAATAGCGGGGCATCCAGTCAATATTGCCGGTGATTTTCTGACCGGGGATAAAAGGGGTATTGGTAATATGGTGGATGAGGCCGTCTTTGATTTGAACGTCGAGGACAGGAAGATCGTCGATCGTGCCGGTATCCGCGTTCTGCCCTCCTTCTTCCGGAAAAAAGGCAGTCTGATCCAAAAGGATATCATAAAGAGGGGAGTCTTGGTTCGTATTCTTAGAAGATGCCATATATGGCTCACATGAGAGTACGGCAGCATTGAATGCGGTTTGATAGGCATCATCATCGTAAAGTTTTTTTGTGTTCATAACCATGATAGAAAATTCCTTTCTTAAGAGAATCGGGTTAATGATGTAAAAGTGGATCTGCCGGGCAACAGCTATGGGCAGGGCATTTATATCCTAATCATTATAAAGGATTGTATGAATAAATGAAATAGAGATTTGCAATGACAATGTGGGTGGAGGGCAAAAGGCGGGGATATCTGCACGAATGGCCGCAGAACGGCAGGCTGGAACTTGACATTACCGGAAAACAAGTGCAAAATACATAGGTATAGATTGAAAAATCAGCTTGGTAGATGGTTTTTCAATCAACAATTTGAGTCAGAGCCTCAAATTGCCTTGATCGTAGTCGGAAATTTGAAATTTCCGGCGCGCGTCATCGCAGCATGCCGCTCTGACATGGAGGTATAGGTAGTTTGGAAAGCATGATAGAAAGGAGCAGATACGGCGATGACAAAGATTGATATCGTATCCGGTTTTTTAGGGGCCGGGAAGACAACTCTGATAAAGAAGCTGTTAAAGGAGGCTTTGGCAGATACAAAGGTAGTATTGATAGAAAATGAATTTGGGGAAATTGGTATAGACGGAGGCTTTTTAAAAGAGGCCGGAATCGAAATTAAAGAAATGAATTCCGGCTGTATCTGTTGTTCCCTGGTAGGGGATTTTGGCGCTTCGTTAAAAGAAGTATTGGATACCTATGCGCCGGAACGGATTTTAATAGAGCCGTCGGGCGTGGGAAAGCTTTCGGATGTGATGAAAGCGGTGGAAGATGTAATATCGGAGGCGGAAGTGCAGCTTAACAGCGCGGTGGCTGTAGTGGATGCCATGAAATGCAAGATGTATATGAAAAATTTCGGCGAGTTTTTTACCAACCAGATAGAATATGCGGGAACCATCATACTGAGCCGTACCGGAAAAGCCAGCGGGCAGAAGCTGGAGGCATGCGTGGAAATGATAAGGGAGCATAACAAGAAGGCGACGATCGTTACAACACCCTGGGAGGAATTGGATGGGAAAGATATCCTGGAGACGATAGAGGGAGTAAAAGACTTAGAGGCGGAATTGATGGAGGAAGTGCGCAGGAAGCACGGACAGAAGCATCACCACGACCATGGGCCGGACTGTACATGCGGCTGTCACGGCCATCACCACGAAGGGAATGGAGAGGAATGCCACGGCCATCACCACGAAGGGCATGGAGAAGAATGCTGCCACGGCCATCACCATGAAGGGAATGGAGAGGAATGCCACGGTCATCATCACGAAGGGCATGGAGAAGAGTGCCACAGCCATCACCATGAGGAGGAATGCGGGCATGGCCATCATGGGCATGAAGGCCATCATCATCACCATGCGGACGAGGTATTTACCAGTTGGGGGATGGAGACGCCTGCGGCATATACCACGGAAGAAATGAAAAAGCTTTTAGAGGAGCTGGAGTCAGAAAGCGAGTATGGTTTTGTACTACGTGCCAAGGGGATGGTGCCTTCGGATAATGGAAGTTGGGTATATTTTGATTATGTGCCGGGCGAATGCGACATCAGGGAAGGGAAGCCGGATGTAACAGGCAAAATATGCGTGATCGGTTCTAAGCTCGTGGAAGGTAATTTGGAGAAGCTTTTTCAAAAATAGCCCCACAAAAGAGGCATGGAGCGGCGGCAGTTTGAGAAAAACGGAGGTTATGGATGAAACCGGTTTATATTATTAACGGATTTTTGGAAAGCGGCAAGACGGAGTTCATTGCCTATACATTGGATCAGCCTTATTTCCAGATAAAAGGGAAAACCCTCCTCATCCTTTGTGAAGAGGGGGAAAGCGAATACGGGGACGCTTTGCTGGAGGCGAGCCGGACGCAGATGGAACGGATAGAAGATGAGGAGGATTTTACCCCTGCTCATTTGATTGAGCTGGAAAAAAAGCACAAGCCGGAACGGATTATTATAGAATATAACGGCATGTGGAACTACAAAAATATGAAGCTGCCATGGCATTGGTCGATAGAGCAGCAGGTGACAACGATCGATGCATCCACATTCCCAATGTATTTTAATAATATGAAAACATTGCTGGCGGAAATGATACGCAAGTCGGAGTTGATTATTTTTAACCGTTGCGACGGCATTGAGGATTTGAACAGTTATAAGAGGAACATCAAAGCCATTAACCAGAAAGCGGATATTGTCTTTGAAACCTCAGAGGGAGAGATCGATGAAATTATGGAAGACGATCTCCCGTATAATCTGGAGGATGAGATCATTGAATTGGACAATCAGGGATTCGGCATTTGGTATCTGGATTCTTTGGATCATTTGGAGCGATATATCGGGAAAAAAGTCCGGTTTACAGCAATGGTGCTAAAACCGAAGAATTTCCCCGATGGATTCTTTGTACCGGGGAGGATGGCTATGACATGCTGTGCGGAAGATATGGCGTTCCTTGGGTTTGCCTGCTCTTATCAAGAGGCGGATTCCCTGAAAGAGAAACAGTGGGTCAAAGTGACGGCGGTGGTGAAAAAAGAATATTTTGCAGATTACAATGGGGAAGGCCCTGTGCTTTCGGCTCTTGAGGTGGAAAAAACAAAGGCGCCAAAAGAAGAGATTATCAGCTTTTTATAAAGCTTAGGACAGTGGGGCTTTAAGCCGGCAGGAAGAGGGAAAAATACAAATATGGCAGCGGAAAACGAAAAGGAGTTACAGCAATTAAGGAAGCGTCTGGCGGAGCTTTCGGGAAGGTCATACGAACACAATATTTATACCTATACCGGCTTTCTGAATATGGCGGAGCAGGATGTTTTTTATAGTATGCCTTTGGAAGATAAAGCGTCAGGCTATAGGCTGTCCGGCGGCCGGGAGGGTTGTG
Source organism: uncultured Lachnospiraceae bacterium (assembly GCA_948470755.1). Classification (GTDB taxonomy): domain Bacteria; phylum Bacillota; class Clostridia; order Lachnospirales; family Lachnospiraceae; genus Kineothrix. The sequence continues at coordinate 34,941 of CAOKPU010000026.1, read as the reverse complement.
AGAGGCAGATGATCCAATTTGGATGTCCGGAAAACCTTGGGTATGAGGAGGATTTTCCAATAGCATGCGTGGCGGTAAAGCCGTTAATGGAAAAATTCGCGGAAAATTTAGACCACAGGGATTTTCTTGGGGCATTGATGAACCTCGGCATGGACAGGGCGGCGATAGGGGATATCTATGTGGAAGGGAAATCCGCCTATGTGTTCTGCACGGAAAAGATCGCACCGTATCTGATAGATAATTTAAACAGGGTAAGGCATACGGACGTAGCTTGTGTTTTTGCGGATGCAGGGAAAGAGCTTCCGGTAAAAGAGCCGGAGAAAGTATGCTTTACAGTGGCTTCTGAGAGGGTGGACGGGATAATCGCCAAAATATATCACTTGTCCAGAAGCCAGAGCCTGGATCTTCTGAAAGGGAGAAAGGTGTATATCAACGGCAGATTGAATGAAAATGGCAGCTATGGGATGAAAAGCGGGGATATCGTTTCGGTCCGCGGGCATGGCCGTTTTTTATATTATGGCGCAGGACATGAGACGAAGAAGGGAAAATGGAGCGTGTCGGCGGGGATATACCGGTAAGCGGCAAAGGAGGAAGGGTATGTATTCGTATACAATGGTGCAATGGCTGTTTTTCTTTTATTTTTACTGCCTTTTTGGATGGTGTTTTGAATCGGCTTATGTTTCTTTAAAAAACAGGCATCTGGTAAACAGAGGTTTTATGCGGGGGCCGTTCCTGCCTTTATATGGCAGCGGCGCCGTTATGATGCTGGTAGTATCCATGCCTTTTCAGCACAATCTGATACTTACCTATATTGCGGGATGCATTGGCGCGACAGCGCTGGAATATGTGACCGGCGTTGTAATGGAAGCTTTGTTCAAGGTAAGGTATTGGGATTATTCCAATCAGAAGTTCAATTTTCAAGGCCATATCTGCCTAAGTTCCACATTGGCATGGGGAGGGCTCACCATCCTAATGACAAGGGTGGTTCATAAACCGGTGGAACAGCTTGTCCTTTCCATTCCGGAAGGGGTCCTTTCGGCAGTGACGTATGTGCTGACAGTGTATATCGTGGCGGACTTTACGTTGTCTTTCAAGACTGCAATCGACTTGCGGGATATCCTTCTTAAGATGGAAGCGGCAAAAGAAGAACTGGAACGGGTGCAGAAGCGTTTGGATGTGATTATTGCCGTATCCAATGAAGAAAGGGAGATGAAGAGGCAGGAGCGCAGCCAGAAGGCGGATGAACTGGTGGCGGATATTGAGGAACGGCTTGGCAGCCTGAAAGAGAAGATCCAAAACGAAGTCTCTTTTTATCCCGACAGTATAAAAGAGGAGTTTTTGGAATTGCGTATGAAGTACCGGATGAACGCGGAAAACAGGATGCAGCTTAGATCGTTTAAAGATTTTTATAAGCGGCAGATGATTAAAGGGAATCCTACGATGGCGTCTAAGCGTTTTAAAGATGCCCTTCAGGAATTGAAGGAAACGGTAGATGAAAGATTAGGAAAGTAATGGAAGGGATAAAAAAGTGTCTTCGACACTTCATGAAGAACCTTCGGTTCTTCGTCAATTTATGTCCGTCTGACGACGGAATTTCCTATAAGGTAAAAAACCCCGCAAAGATCCGTGTATATTGGCATGGGATCTTTACGGGGTTTTCCCTGTTTAGGATCAATCTGCAAAAACGGAAAATCTTGCGTATGGCGCGGTTTAAGCCCCTTTCTGATGAAAAAGGGAAACTCCAAAGGGACGGGATGCTTTTTTCCGAAAGAAGCGCCGCCGTGCGGAAAGATATCCGTACAGATGGTTTTCTTTAAGTTCCACCCTGCGTTTGTGGCGTTTGTAAAGCGCCAGGAACTTGTTGTAAAACCAGAAAGAGTAGATCAGGACATCGTTAATCCGGCCGATGCGCTGTTTGGTAGTGAACATATACCGTTCCCCGCCGGAAGAAATTGTGGTCTCGGAGCGAAGGGCATGGATCAGGTCGGTTTCATTTTTGATATCGGCGTCGATCATGGTATAGCCCATGCCGGCGCAGAGCTCTTTGTGGGAGTCGCTGCCCCCTATCCCCGGTTTGTCAAAACGTTTTGCCAAATCTGCGGCAGCCTGATTGGATTCCGGCGGTTCGCAGGCGTTATAGGTTTCGATAAAATCAAACCGTGCGGTTAGGTTGCGGGACTTTTTCCCTCTTCTGGTGTTCATCAGGCTCAAATATTTTTCACCGCAAGGGTGTGCGGGCCCCAGGATACCGCCGAAATGATGGACGATGTCGATTAAGAGGTTGACGGGAAGGCCGCGGAGTTCCAAAAGGGGCAGTTTTACCCCGGTGGGCATGATGACGATGATATGCCCGGCGTCAATAGTATCATATTCTACGCCCTTCAATACAATAAAGTCTTCCAGTTCCTGGTCATTGTTTTTTATGTTTTTCTCATAGCAGCGGTATGCTTTATAAGAATTGTGGTCGGTGATCAGCATTCCGTGATAACCTTTTTCCCGTAATGCTAAGATTGTTTCATAAAGCGTGATCTTGCCATCCAAGGATCCTTCCTTTGTATGGCAGTGCATATCCAGTTTCAAATTATACCTTCTTTCTGTTTTAATGTCCCGTAGCTTGTATCGGGGTTGTTGGCTTTACAGCCGTTTGCCGTATTTTTCTTCGCAGTATTTGCAGCGGTAGATTTCTTTTTTTTCATCGGAAAGGACGAAAATGTGGGGCAGCTCCTGTTCGATGGAAGTAATGCACCGGGGATTTTTGCATTTAATGATATTGCGGATTTCTTTTGGGAGAGCCAGTTCCTTTTTATCTACGATTTCCCCGTCTTTTATGACATTGACCGTGATGTTGTGATCGATAAAAGCCAGGACGTCCAAATCAAGAGTGTCGATATCGCATTCTACTTTGAGAATGTCTTTTTTCCCCTTTTTGTTGCTTCTTGCATTTTTGATAATGGCAACCGGGCAGTCTAATTTGTCGAGCTGCAGATGATGATAGATGGAAAGGCTTTTTCCGGCTTCAATATGATCCAAAACGAAGCCTTCTTCAATTTTTCCTACATTTAACATAATATAAGTATACCTCCTTTGTCGGATTCCCATTCCGCAGTCAGCTTTTGAATATAAAAAGCTATAGGATGGATATTGGCCTGAATACAATTTTATGCATATTCCAGCAAGGTGAGGATGAGGGCCATCCGGACATAGACGCCATACTGCACCTGCTTGAAATATGCGGCTCTTGGGTCATCGTCCACTTCCACGGAAATCTCGTTTACCCGGGGAAGCGGATGGAGGACAAGCATGTCTTTTTTTGCCAGCGCCATTTTGTCTTTGTTTAATATGTAAAAATCCTTTAAGCGGACATAATCCTCTTCATTAAAAAAGCGTTCCTTCTGCACTCTTGTCATATATAGGAAATCCAGACGGGGCATGATTTCTTCTAAACGGATGACCTCTTCATAGGGGATGCCCTTTTCTTTTAACATCTCAGTAATGTAATCGGGGACTTTCAGTTCCTGAGGCGAAATAAAGATGAAATGGACATCCGGGTAACGTACCAAGGCATTGATAAGGGAATGGACGGTCCGGCCGAATTTTAAATCCCCGCAAAGGCCGATGGTAAAGTGGCCGAGGGAGCCTTTGAGGGAGCGTATGGTCAGCAGATCCGTCAAAGTCTGGGTAGGGTGCTGATGCCCGCCGTCCCCGGCGTTGATGACCGGGATGGAGGATTTCTCCGCGGCTACCATAGGGGCGCCTTCTTTGGGATGGCGCATGGCGCATATGTCCGCAAAGCAGGAGATGACCCGGATGGTATCGGATACGCTTTCGCCTTTGGCGGCGGAAGAAGATCCTGCGTCGGAGAAACCGATCACGCTGCCGCCCAAGTTCAGCATGGCGGATTCAAAGCTGAGCCTTGTCCTTGTGCTCGGCTCATAAAAACAGGTGGCAAGTTTTTTCCCTACGCAGCTTTTTTCGTACTTTTCCATATTCTTTTCGATGTCGTTGGCAAGATCGAAAAGCTTATCCAGTTCTTCCACGGTAAAATCAAGTGGGCTCATTAAATGTCTCATGAAGAGTATTCCTTTCTTTTATAACAGGTTATCGTAACAAAATCGAAGAGAAAGGGGTTTCTCTCCGATTTGCATCTTGTTTTCCGTTTACTTATAAGATAATAAGTCTTCTACCGGTTTGCGTCTTGGCGCAGCCGGTTCTTCCGCAGGGTAGCCGATGGGAATGAGGGCGACAACTTCCCTGTCTTCCGGTATTTCGAGAAGTTCGCCGGCCTTTTCATCGTCAAAAATGCCTTCGATCACGCTGCCGATGCCTTGCTCATAAGCGGCGAGGCAAAAGGACTGGGACGCGATGCCGGCGTCGAACATCTGCCAGGAATCCCCTCTTCTTGTAGTAAAGGAGCCGTCCCTTTCATAGCCGCATCTGTTTTTAACGACGGTTACGGCAATCAACATAGGGGCGCCTTTGATGATCGCTCCGTTGTTCGGGAACGCACCGGTGCATTCATCGGCGATTTTATCTTTTAATCCGCCTTCCACTGCGATATAACGTGTAATTTGAGTATTTTTCCAACTGGGGGAATAAGATGCCGTTTCAATGATCTGCGCAAGCAGGGAATGGCTGATTGGCTGCTGCGTAAATTTGCGGATGCTTCTACGTCCTTTGATACATTCTTTTGCTGTCATTATTTACCTCCTTTGGGCTGTTGTCATTTTATGGCGGTCCCGTCGCAGTTATGCGTTGAAATTACGGTTATTATGTACGTTTTCTTTATGATAACATAACGGGAGGATGCTTTCAACTTGAAAAAAGGGATTCGATGAAAAATGAAGCGATTCGGAATGGAATGATAAAAAATTGGTATAGGATATATTTTAGAGGAAGCATTTGTTTTTTGAAAGGAGATGTTGTAGAATAAACACAGGGTTGGATGATATCTTATATTCCCGGGAAAAAGGAAAGGATATATGATAAGTCCTTCCGTTAAGGAGGTTAGATGGCAAAGAAAAAATTTTACGCAGTAAGGAAGGGGCTTCGGACAGGGATATTCGGAAGCTGGCCGGAATGCCAGTCCGCAGTCCGGGGATACAGCAATGCGGAGTATAAGAGCTTTTCAACGCAGGAAGAGGCGAGGCGCTATATGGAAGGGGCTGACGCCGGATGGGCGGAAGAAGGCGCGGGGGAGGAAGATTTTACATTACATCCTGCAAAGGTGATTGCTTATGTGGACGGAAGTTATGAGGAGCGATTGAAAAAGTATTCTTTTGGCTGCATCCTGCTTCTACCTTCGGGAGAGATCATACAAAAGTCCGGAAATGGGGATAACCCGGCCTCATTGGCGATCCGCAACGTAGCCGGGGAGATGCTTGGGGCTATGTACGCTGTGAAATGGGCGATCGTGAACGGATATGGGGAGATCGAACTTAGGTATGATTATGCAGGGATTGAAAAATGGGTGCAGGGGGAGTGGAAAGCGAAAAACGAATTGGCCGGGAAATATGCGAAGGCCATGAACGAATGGAAAAAATCCATCAGGATTTCTTTTTTTAAAATCGTCGCCCACACAAACAATAAATACAACGATATGGCGGATGGACTCGCAAAATCGGCGCTGGTAAACGGGAATGGGATTCCTAAGATTCAAAAAGAGCAATTGTGAGAAAGGAGTATGGTTATCAAGATGGAATATGTAGAAAAGAAAAGGCTGTTGTTTTTCGGTTTACCGTGGACATTTACGAAGTATACCGTAAGGGAAGACGATGTGGTGATAAACAGCGGGTTTTTAAAAACTTACGAAAATAATTGCTATATGTATAAAATCCAGGATGTGGAGCTTCAGATATCGCTGGCGGAGAGGATATTCGGGCTTGGTACGGTCGTCTGCTTTACCGGCGATACGACGCACCCGAAACTGGTGCTGGAGCGGATTAAGAATGCAAAGGAGATTAAGGATTATATATTAAAAGAGTCGGAAGAAGCGAGACGGAAAAGAAGGACGTTGAATACATTGGACATCGGGCCCGATGGGCTTGGTCCGGAGGATCCGGATTCCGATTCATAACAGCAGGCTTTGGATGCGATTCCCTTTGGAGCGAGATCCTCAAAGGGAATCATCCGATTCTTTTAATAAACGCTCAAAAAGCAGGCCGGCAATCATCCAGCAGGGCAGATAGTCCAGGCGGATGACTTTTTTAATATTCCATTTGGAATGTCCGTAGTCCCAGGGGCATAACTCCCTGCGCATTAAAAGGGAGCCGGTGATAAATTCGCCGGTAAAGATGAGAAACGCGTAGAGAAAACCGCGTATTAGAAAATGCCGTTTTTTGACAAGACGGCAGGCCGGCGCAAGGAAGGCCGCCATACCGTATATGGGGAACATCCATACAGAGGTGTTCCCGCTTAAAGTAAATTCCCTCCGGCGGAAAGAATTCAGGGCGGTGAATGTGATTTCCAGGCACCAGCCGAGAATGCCGCAATGGATAAAGTTATGCAATATTTTTTTCATAGGGATATTCTTCCCATTTTCTCTTTTCCGTATTCAGAAGATGATTATTCTTTTACCTCCACCGCTTTTTCCGCCGCATCAAAAACAGTGACCATGACAGGCCCGAAAGTCGGCGTCTTATACATGGGGGTATCGGAATTGAAGGCGGTAAAATATACGTAGTTGGAGGTGATATTGATATTGGTAAAATTGCCTTCTGCCACAGTCTCCACATTGCTGCCGTCAATATACATACGTTTAAGGGCGGGTTCGGTCTTGGAATTTTTCTGATAATAGATGTAATCCCCATAAACGTTGAAAGCATCCACCCGGTCTTTTGTCAGTGTTTCCACTTTGTTTTCCGCAGGGAAATAGCGGCATAACCGGTAATTGTTGGAGACGTCCATATAATAAAAATAACCGCCCTGGTAAATGGGGTTCCAGGTATCCCCCGTCCATACGATGGAGGTGGCGTGGTTGGCTGTGTTTAAGGAGTAGATGTAGTGGTTATCCTGCGTGCCGCTAAAATACATCATCCCGTCTACAATACAGGATGGGTTGACAAGATAATCGGCCACAAGCATGTCTTCCGATTTATCGATTTTAATTTTATAAAGTTCCGTGCCGTTTGTGTTCTTGTTGTCGAAATTCTGATAAAAAAGATAGTTGCCGCAGAGCTGAAGGGTAATGGCGTTCCCCCTTTTCAGGCACTGGACGTCTTTGCCGTTCAATTTGCTGCGGAAGATGCCATAGTTGCGCTGTACATAGCTTTCCCCTTTCTTAGCGCTGTCCATATAATAGTACAGGTAATTGGAGTCCGCGTTAATGGAAGTGGCATGGGAAGTACTCAGCTTTTTGATGTCCGTTTCATCCGGCAGCATGGAATACAAGCAGCCTTCGTCATAAAGATTGGAAAAATAAATAACGCCTTCCGATTCGCAGAAAAGGCCGCCGTTATTCAGATTGCCGGCAGTATTGCCGGTGATGTACCCTTCGTTCATCTTCACTCTTTCGGAGAACAGCATAATTGTGAGGGCTGCAATTAGGACAAGGCCTCCTATTACGCTGAAAATGATTGTTTTTGTTTTCGTTTTCATTGCATTAACCTCGCATAAAATAAATTTTTTCAATCAAATTATAAGCCTTTATCCACTTGCTATCAAGTGGGTTTTGTTATAAGATGAAGTAAACTAAAAATATCGGATTGAAAATCTATAGATTTTCCAACTGGCGGATTTATGCAGAGGACAAACCCTGCATAAATTTGCGTTACTGTAAAAAGGCAATTGAAAAACAGTATGAAAGGGACCGGAAAGATGGACTTGATGGATTTAAGGGCGCGGATTGACGATATCGACAGGCAGATTGTGGAGCTGTATGAGCGGAGGATGGATATTTCCCGACAGGTAGCGGAATACAAGATGGAAACGGGGAAAAAGGTTTTTGATAAGGAACGGGAAGAGGAGAAGCTTAGGAAAGTCAAATCCATGACGCATAACGGTTTTAACAGCCATGGGATTGGGGAATTGTTCGAGCAGATTATGTCGATGAGCAGGAAACTGCAGTATCAGATGCTGACGGAAAGAGGGAACATAGGGAGGCTGCCTTTTATCGGCGTAGATGGGCTGGATGCGCAGCAGGCCCGCGTGGTGTTCCCGGGGGCGGAAGGGGCGTATACGCAGGCGGCTATGGAACAGTATTTCGGGAAAAATGTCAACAGTTTCCATGTTGACACCTTCCGCGATGCGATGATTGCCATTGATGAAGGGAGTGCGGATTATGGAGTGCTTCCAATCGAGAATTCTACGGCAGGCATTGTGAACGAGATTTATGATATGCTGGTGGAATTTGAAAATTATATTGTCGGGGAGCAGATCATAAAAATAGAACATTGCCTGATGGCGCTGCCGGGAACGGGGATAGATGATATCAGGACGGTTTACTCCCATCCTCAGTCGCTGATGCAAAGCGCCAGGTTTTTGCAGGAACATGCTTCCTGGAAGCAAATCGGCATGAATAATAATGCTTTTGCGGCAAGAAAAGTGGCGGAGGATAAGGATAGGACACAGGCGGCCATTGCCAGCGTACATGCAGCAGGGACGTATGGGCTGGAAATACTGGCAAAGGGCATTAACCAGTCCAGTACGAATTCCACCCGTTTTATTATCGTCACAAACCGGAAAATATTTTTAAAGGACGCCGGAAAGGTGAGCATTTGCTTTGAACTGCCCCATGAAAGCGGCTCGTTATATCATATGTTGTCTCATTTTATTTATAACAATCTGAATATGAATAAGATTGAGAGCCGGCCCATCGAGGACAGGAACTGGGAATATCGTTTTTTCATCGATTTTGATGGGAACCTGGCGGACGGGGCGGTAAAGAACGCTTTGCGGGGGCTTAGGGAGGAAGCGAGGAATATGAGGATTTTGGGGAATTATTGACGGACATGCGTCGGCCCAAAGCCTATATGCTGAAAAGCGGGAATGGTATTGAAAATAAAAAAAGGCGGGGAAAAAGATGAGGGAAAAGGAACTGATCGTTTACCGTGGATTTGAAGATGAAGGGCTTTTGTCCGATATGGTATGGCTGATGGAAAACGGCTACTGCCGGAAAAAGGATGCCCGGGAAGGATGGCAGGAAAAAAGGGACGTTTTATACAGTTGTATGCATAAGTTCCTGGATATGGCGGGGCGTCATGGTTTTTACGGTAATTTATGGCATTGTTATTTGACGAATCTTTTGGTTAATCACGAAAACAGCTACAGCATGGCGTGTGAGATACGCGGGAATGTGGAGGGAACGGTCAATCAGGCGGCGCTTCATGATATTGCCATCTTTAAGGAATGGTATGACTATGATTTTAAGGAAATGACGGATTGTCTGGAGGCGCCGGAATTTGGCCTTGTGCTTTGTTATGATAGCTGCAGGCAGGAAAGCAAAGTCTATAATACCCGTATACGAAAAAGGATCTGCGATTTGGCGGTGCGTTTTTCTAAAAACCGTTCACCGGAGGAGATGAAGGATACCCTGACGGAGTTCTACAAAGAGTATGGGGTGGGGAAATTCGGCCTGCATAAAGCCTTCCGCATCGCGCATGATGAGAATGGGGTGGATATTACGCCTATCCGCAATATTGCCCATGTGCATCTGGATGACTTGGTGGGCTATGAAATCCCAAAGCAGAAGCTGATAGAGAATACGGAGGCTTTTGTGGAGGGAAGGAGGGCCAATAATTGCTTGTTGTTCGGCGATGCGGGAACGGGCAAGTCCTCAAGCATCAAAGCCATTGCCAATGCGTATTATGAAAAAGGGCTGCGCATCATAGAAATGTACAAGCATCAATTTAAAGATCTGAACGATGTGATTGCCCAGGTGAAGAACCGGAATTATAAATTTATTATTTATATGGATGATTTAAGCTTTGAAGAGTTTGAAATCGAGTATAAATATTTAAAAGCCGTGATTGAAGGCGGGCTGGAAAAGAAGCCGGAAAATGTGCTTATATACGCGACTTCCAACAGGAGGCACCTGATAAAGGAAACCTTTGCGGATAAGGAGGGACGGAGGGATCAGCTCCATTCCAGCGATACTGTGCAGGAAAAACTTTCCCTGGTATCCCGTTTCGGCGTAACGATCTTTTTCTGCGCGCCGGATAAACGGCAGTTTCAGGAAATAGTCAGCGTCTTAGCGGAAAGATGCGGAATAAAGATGCCAAAAGACGTCCTCCTTCTGGAAGCCAATAAATGGGAGTTAGCCCATGGCGGGCTTTCCGGGCGGACGGCGCAGCAGTTTATTGATTATTTATTAGGGAAAGGCGGGGGATGGAATGAAAACATTTGCGGCGATTGATGTAGGGTCTTTTGAATTGTCCATGAAGATATTTGAAGTATCGCCCAAGAGCGGTATGCATGAGATCGATCATGTCAGGCACCGGATCGATCTTGGGACGGAAACATACGCCACCGGGAAGATGGCATATGAAAGGGTGGATGAATTATGCCGGTATCTGAATGAATATGCGAAAATAATGAAAGGATATAAAGTATCGGAATATAAAGCTTATGGAACGAGCGCCATCCGCGAAACGGAAAATACGGCGATCATCTTAGACCAGATACGACAGAGGACGGGCATAAAGATGGAAGTGCTCAGCAATTCGGAGCAGCGTTTCTTAGGCTATAAGGCCGTGGCGTTTAAAGGAGAGGCTTTTAATAAGTTTATAGAAAAAGGGACGGCGATTGTGGATATCGGCGGGGGGAGCATCCAGATATCCCTGTTCGATAAAGATAAACTGGTAGCGACCCAGAACATGCGTCTCGGAGTGCTTAGGCTAAGGGAGGTTTTGAGCCATCTGGATGTAGGGAAGGCGCAGTATGACGGCCTGCTTACGGAAATGATAAGCTCCCAGCTTTCCGTATTTAAAAAGCTGTACTTGAAGGACCGGCAGATCGCGAATATCATTATTGTGGATGATTATATAAACGCGCTGGTGCAAAAGGAGTATTTTTCGGAAAAAGTAGGGGAACATATTGAAGTAAAAGCTTTTCAGAAGCTTATGAGGCTGGCGGGGGAGAAAACATCCCAGGAGCTGACCCGGGTCTTTGACATGCCGCAGGAAAGCATCGAGCTGCTTTACATATCCTATGTGCTGTTAAAGCGTATTATCGAAGTCATGGATGCCGAGATGCTTTGGGCGCCCGGCATGACTTTATGCGACGGCATGGCTTATGAATATGCGCAGGAAAATAAAATCGTGCTGCCGGAACATGATTTTGAACAGGATATCATCGCCTGCGCCCAGAATATCAGCAAACGCTATATGGGCAGCAAAAAGAGAGGGGAAACTTTAGAGAAAATTGCCCTGACCATTTTTGATAGTATGAAAAAAGTACACGGGCTTGGGCAGAGGGAACGGCTGCTTCTTAGGCTGGCTACGTTGCTGCATGACTGCGGCAAGTATATCAGCATGGCGAATCTGGGCAAATGCTCTTATAGCATTATTATGGCGACGGAAATCATAGGGCTGTCCCATATGGAGAGGGAGATCGTGGCGAATGTGGTGAAATTCAATCATGAAGAGTTTGAATATTATGATATTGCCAAAGCGTCTACCCTGGATCAGGAATCTTATTTGAAGATTGCCAAACTGACCGCAATCCTCAGGGTGGCGAACGGGCTGGACAGAAGCCATAAACAGAAGTTTAAAGATGTAAAGACGATACTAAAAGACGATATATTGACGATCACAGTGGATACCAATGAGGATATTACCCTTGAAAAGGGAATGTTTACCCATAGGGCGGAATTTTTTGAAGAGGTATATAGCGTGAAACCGGTAATTAAACAAAAAAGAAGTTTGTGATGGAGGGAAATAGGGTTATGAGCGGAAAGGAAATGGAAAAAAAGAGCGGGGAAATGACATTTTCAGATCCTGCATATTACACGAACCGGGAATTAAGCTGGATTTTATTCAATAAAAGGGTGCTGAGCGAGGCGAGGGACAAACAGATCCCTCTTTTTGAAAGGTTAAAATTTTTAAGCATTACGGCATCTAATCTGGATGAGTTTTTTATGATCCGCGTGGCGTCTTTGAAGGATATGGTCCATGCCGGATATACAAAGCCGGACATTGCGGGCTTAAAACCCTTAGAACAGTTGAAGGAATTAAATGAAGCAACCCATGAGCTGGTGAATCTTCAGTATAGTACATACAACCGCTCCCTCCTGCCGTTGCTTTTGTCGAACGGGCTGCGTCTTATAGAGCATCATGAAGATTTGTCGGCAAAGGAAACCGCCTATGTGGATAAATATTTTGCTGAAAATGTGTACCCGGTTTTAACTCCTATGGCCGTGGATTCTTCGCGGCCGTTCCCATTGATCAGGAATAAATCCTTAAACATCGGCGCCCTTGTAAGGAAGAAGGAAGGGAAAGAAGGGAAAGAAAAGAAGGCGGGGAAGGAGAAGAAAGCGGAGCTGGAATTTGCTACGGTACAGGTTCCCAGCGTCCTGCCCAGGATAGTCCCTGTCCCGTCGGAAAAGGAAGGGGAAAGAGCGGTTATCCTTTTAGAGGAAATTATAGAGAGGAATATTGACAAGCTGTTTTTGAATTATCATATTGTGTGCGCCAGCCCTTTCCGCATTATGCGCAATGCGGATCTGACGATTGAGGAGGATGAGGCGGAAGATTTATTAAAAGAGATTGAAAAGCAGATCAAGAAAAGGCAGTGGGGACAGGCGATCCGCCTGGAAGTGGAAAGCGGCATGGATAAACGCCTGCTTAGGATCATCAAAGATGATCTGCTGATCGAAGAGGAGGATATCTTCCAGATTGACGGCCCATTGGATCTGACTTTCCTTATGAAAATGTATGGAATGGAAGGTTTTGACCATCTGAAGGAAACGGGGTATCTGCCTCCTCAGCCGGTGCCGGGTCTTTCGGAGGACTATAATATTTTTGATGAAATTAGAAAAGGGGATATTCTCCTTCATCATCCTTACCAGAGCTTTATGCCGGTGGTGGATTTTATTAAAACGGCGGCGAAAGATCCGGATGTGCTGGCGATTAAGCAGACTTTGTACCGTGTCAGCGGCAATTCCCCGATTATTGCGGCCCTGGCCCTGGCGGCGGAGAACGGGAAGCAGGTGTCGGTGCTTGTGGAATTGAAGGCCCGTTTTGATGAGGAGAATAATATTGTCTGGGCGAAAAAACTGGAAAAAGCGGGATGTCATGTGATCTATGGGTTGGTAGGGTTAAAAACCCACAGCAAGATAACGCTGGTAGTAAGAAAAGAGGAAGACGGCATCCGTCGTTATGTCCATCTTGGCACAGGCAATTATAACGATGCTACGGCAAAGCTTTATACGGATGTGGGCATATTTACATGCAGCAGGCCGATCGGTGAGGACGCTACGGCGGTATTCAATATGTTATCCGGTTATTCGGAACCCCGTACATGGAATAAGCTTTCCCTTGCCCCGCTCTGGTTGAAGGACAGATTCCTTTATATGATAATGAGGGAGAAAAATTATGCGAAGGCCGGCCGGCCGGCGCATATCATTGCTAAGATGAATTCCCTGTGCGATAAAGATATTATCCAGGCTTTATATGAGGCCAGCGCAGCCGGCGTGAAGATCGAAATGATCATCCGGGGCATTTGCTGTCTGAAAGTTGGGATTCCGGGGGTAAGCGAAAACATCAGCGTACGTTCCATCGTAGGCAATTTCCTGGAACATAGCCGGATTTTCTATTTTGAAAACGATGGCTCCCCGGAAATATATTGCGCCAGCGCGGATTGGATGCCGCGCAACTTAGAACGACGGGTGGAGATCCTTTTCCCGGTAGAAGAGCCTGCTTTAAGGGAAAAGCTTATGCATATCCTGGACGGGGAATTGAAAGATACGGTAAAAGCCCATGTATTGAAACCGGATGGAAGTTATGATAAAGTGGACAGGCGGGGAAAGGCTGTTTATAATTCCCAGCTTGCATTTTCCAGGGAAGCGCAGGCTGCCGCAGAATCAGGCAAGGATACGGCAAGCGACCGCGTGTTCGTACCGGAGATGCATCATGAGTAGGGATGGAAGGCTTTGGAAAGGCATGGGACGTCTGATCCTGGCGTCCGCATCGCCCAGAAGGAAAGAGCTGCTGGCACAGATTGGTGCGGTTTATGAAGTGATGCCCAGCCGGATGGAAGAAAAAATAAAGAAAGAGCGGCCGGAGGATGTAGTATGTGAACTTTCCCTTCAAAAAGCATTGGATATCGGCCTTATGCTGGAACGGCAGAAGGAAGATGGGTATACGGTGATTGGGGCGGATACGGTAGTGGCATTCCGGGGCAACATCATGGGAAAACCAAAGGATGAGGAAGAGGCCCGCCGGATGCTGGGTATGCTGCAGGGGAAGACCCATCAGGTATATACGGGCGTGGCCCTTTATGTAAAACGGGAAGGGCATCCTGCAAAAAGCCGTACTTTTTATGAAAAAACAGAGGTATCCATGTATCCGATGTCTTCAGAGGAGATAGAAGCTTATGCGGCGACGGGGGAGCCTATGGACAAAGCAGGGGCGTATGCGATCCAGGGCAGATGCGCAGCGTATATCCGGAGGATTTGTGGAGACTATAACAATGTGGTAGGACTGCCTGTAGGGAGGCTTTACCAGGAGCTGAAAAGGGAATGGGGACAGGAAGGATAAGCAAGGGATGATTCGATTAATAGCAAGCGACATTGACGGGACGTTGATTAAGGATTCTACGCCGGATCTGTATCCGGAAATGGAAGAAGCGTTAAAGGGACTGGCCGGAAGGGGGATTATATTCTGTGCGGCCAGCGGGAGACAGTATCATAGCATAAGGAATGTATTCCGCAACGTTGAAGAAGATATTGTATATATTGCGGAAAACGGGGCGCAGATACGGTATAAGGAAAAGGATATCCGTGTATCCCCGATGAGGCGGGAATATGCAGAGGCGATTGTCCGGCAGATCAGGGAGTCTTATCCTTTCTGCGATATTGTGGTTTCTACGCCGGATGGAAGTTTTGTGGAAAGCAAGAATAAAGAGTTTGTGGATCTGCTTACGTATGGCTATCGGAACAAGTTTATGCTGGTGGACGATGTGTTGGGGGAGGAAGCGGAAATTGTGAAAATAGCGGTATACCAGAAAGAAAGCATTCTGGAATTAGGGGAAAAGATATTGATCCCGGAATGGCAGGATAAAGTGAAGGTGTGTATATCGGGCAACGAATGGGTGGATTTTATGGATCTGTCCGTGGATAAAGGGAAAGCCCTTGCTTTTATACAGGATTATTTCCATATATCGAAGGAAGAAACTATGGTATTTGGGGATAACGATAATGATATTGGGATGATGCAGGCTGCCGGGGAAAGCTACGCTGTGGAGACGGCCAGGGAGACTGTAAAGGCGGCGGCCGGACATATCTGCCCCTCTTATTTGGAAAAAGGGGTTTATCAGACCTTAAAAGACTTGATTCTTACTTAAAGGCAGTATATAGTGTAAATAATGGGAGCTGCAAAAGGCAAAGAAGCAGCAGGATATAGATGGAACGTGATACTCTGCCAGAAAGGAGGATATGGTATGCATGAATATGATGATGCGGTTTTGGCGTGTTTCTTAAAAAAGCAAAGCCAGCTTTTCCCGGAAGATGTGGCATCCACCCCGGAGGAAGCGGAAGCTTTTTTGGAGGACTGCATGGCGGTCGTAGTCGGTTCCGTACGGGAAGTGTGGAGTTATTTTGACGAGGCCGGCATCGACCTGGAAGGAGCGGATGAAGATGAGATCCTGAACGCGGATGAAGTCTTTGATATTGGCGACGGAAGATATCTGATAGTGGAGGGATGACCTCCACTATTTTCTCATATCATAGGAAATTGCAGAACAATTTCCTATGATATGAGAACCCTCCGGGAGGATGCGCACTGCGCGCAAGAGGGAAATGGCTGCTGTCGCAGCCGCGCTTCGGCGGGGTGTGCATTGGGACGCACACTTTTTTGTATCATAGGAAATTGCAGAACAATTTCCTATGATATGAGAACCCTCCGGGAGGATGCGCACTGCGCGCAAGAAGGAAATGGCTGCTGTCGCAGTAAAGCGCCAAAGGGACAGACTTTCCTGGGGCAGCCCATTTGTACAGATGGATATACATGTAGGGGGAGACGGAAGATGAATAAAAAGGGAAGCAGCCTGCTGGAAACAAGAAGATGGAACCGTGTATTGATTAAAAATATGATATTCCGTACGGAGAATGCCACGAGGACCGGAATCGCGGAAGCGTTGGGGCTGACGCTGCCGACCATAACAACCAGCGTCAATGAAATGCTTTCGGAGGGAATCCTGGAAGAGATCCCGATGGCGGAAAATAATCTGGTAAACGCTATGGGCCGGAGGCCTGCCTCTATTGCATTCCGGGCGGATACGGCATGTGCGGTCGGAGTGGAGCTTGGCCCTTATGCCACAAGCGCGGTACTGCTGAATATGAAAGGAAAGGTGATTGCCTTTTCGGAGGAAGCGCCAGGTGCGGAGAATTACGATAAGATGCTGCAAAATATTAAGGGACAAATCCGGAAGCTCATGCGGTTCGCAGAGGAAAAGAGGTTTTTGGGGGTTGGGATTGGACTCCCGGGGTTCATTGACTGCGGGAGCGGGGTAATCAGAAGCAACCTCAGGCAGGAATGGGTAGGGAAGCATCTGGCGGAGGATTTACAGGGGATTTTGAACGTCCCCGTAATTATTGATAATAATGTAAGGATCAGGGCAATCGGATATGAGATGAGTTCCCATAAGATAAAGGCGGATACGTTTGCCTATTTATTTGTGTCCAAAGGGGTTGCCTGCCCTTTGATGGTAAAAAACGATATCATATCGGGATGCACTTCCGGGGCCGGCGAGCTGGGGCGTACGATCGTCAGCTTTCATAAGGATGGAAAAACGATCCAAAAGACTGTGGATGATGTGGGAAGCGAAAGGGCTATTTTTGAAAAATGCCAGGAAAAGCTGCTGCAGGGGGCAGCCCCAAAGTTAAGGGAGAGGCTGGATGAGAAAGGGCGGCTGACCATACAGGATATACTGGACGCCCAACGGGACGGGGATGAAGATGTGATCCAGGTGATGGATGAGGCGGTTGGATTTTTGGGGATCGCCTTAGCGAATGTGGTAAACCTGATCAATCCCGGGTTCGTTGTGGTGGACGGTTATATCATGAAGGAGAAGCCTAACCGGGAAAAATTATTGCGTACGGCAAAAGCTAATTTCTATGGGCTGAATGAAGAGGAGGTACAGATTTTCTTTCAACCTTATGACTCCGGCTGGGGGGCGAAAGGGGCGGCTTATTTTGCTATCAGCAAGCTTTTTTTAGAGTGTTGAGCCAAGTCTTTGGACAGGGAAGGACGATATGGATCGGACAGGCTTGGGCGGGTTGGCTTTTGCAATAGGGCTATGCAGATTTTTTGGTGATTCTGCATAGTTTTTTTTATGTTATTTTAGTGGATATTCTTCTTGATTGGAAAAACATTGTTGGATATAATTAATTTATTAAAAGTTTTAAGTAAGTAAGATGAAGGGAAGGAGGGAAAGGGCATATAGATAGGAATGGCTGTTGATACAGCCGTGTTTTGGCATAGGCGCAGTTACTTGCGTAAAACA
Organism: uncultured Lachnospiraceae bacterium; assembly: GCA_948470755.1. Taxonomy (GTDB): domain Bacteria; phylum Bacillota; class Clostridia; order Lachnospirales; family Lachnospiraceae; genus Kineothrix. Next base: position 17,286 of record CAOKPU010000026.1, on the reverse strand, counting down.
AAAGCTGCATTGTCAGTAATCCTGGACGAGGGAGTGCATAAGGCACTTTTGTTTTTTCAACACATAGTTAAAAGTTTTAATTAAATGGAGTAAATGGAGGAGGCAGAAAAATGGGTACTCAAAGAAAAGAAGCGACAGAAGCCCAATATTGGCTGTATAGTGTGGGGAATTTTCCAAATAACATCATTTTTATGATGGTGGGGACATATGTTACATATTTTTATACAAATATTTTGCAGATACCTGCTGTGATGGCGGGGACGATTTTTATGGTGGCGCGGTTGGTAGATGCCGTGACTGACCCGCTTATGGGGATGATCGTTGACAGGACGAATACAAAACTGGGGAAATACCGCCCTTTTATCATTGCCGGGGCGCCCTTTCTGGGGATTATGTTTGTACTGCTGTTTACAGCGCCGGATTTTTCTGCAACCGGTAAGATCGTGTATGCATTTGTGACATATATTATTTATTCCCTGGCATGGACGATCGTGCAGATCCCGCAGCTTGCGCTGCCCGCTATGCTGACCAACGATTTGGCAAAAAGGACGAGGATACAGGCAATTTTCCAGGCTTTTGGCTCCATCGCCTCTTTAGTGGTTTCGGCATGGGCCCTGCCGATTTTGAATGCTTTGGGAGGCCAGGAGGACGCCGGGGCATGGATGAAGTTTACGATTATCTTTGGGGCAATCTCAGCGGTGCTGTTTATCCTGTCTGCAATGTCCGTGAAGGATGTGGACGTATATGATCCGGATATGGAAGTGAAGAAGAAGGAGAAGCAGCCTCTTTCGGAGACGCTTTCCGTTATTACGAAAAATAAGGCGCTGCTTTGCGTCCTGATCGCTTATGGTACGGATATGTTTGCTTATCAAATATCCAATTCTCTCCGCATTTACTTCTTCCAGTACAACATGGGCGGAAGGACGGACCTGATTACATATATCGGTTATGCATCTACATTTATAGGTTTTGCTTTAGTAGCGTTCATTCAGCCGTTTGTAAAGAGGACGGGCAAGAAGGCGGGAATTATCGTAGTGGAAGCCCTGGCCGTAGTGTTTACGCTTCCGATGCTGATTACCGGGCTGGCTGGGAGCTATGCCATTGCCGCAGTTATGTTTACCTATATTGCCGTTACTTTTACATGGACGATCAACAATATGTTAAGCCGTGCGGCTGTTCTGGATTCCGCAAATTATGCGCAGATCACAACGGGGGTCAATGGCACGGCGCTTGTAAATTCTACTTTTACGTTTGTTAATAAATGCTGCCAGGCCTTTTCCATGTTTTTTGGGGGCGCGATCTTATCGGCGACAGGCTATAGCGCGACGGTAGAGCAGCAATCGCCGGGATGCTTAAAGGCTATTCTCCTGCTCTGTACTTTAGGGCCTATCCTGGGCTATATTGCTTCCGTGATCGCTATGTATTTCTATCCGCTGGACCGCAAAGGCGAGGTGGATATGCAAAGGAAATTAGATAAGGCGGCAGGGATCGTAACGGATGATGCATTAAATATTTAAAGGCTGTGGATGAGGTGGAACATGATAAAGCTGAGGATTCATAACAAAGAGGAAGAATGGAAAAAAGAATATGACAGCTTTGCTGACCGGAATAAAAGCGTGCTTTCTCTTGCCCGGAAAGGGGAAGAGGAATATAAGGACAGTCAGGGATGGCTGGATACCAAAGAGTGGGCCGGCGAAGAGAGGATAAGGCGTCTGGAAATGCTGGCGGCGGATATCCGGCAGAATGCGGATGTATTTGTCCTGATCGGGGTGGGAGGTTCTAATAACGCGGCCCGCAGCGTGATAAAGGCTTTGCAGCTTCCCGGCACGCCGGAAATCGTATATGCCGGGAATACGCTTTCGGCCCATGCACTGAATCGGACGTTGGAGAAATTGGAGGGGAAGTCCATCTATATTAATTGCATAGCTAAGAATTTTGAGACGTTGGAACCGGGGGCGGCTTTCCGGGTATTGCGCAAATATTTGCACGAAAGATATGGAAGCAAGGCCGCGGAGCGCATTATTGCAACAGGAACGGCAGGAAGCAGCCTGGAAAAATTATGTGAGGACAACGGTTATATGTTTTTGGAATTTCCCGACAATATTGGCGGAAGGTATACGGCGATTTCCAATGTGGGCCTGCTTCCTATGGCAGTGGCGGGAATTGACATAAGGGAACTGGTGCGTGGGGCGAATGATATGCAAAAAGAGCTGCATGAGGAAGATGCGCCGGGGAATATCGCCTACCAGTATGCCAGCCTGCGTAATTTTTTCTATAACCGGGGATACCGGATCGAAATGCTGGCTTGTTTTGAACCCAGGTTCAAATACTTTTTTAAATGGTGGATCCAGTTGTTTGCGGAAAGCGAAGGGAAAGAGAGCAAGGGGATTTTTCCGGTGGCGGGGGAATATTCGGAAGAACTGCATTCGGTAGGGCAGTTCCTTCAGGACGGCCCCCCGATCATTTTTGAAACGTTCCTGGATATAAAGGAACGCCAGGATTCATTTCTTATGGAGAGCGACGGGAAGAAGGACTATTTTGATTATTTGGATGGGAAAGATTTTTGGTATATCAATAAAGAAGCATATAAGGCTACCGTAACGGCTCACAGCAGGAAGATGCCGTGTTTTACGCTGGAAATTGACAGGCTGGATGCTTATCATTTTGGACAGTTATTTTATTTTTTCCAGTTTGCGTGTTATCTCTCCTGTAAGCTGATGGGAGTGAATGCGTTTGACCAGCCGGGCGTTGAGGCGTATAAAGGGTGGATGTTTAAAGCTTTGGGGAAGCAGGGATGAACGAGTTAAAAAGATTGCCCGGATACAGCGATGATGTTTTGGCAAAATGGCTAATAAGCGCTATGCAGGGGCAAAGGAAGGAGTTAAGGTATGGAAGTGTATAAGGATGCGGGGTATACGATAGAGGAGAGGATAGAAGATCTGCTTTCGCGGATGACGTTGGAAGAAAAAGCGGCACAGCTATGCGGCGATCTTACGAATGAAATCCTAATGGCGGGGGATGGCTGGGAGGAACTGCTTAAGGAAAAGTATCCCAATGGACATGGGCGGTTTACCCAATATTCCATTACAGGGCTGGCGGACCCGGTGAAGATTGCGGAACTGACAAATAAAATACAGAGATATTTTATGGAAAAAACAAGGCTCGGAATCCCGGTGGCTTTGCAGTCGGAGAATTTATGCGGGTACCCGGCTATGGGCGGCACCCTTTTCCCGGCACAGGTCAATGCAGGATGTACATGGGATCCGGATCTTGTGGAAGAAATGACGAAAATTATCGGGCAGGAATCAAAAGCAGTGGGCATTAATTCTGCAATGAGCCCTGTCATCGATGTGGCGAGGGATCCCAGATGGGGGCGCACTTATGAGACTTATGGAGAGGATCCTTATTTAATCAGCCAAATGGGAATCCATTATATCAAAGGGATGCAGGGAAATAAAAAAGACGGCGTGGCCTGTGTGGCCAAGCATTTCCTAGGATATTCCGAGACGCAGGGAGGGCTGAATACGGCGACGACCCGGTTAAACAGCCGGGAGCTGTATGAGGTCTTTGCCACACCGTTTGAGGCGGCTATGAGGGAAGCGGACGTAAGTTCCGTGATGGCGAATTATGCGGAGATCGATGGAATGTGCGTGGTAGCGAACCGGGCGATTGCCCATGACTTACTGCGCGATACGATGAAATTTGAGGGGATCCTTACTTCCGACGGGGCCGGCATCATGAAGACGTTGACGGATTTCCATATTGCAGATACCTATGAAGAAGCGGGATATCTGGCAAAAAAAGCAGGAACGGATACGGAGATTCCGGTAGGAGGTTCTTTTGCCAAACTTCCCCGGTATGTACGCTCCGGCCAGTTGGATGAATCGGTTCTGGATGAATCGGTGCGCCGCGTATTGAAGGTGAAGTTTGAATATGGTTTGTTTGAGAATCCTTATGTGGATGTGGAAAAAGTAAAAGAGGCAATGACGAACAGCAAGAAGAATGCGCTATCGGAAGAAATAGCGGCAAAATCTTTGGTGCTTTTGAAAAACAATGGAGTCCTTCCCTTGAAAAAGGGAAGCAGGCTGGCGGTAATCGGGCCCCATGCGGACAGTCTTCGTTATCCTGTAAGCGGTTATACTTTCCCGGCTTATGTGGAGATGCTTTCGGCAGGGGCAAGCGGAAATGATTCCGTATCTTTTAACGGTATTGCGGATGAAGCCGCTAAGGCGAAAGATAATGAGGCGGCAAACCCGTTTGCATCTTTCTTTAAGGCATTGACAGAGGAGGAAAAAAAGAAAATCGGGGATATGAATTCCGTACTGCGTTCTATGGGGGCAGTTTCCTTAAAAGAGGAGCTGGAAGGACGGTTTGAAGTTAATTATGCGAAGGGATGCGATATCATAGGCCCGGATGAATCCGGGTTTGCGGAAGCGGTAAAAGCGGCAGAGGAAAGCGATGTGGTGGTTTTTGCCTGCGGCGGCAATTCCGGCTGGGTCAATGTGACAGGAGGGGAAGGAAAGGATCGCTGCAAGCTGGATCTGCCCGGAGTACAGCAGAAGTTGCTGGAGGCTTTGTGTGCAACCGGGAAAAAGGTAGTGTTGGTTCTTTATGGGCCGGGTATCTTTGCAACTCCATGGGCTTGTGAGCATGTAGACGGTATGTTGGAAGCATTTATGCCGGGACAGTTTGCCGGAAAAGTAATTGCAGATGTATTGGACGGAAGCGCAAACCCGGGTGGGAAAATGACGATGACCGTACCCCGCAGCGTGGGCCAGGTTCCGGTAACTTATAACCATAGGACGGGAAGCGGCTATAACAGGGCGGGCGCCGGCGGAGGCTATGGTTCCGCAATTTTCAGCGGCGGTTATGTGGATGAGGATGACAGCCCGTTATTCTGTTTTGGCCATGGATTAAGTTATACAACCTTTGAACTGAAGGATTTTTGTCTGGAAGAGACGAATGTGCCTACGGATGGGAAGATCGTTGTATCCCTTGCGGTAAAAAATACCGGGGAACGGGAAGGGGATGAAGTCGTACAGCTTTATTATCATACGAAAAAAGCCCATGTGATCCGCCCGGTAAAACAATTAGCCGGATTTAAACGGATATCTTTGGCGGCAGGGGAAGAAAAGAAAGTGACATTTACTTTAGATACGGCGCAGCTTGGCTATTATAATGAAGACATGGAATTTGTAGTGGAACCTACTGTTATGGACGTCATGGTAGGAACAAGCGCGCACGATATCCATTTTTGTGAAGAAGTGGTTCTTTCGGGAGAGAAAAGGGATGTTATGGGCAGGCGTTCTTATACTTGCAGCGTGACGGTGGAATAAAGGGAAGATATTATAGAACAAAAAAGTGTGCGTTTTAACGCACACTTTTTTGTTCAATGACGACGGAACAGTTTTCCCTTACATGAAAGGCATCAAAATATGCATTTTCCATAGGGATCCATTTTGTAATGAAATTTTGCAGCATTTCTTCCCCGTTGCGTATCCGTATCCGTTTAATCTGCTGGTCATACGGGCAGGAGAGGAATACGGAGTAATCATAGAGGCTGCAGAATTCCGGGCGCATACAATAAGAACCTTCGATCACGGTAAAGGGTTTTGGGGGTAAAATGATCCTTTTTCCGTAATCCATAGTACTGCAGGAAAATGGAAGATAGGATATGGTCCTTCCCGCTTGCAAAGCCTCTTTGACATCTGTTCCAAATCGCTCATAATGGATGTTCCCGCCGGGTTCTGCCAAGCGGCTGGCAGTACGCAGCCCGGGAGGCAGAAAGAAATCATCCATAGGGATAACATTGCAATCAAAAGATAGGGAGAGAAAATGGCCTAACGTAGTTTTTCCGGAAGCGCAGTTACCGTCGATGGCAACAATAAGCCGCCCTTTCTCATGAAACAAGAAAGAGAGGGAACGGATCAATTGTAGGAAACGCGCATAACCTTCCGTAATGACGCGGTAAGCCGGATGGTAGGCCCGACGGTAAGTATTGCTATGGCTAAGGGGCGGACAGCCTCTTTTTTTATAGTCTGTCAAAAAGCTTCCGGCGTCCGGGAAAAAGGAAGGTAGGCAGTCTAAATATTGAAGGAACTTTTCTTTGCTCCCATCTATATGGCCGGCGGTCAGACAGAACATAGAGTTTAAAGCAGGAAGCTCAGTTTTGTCAAGAGCGGCGAGATGGACTCTTACAAGCCCGTTGCCGATGGCTTCCATAAAAGGGGCGGATGGGGAATGGGACAGGCTTTCCCATTCCGCGGTAAGCCTTTGCAAGCTTCCGGCTTCATCGGAAATCATATGCCCCGGCCCAAATTCATGCTGATAAAGCAGCTTTACCATGTCGGTAAGCTCCATAGAGGGATATTCAGTTAAGTGTGTCAGGATGAGCTGTCTGATAGTGTCCATGTCCGATAAAGTGTGCTTTCTGTAATGCGACGATAACAATAGGTATCAATATTAAATGGCAGATAATGCCGGGAATGGCGTTAAGAAAAGCCCCGGCAAGAAAAGCCTGGAAAGAAAATTGCGCCTGACTTACTCCCGCAATCACCGTCATTGCCATCCCCCAGACGATCCGCCCGGAGAGCATGGAACCGATGAGGGAAAGATAAATATTGGGAATCGTTTTGGGCAGTTTTGTATAAAGCATTCCGCATACTGCGCCATAGGCTGCCAGTTCAAAAGACATTGCGATCCCCGTAGGGAAAACAGGCGGCATACCAAAAAGCATAAACCGGAGGATCGGCGCGATAAAGCCTACAACAAGCCCGTAAGGCCATCCGCAGAGGAAACCGCAGAGGAAGACGGGGATATGCATCGGAGACAAAGCGCTCCCGATTTGCGGGATCTGTCCGGTCAGGAAGGGGAGTACCATGCACAAAGCAAGGCAGAGGGCGGCGTTGACAATATTTTTTACATTTTGGTTTTTCATAATGGCAATCCTTTCTTTTTTATGGTTTCTTAGAATCGTTGCTGTTCTTTCAGGTATTTTCCATATCCCATAAGATCCGGGCGGCAAAGGCGCCGGAAACGGGCCGGCATCCGCTCTTATGCATAAAAAAATACCAAAAAAGCTGTCCTTTTTCAAAAGGGATCCTCTGAAAAAAGGCTCATACCTTCATGGTATCGGTAAGTGTCCAATAAGTATATAAAAGAATAACAATCTTCAGATTGCACATTAAAATTATTATAAAGCAATGCCGGAGCGTTGTCAAGGAAAAGTGTTCCCGGGAATATAAAAAGCGATTTCATATCCTGTAGCAGCCGGATTCCGCTTTTCCCCGGATTCCGGCTGCTGCAAAACTTTAAGGGATCTGATTTTCGATATATTCTTTTATGATCTCTACAGCCTGGTCGATACACTGCCCTAAAGAGGCTGTTCCAGGTACGGCGATCCGGGTGTTGCACCTGGGCAGGGGGATCAGCACTTTCAATGCATCGCTGGCGCCGATGGCTTCCGCCATGCGGGGCGTTACTTCGCCTAAAATGGAGTGGGGCATGACGATTGGCATTACTCCGGCGATGATATGGGATTTCCCTGCATTGAATACAATGGCGTTTTCCCCGGTTGCGCCGTCGTCGGCCCCGGCTTTTAGCATAGCATTGGTAGCCAGCGCATTGGTGCCAAGGGCGCGGATGATGATATTTTTCCCCTTTGGCAGGCCGGAAGCCAGTTTTTCAACCAGTTGCTTCCCAATGCCTCCCCCCTGGCCGTCGATTATAGAAATAAGTATAGTTTCTGTCATCTTGTTTCTTTTCCTTATATTTAAAATATGATTGGTCTTCCATCCGGTATGGCCTATACGAGCAGGCGGATCGTAAACTGATAAGTCCTGCTTTCCCCGGCCTTTAATGTCTGGATATCCCTTTTGTGGATGAATTCATTATCCTCATCTGCAAAGATGGCAGCCCCGTTCCAGGGTTCCATGCATAGGAAGGGGGCTTTTACCTGGGCAGGAGTCCAAAAAGCGATGGTGGAAAAATCAGGATAATCCATCTGTATCCCCTTGCCTGTAGCCGGATTCATCAGCGTTACGCTCTTGGACTTTAAATGCGGGAATACGATGGCGTCAATATCAAAAAGGGAATAATCCAGTTGTATCGTATCGCTGTCGTCTAAGTACCTTTTGGTATTGTCCGGGTTAAACTGCATGTTTTCCAGGTCATATACCGGGCTGTCGCATGTTTCCTCGAAAGGGAACTTAAGTACATAGTCGGAGAAGCTTTCCCCTTCTTCCAGAGGGCACATGAAACCAGGATGTGCGCCTAAATGGAAATACATATCTTTATCATCGTCATTGGTAATGACATAGGAAGTGCTAAGCAGAGGGCCGTCCAGTTCATAAGACTGTTGGAAACGGAACCGGAAGGGATAGCATTTTAAAGTCTCCTCGTTATAACAGCAGGAAAAGGTGATTTTGTTCTCCGCTTCTTTTTCATGGTCCATATCGATATCGCGGACGAAGCCATGTTTGGGGATCTCGTATTCTTTTCCGTTAATGATAGTCTTTCCATCGCGCAGATTGCCGATGGAGGGAAATAGAAGCGGGGAGGAGCGGGGCCAGAAATCCGGGTTGGAGTTCCAGATAAATTCCCTGCCGCTTTCATTTTTGTAAGATTTCAATTCTGCGCCTAGGGATTCAACGGTGACTGTGTAACCTTGGCTTTTTAAAGTGAGCTGCATAATAATTTCATCCTTTCTTTTTTATGGTTAAGCATTTGCGGTAACTATTCCATCGCCTGGGGCGGGTGGTTTGGTTTGGAGGGCGGGGCTGCGCAGCTTCCCCGCCGGATCAGGCGGAACGGAAGTTCTACTTTCATAGGGATCCGCTTTCCGGTTTCAATCCGGTCGATCAATATCTTGGCCGTCATTATCCCCATGTCTTCCATCGGGATATGGATGGTGGTGAGCATAGGGGTAGTATATTGGCAGGTTTCGATATCGTCAATGCCGATCACGGACAGTTCTTCCGGAATGCGGCAGCCGGATTCTTTGGCTGCTTTCATGGCGCCGATGGCCGTCAGGTCGTTGGCGCAGAATAAAGCGGTGACATCGCGTGTGGAGGATAAAAGCTTTGCGGCTGCCCGGTAGCCGTCCTCGGCGGAAAGATGGATGTCGATGATGCGTTCCCGGTTAAGCGGCAGGGCGAGTTGGGAAATCGCATCCAAATAACCACGGTAACGGATCTCATTTTTCCGCTCTCCTAAATAAGCGATATGGGTATGCCCCAGTTCCGCCAAATAGCTGACGGCGGTTTTGGAAGCAAGGTAAGCATTGCACGTAATCTGGTCGAATTCCGAATCAATATTGTTCAGCCCTGCATAAATGATTTTTTTATAATTCGTCTTTAAGAAAGAACGCATCTTGGAATCAGGGCGTCCTAAAAGCGCTACGCCTTCTACTTTGGTCTGCTGGATGGCCTCCTGGATATCCGGATTCCTAAGATCCTCATAGGAAAAAATATATTTTACCGTATAGCCGTTGCGCAAAGCTTCCCGTTCCAACCCCCTGGTCACTTTGGAAAAAAAAGGATCCGAAGTATGAGTCCGGGCGAGAATGCAGCCGATGGCCTTTTGCCTGGCCTGATTTTGCGCCAAAACAGAGCGGAGTTTCAAGTTTCTGGCGGAGGCGTCCGGGATATAGCCGGTTTCACGGATGATCTGCCATATTTTGTTTTCCACTTCCCGGCTTGCTGCTTTGGAGCCGGGATGGTTGATGACCCTGGAGACTGTGGAAGGGGAAACGCCGGCCAAAGAAGCGATTTCTTTTAACGTCATAACAACCCTCCTCCCTTTTTATTGTACATAATTTATTGTATCATGGGGGAAATGTTTACGCAAACGTTTGGGTAAAAATTGCAACGGAAAAGCAGGGGAGTATGATACTATTATAAATGAGATCCGGGCATTTGAAAGTTTGCCCGCCGCACGGGGCAGGATGGGGCAGGAACAGCATGATTGTGCGGAAAAGATGTGTAAAAAATGAAAATGGGCTGGCGAAGGGAAAGGAGTATGGTTGTAATATGGAAGGAAATTTACTTGTGGTGCATGGCGGAGGGCCGACGGCGGTGTTGAATGCTTCTTTGTACGGCGTAATAAGGGAAGCGCAGGAGAATCCTGATATTCAGAAGATTTATGGTGCGATTGGCGGTTCGGAGGCGATATTGGCGGAAAACTTCCTGGATATGGGAGCCTTGGAAGATGAGAAAATAGAACGGCTCCTGCAGACGCCGGGAACGGCTATCGGCTCTTCACGGTTCCCGTTGGAGCAAGACCAATATGAAGCCATGGTGGATATCTTTAAAAAGAATAACATTAAATATGTATTGTTTAACGGCGGGAACGGATCTATGGATACTTGCGGAAAAGTGAGCAAAGTATGCGAAGGGGAAGGGATCTATGTCGTGGGCATCCCAAAGACCATGGATAACGATATTTCCATTATCGACCATGCTCCGGGCTTTCCCAGCGCCGCAAAATATATTGCTACCGTAACGAAGGAAGTGGGTGCTGATGTAAAATCCCTGCCTATCCATGTATGCGTTATAGAGGCTATGGGAAGGAATGCGGGATGGATTACGGCGGCTTCGGCATTGGCGCGGAAGAATCCGGGTGATGCACCGCATCTGATCTATCTTCCGGAGAGGAATTTTAATGAAGAAGAATTTTTGGAGGATGTGAAGAAATTATATGATGAGTTAGGGGGCGTGGTCGTTGTTGTCAGCGAAGGGCTGCGCAACGAAAAGGGAGAATCTATCGTGCCGCCTATTTTTAAAACGGACCGGGCTGTTTATTATGGGGACGTGAGCGCTTATCTGGCGGAACTGGTTATAAAGAAGCTGGGGATTAAGGCAAGAAGCGAAAAACCGGGTTTATGCGGGAGGACTTCCATGCTGCTCCAGTCAAAAGTGGACAGGGAGGAAGCGATCCTGGTAGGCAGGGAAGCGGTAAAGGCTGCAGTGGACGGGCGGACAGGCGTGATGGTAGGCATAAAGAGAAAAGCCGGGGAAGCATATGGGATAGAAACACCGTTGATACCGATTGAAGAGGTCATGCTGAATGAACGGGTGATGCCGGAAAACTATATAAATGAAAGAGGTAACGATATCACCGGTCAGTTCGTCCGGTGGTGCAGGCCGTTGATCGATGGCGATCTGCCGGAAATGGTAAGTTTTAAGGACGAAATGGAACAAACGCTCAAAAGCAGGATTTAAAGGGATGTCCATAAAATAATCGTCAGGATGGCTAACGATCCACGGTTTATGCAAATGTTTAAATGCTGTTATGCAGGAAAGGAGACAGACAGGGATGAAGCATATTTATTTGAATTTGAAGAGGTTTGATATTCCGAAGGGACTGGGAGGCGTGAACAGTATTGCGCCGATAAAGGAATGGGGCGCTTATATCGTGGAAAATACGAAAAAAGCTTTAGCTCAGTACGGGGAGGATGAAGCGGAGTTTGTGATGTACCTGCCGGAAGCCCATCTTCTTTCAGCCATTGGGGCATTGGATGCGGGCGGGAACCTTGCGATCGGATCCCAGGGGATCCATAGGGAGGATGTGAAGGAAGGCGGCAATTTTGGCGCTTTTACCGCAAACCGGACGGGAAAAGCGATGAAAGCATTAGGCTGTTCCAGCGTGTTAATAGGGCATTGTGAAGAACGCAGGGATAAGCTTGGCATTATGGCGGAAGCCGGGGTAAACGATACGGATGCGGTGAACCGGATTCTGAATCAGGAGGTGAAAGCCGCCGTGGAAGCCGGACTGACCGTTTTGTACTGCATCGGGGAAAGTGCGGAAGAACAGGATAAGTGGCAGGAAGTCCTTGGGAAACAGTTGCAAATCGGGCTAAAAGACGTAGATGCCACAAAAGTGGCGATTGCCTATGAACCGATCTGGTCCATTGGCCCGGGAAAGACGCCGGCAGGAAAGGACTATATCCAGATGATCGCCCGGTTTGTGAAAGAACGCACCGGCGGAATGGCGGTAGCTTACGGCGGAGGTTTGAAAACGGATAATGCGGCAATGTTAGCTTCTATCCCGGAAATAGACGGAGGCCTGATCGCTTTGACCAGATTCCAGGGAGATATCGGGTTTTACCCGGATGAATATCTGGAAATCATCCGGATGTATATGGGGCGGTAAGGATACGCTTTGTTACGGCAATCAATAGAAAATAACGCAAGGAAAGGAAGGGATTGTTTATGAAGTTGGAATTTGAGTACGGGCAGGGTACGATGGCGGCAGAGCTGCCGGAGAGTACGGATGTATTTATTCCGGGGGTGACGGTGGAGGATCCGCCGCATATCCCGGAAGAAGAGCTGGAAGAAAAGACGTTGGAGTCTTTGCGGAACCCCATGGGGATGGAGCCGCTTTCCAGGCTGGCGAAAAAGGGATCGAAGGTTACGATCGTATTCCCGGACAGGGTAAAGGGGGGCGAACAGCCTACTTCCCATAGGAAAATATCAATTAAGCTGATTTTGAAGGAACTGTATGCGGCAGGGGTGGAGAAGAAGGATATCCTTTTGATTTGTTCCAATGGACTGCACCGGAAGAATACGGAGCAGGAAATCAAAGGCGTGCTTGGGAAGGAACTTTTTGATGAATTCTGGAACTGCGGGCAGATCATCAACCATGACAGCGAGGATTATGAACATCTGGTGGATTTGGGAACGACGGACAGGGGCGATCCGGTATTGATGAATAAATATGTGTATGACAGCGATGTGGCAATTTTGATAGGGCATACGCAGGGCAACCCTTATGGGGGATATTCCGGCGGCTATAAGCATTGTGCAACGGGCATTACCCATTGGCGTTCGATTGCTTCCCATCATGTGCCGAAAGTAATGCATCAAAAGGACTTTGTGCCGGTGAGCGGACATTCCCTGATGCGGACGAAGTTTGATGAGATCGGGCAGCATATGGAAAAGTGCATGGGCAAGAAATTTTTCTGCTGCGATGCGGTTTTAGATACTTCTTCCAGACAGATTGCCATTTTCTCCGGCTATGCGAAAGAAATGCAGCCGGCATCCTGGAAAGTGGCGGATAAGAGGACTTATGTGCCTTTTGCGGAGAAAAAATATGATGTGATGATATTCGGTATGCCCCAGTTCTTCCATTACGGGGAAGGGATGGGAACGAACCCGATCATGATGATGCAGGCGCTTTCGGCGCAAGTCATCCGTCATAAAAGGGTAATGAGCGATAAGTGCGTTATTATATGCTCTTCTATCTGCAACGGATATTTCCATGATGAGCTTTGGCCTTATTTAAGGGAAATGTACGATATGTTCCAGAAGGATCAGATGAATACGCTGCCCGATATGAACAGGCTGGGCGAATATTTTGCCACCAACGAAGAATATATCCGCAAGTACCGCTTTGCCAATGCATTCCATCCGTTCCACGGCTTTTCCATGATAGCTTGCGGGCATATAGCGGAAATGAACACTTCCGCTATCTATATCTGCGGCGCCCAGGAACCGGGGTATGCAAGGGGCATGGGTTTAAAGACGAGGGCGACGATAGAGGAGGCATTGGAAGATGCAAAGAAAAAATATGTAGGGGAGAACCCGAATATACTTGCGCTTCCCCTCACATTTAAGAAAAGCGCGGTGCATTTGATGATGAAGGACGAGGTTTATAACGGTTAAGGCAGGCGCGTGCAAGATGCAAAGCATCTTTGGGCATGTTTATTTGGAGATTGTCCGAGGGCGCAAAAGAAAGGAAGGAAAGGTTATGCATGATTATTACTATTACACAAAAGAAGAGTTGTTAAAGGCCCCGAAGATCCCGTTGATTGTGATGGAAGATAATGCGGCTGTATTCCGGTCCATAGCGGAAGAGATGGCGGCGGAAATCGAGAGGAAGAACGGGCTCGGGGAGAAAACCGTATTCATCTGCCCGGTAGGCCCGGTAGGCCAGTATCCTTATTTTGTGGATATGGTAAACAGCAGGAATATCGACCTGAAAAATGTATGGTTCATTAATATGGACGAGTACTTAACGGACGATAAGCAATGGATTGACAAGGGACATAAGCTGAGTTTCCGCGGCTTTATGGACCGGGTGGTATATACGAAGATAAAACCGGAGCTGGTGATGCCGGAAAGCCAGAGGGTATTCCCGGATCCCAATCATTTGGAATACATACCGGAACTGATCGAAAAACTGGGCGGTGTGGATATCGCTTTTGGAGGGATCGGGATCAACGGCCATGTGGCGTTTAACGAGCCGCAGGATGAGATGACAGGGGAAGGATTCCTTGCCTTAAAGACGAGAGTATTGGATATATCGAAGGAAACAAGGGCGGTAAATTCCATTGGGGATCTGAACGGCGCATTGGACGATATGCCTCATTACTGTATTACCATCGGCATTTATGAGATTTCCCACGCAAGGAAGATCCGTCTGGGCTGCTTCCGCGACTGGCATAGGAGCGTAGTGCGCCATGCGGCGTATGGCGAACCGACGGCGCATTTCCCGGTAAGCCTTCTACAGGCCCACCCGGATATCAATATTAAGTTTACGGAGTTTGTTGCAAATCTCCCGGAATAAAAGAAGTTATGGAAAAAATGGAGGTAGCGGAATGGAGCAGTATATTATAAACGGAAAAGTCTTTTTAGACGGAAGTTTTCAGGAGAAAACAATCGGCATGGAAGAAGGACGCATTCATGTCCTTCCGAAAGAAGAGACGCCAAAAGAAGGGGCAAAAGTATATGATGCGGAAGGAAAACGGGTGGTTCCCGGTTTTCTTGATATCCATACCCACGGCGCGGTAGGAGTGGACGTAAATGCGGCAACGGCGGAAGAACTGGGAAAAATCGGTCATTTTATGGCGACCCAGGGTACCACTTCATGGCTGTGTTCCGTGTTGACGGATACGAAAGAACAGACATTATGGTGCATCGACGAATTCAAGAAACATAAAGCAATGGGAAATGACGGGGCGGACCTTCTCGGCATCCATTTGGAAGGCCCCTTTTTGGCAAAAGAGTTTAAAGGGGCCATGCCGGAGCATCTCCTTAGGGATGCGGACGTAGGATTGTTAAAGGAATATCAGGAGGCGGCGGAAGGGAATATCCGGTATTTGACGGTGTCCCCGGAGATCGACGGCATGGTGGACGCCATCCCTTCGATCAAAGACCTGGGGATCGTAGTGGCCATCGGGCATTCCGGCGCGGATTACGATACTTCTATGAAAGCCATTGAAAACGGTGCGGCGTCCTGCACCCATATTTTCAACGCAATGAAACTGCTTCACCAGCATTTTCCGGCCATTATGGGGGCGGCTATGGAGTCGGATATTTATTGCGAAGCTATCTGCGACGGGCGGCATCTGCACCCTGGCGTGGTGCGTCTCCTGCTTAAGACAAAGGGGATGGATAAAGTGGTGGCCATCACCGATTCCATTATGGCGGCAGGGCTTCCTGACGGGAATTACAAACTGGGAGTAAATGACGTGGTGGTAGTGGACGGGGACGCCAAACTGGCCTCCAACGGCGTGCGTGCGGGAAGCACGCTGACCACAGGGCAGGCTTTGAAAAACATCCTGAAGTTTACCGGCAGGCCGATAGAGCAAGTCCTTTTGCTGTTGACGGAAAATCCGGCAAAGCTGATCGGCGTCTTTGATAAAAAAGGTTCCATTGCGGATGGGAAAGATGCGGATCTTGTCATACTGGATGAAGAAAACAATGTGTATGATACTTTTGTCGGCGGAAAGCAAGTCAGCAGATAAGACGGGCGGGAGAAAAAAGGGCGGCTTTTTAGCTTATGAACAAAAGAAAAGGCAAAAGCCGGCTTTTTATGCATCAGGCAAATGTCAGGAAAGCCGGCTTTGGCAATAATTTATGTATGACATAATAAGGAGGAAGACAATGGCGTTAATACCTTTAAGACCGTTGTTGGAAACAACGGATAAATATCATTTTGCGCAGGGCGCTTTTAACGTAAATGCGGTGGCCCAGGCGAAGGCCGTGATCGAGGTGCATGAGATGTTCCGTTCGGCGGCGATCCTGCAAGGGGCGGACCTGGCTAACGGCTTTATGGGAGGAAGGACCGATTTCCTGAATGCGACGCTGGAGGATAAGAAGATCGGGGCAAAAAATATCGCTGCGGCGGTAAAAAAATATGGGGAAAACTCCCCGGTGCCGGTCGTCCTCCATCTGGATCACGGCAAGGACTTCGATTCGGTAAAAGCGGCAATTGAAGGCGGCTATACTTCTGTAATGATCGATGGCTCTTCCCTTCCTTTTGAGGAGAATATGGAACTGACAAGGGAAGTCGTAAAATACGCCCATGAAAGGGGAATTACAGTAGAAGGGGAACTCGGCGTGCTGGCGGGAGTGGAAGACCACGTATTCTCGGCTTCCTCCACATATACGAACCCGATGAATGCGGTGGAGTTCTTCCGTAAGACAAAGGTGGATTGCCTGGCTATTTCTTATGGCACTATGCACGGCCCTTCCAAAGGGAAGAATGTAAAACTGCGCAAGGAAATCGCCATTGCGATCAAAGAATGCATGAATCATGAAAATATATTCGGCGTACTGGTATCCCATGGTTCGTCCACCGTCCCGAAGTATATCGTAGACGAGATCAATGCCTTGGGAGGAGATGTGCAGAATGCGTACGGCATTTCCGTAGATGAGCTGAAGCAGGCGATTCCATGCGGGATCGGGAAAATCAACGTAGATACCGATATCCGTCTGGCAGTAACGAGAAATATGAAAGAGTTTTTCGCGAAATATCCGGAAAAACAAAGCAGCCCGTCCATCGGAAAGATTTATGAGCTGCTGGAAAAGAATAAGACGCAGGTGGATCCCCGGGTATTTTTGACCCCCATTATGGAAACTTTGATGAAAGGGGTTGTTCCTGATGAAGATGTGGCGGCCATTACAGGCTGCATCGAAGCGGGAGTAAAGGAAGTAGTGGGAACGCTGATCGTGCAGTTCGGCTCTGTAGGGAAGGCGCCGTTGGTAGAGTGCGCGACTTTGGATGAGATGGCAGAGCGGTACAAAAAAGCCGGCATTTGATGTTGAGCGGCAATATTTGATTTCCTTATAGTGTTCCGGCATTAAAAGGCCCGTCCGGCAGGATGCCGGACGGGCCTTTTGGCATCTGGGTTAGTGTGAGAAGAACTTCTAATCACTCGCAGCAGAGGCTGCTTCGCGAAGAAGTTCTAAGTCAGCCAAGCTGACTTTTCTCACGCAGGAGAATGCCCAAAATGCGGCATTCTCCCAGACAAGCTTGCTTGTCTTGGGATTTTGAGATTCCGCG